>JAYVNA010000648.1:0-10961 GCA_043758715.1 Archangium sp.
TTCCTGATGGGGCCCGCGCTGCAGTTCCTGCTGACGGGCGGTGAAGGCGGGCTCACGCGTGTGTTCGCGCTCTTCCCTTCGCTGCGCAGCCTCGCTCGATCGCAGACCATCTACATCTTGCCGGTGGCGGTGTTGATCATCGGCGCGATCAAGGGCGTGGGGTACCTCGGGCAGTTCTACTTCGTGGGCCTCTTCGGTCAGCAGGTGGTGATCGAGCTGCGCCGGAAGATCTTCCAGCGGCTGCTCTCGCTCTCGGTGCAGCAACGCACCACGCGGCTCTCGGGTGATCTGCTCAGCCGCTTCACCGCCGACGTCGCCGCGGTGGAGCAGGCCGCCACCTATACCGTCGCGAGCTGGCTGCGAGACACGCTGCAGATCGTCGTGCTCGCGGGCGTGGCGATCTCGTTGTCGTGGAAGCTGGCGTTGATCACGTTGTTGGTGGTGCCGGTCGCGGTCTTTCCGGCTTCGCGACTGACCGCGGCGTTGATGCGGCGCACGCGCGAAGGGCAGGCTGCGCTCGGGCGAATCGCGGGGCAGGTGCAGGAAGGCCTCGGCGCCTTGCGAACGATTCAGGCCTTCAACGCAGAGACGGCCGAGCTCGATCGTTTTCATCGGCGCACGGCGGCGGTCGAGACGGCGCTCACCCGGGCGGCGTGGGCGCGGGCGGGCGTGCCGGGCATCATGGAGATCCTCGCGTCGTGTGCGATCGGCGGCGCGCTCGCCTGGGCGCTGAGCACCCGCGCGGTCGAGCCCGAGGCGCTGGTCTCATTTCTGGGCGCGTTGCTGCTGGTGTACCAGCCCGCGAAAGATCTCGGCCGGGTCAGCCAGTTCGCGATCGGCGCCGCGGCCGCGCTGGAGCGCATCGAGGCCCTGCTTCACCTGCCTGAGCTCGAGCACTCAGGGCAGCAGACACTCGCTCCGCTCAAGCACGCGATCACGATCGAGGACGTGGCGTTTTCCTGGGGCGAGCGGATGGCGCTCGATGGCGTGACCCTGTCGATTCCCATGGGCAAGGTGACCGCAGTGGTGGGCGAAAGCGGCAGCGGCAAGAGCACGCTCGCTTCCCTGCTGCTCCGCTTCGAGGTGCCGGGCCGAGGTCAGGTGCGCTTCGACGGGGTCGACGTGGCAGGTGCGAGCCTCTCGTCGATTCGTTCGCAGTTCGCGCTGGTGACGCAGGATCCGCTGCTCTTCTCCGCGAGCGTGAAGGACAACTTGCTCGTGGCGCGTCCGCAGGCCACGTCGGCTGAGCTCGAGGCAGCGTGCCGGGTGGCCGCGGCGTGGGACTTCATCACCGCGCTCCCGGAGGGCCTCGAGACGCAATTGGGCGAGCGGGGCGTGACGCTCTCGGGTGGGCAACGGCAGCGGCTGTGTCTCGCTCGCGCGGTGCTCGCGAACGCGCCGGTGTTGATCCTCGACGAGGCGACCTCGAACCTCGATCCTGAAAGTGAGCGCGAGGTGCAGGCGGCCCTCGAGAAGGTGCTGGTCGGCCGCACGGCGATCGTGATCGCGCATCGGCTCGCGAGCATTCAGAAGGCCGAGCAGATCGTGGTGCTCGAGCGGGGACGGGTGGTCGAACAGGGCACGCACCCGGAGTTGCTCGCTCGCGACGGCCGATACGCCTCGCTGTGGAACCTTCCGCTTCAGAACAAAGGATAGATCAATGGCTCGTTGGCTCCACATCGTCTGCGCGCTGGTGGTCGCCGCCTGTGGAAGCGCCGGCGAACCCCTCGTCGACAGCGGCTTCACTTCCTTGGATGCCGGAACCGACGCTGGATTGTCTCCTCTGTGGCCCGTGGGCGCGACCCGAGTCGACGCGAGCTCACACGCGGGCTACTTCCAGGCGACGTGTGGCACGGCTGACGGTGGGCGACTGACCGGCTGGGACTACTCGCTGACGCTCCCCGAAGGCCGGCTGCAATACGAGGTGTGCTTGGGAGAGCCCCTGTCGTCTCCCCAATACGCGATCGGGGAGCGAGTGCTCGATGCCACCGGGTTGGGCCGCTTCGACCTGGCAATGCGCGGTCTCGCGCGTGCGGAGCGCCAAACGTGGTCCGACGTGCCGAGAAGTGCCGTGGTGCTGACCACGCCTGCGGGGGTGCTTCGTTATGACGACGAGCATTCCGAACCCGGGCCCTTGCGAGCCGAATACGTGAGCGGCATCTATCCGCTCTTCTCCGTGCTCGAGCAGCTGGCTGGGCTGCGCTGACGCTCAGCGGCTAAAGCGCGCGGCGTGCGCATTCTCGATCGCCTGGTCGAGGCGAGTCGGGGTCATTCCCGGAATGCGCGAGGCACGCTCGTGCTCCTGGGCGCTGGTGACATCAGAGAGCAGGGTGTTGTCGGCGCAGATGCAGGCGCGCACCCCCAGCTCGAGCCACTTCGGCAGCGGGTGCTTATTCACGCTCTTGAAGATGCCTGTGTGAACGTTCGAAGTCGGGCAGGCCTCGATGGTGACGCCGCGCTCCAACACCAGCTCCAGCACGCTGCGATCCTCGAGCAGGCTGGTGCCATGCCCGATGCGTTGCGCGTGCAGTCGTTCGATGGCGACGCGAAGCTCGTCGGGTGAGCGCCCCTCGCTCGCATGAACCGTGCGTCCCAGCCCCCGCTCTTTCGCGAGCGTGAACGGCTTCGCATAGTCCCCCAGCCGGAACGCCTGCGTGGGCGCCGGGCCGCCTGCGAGATCGATGGCCACCACTCCGGGGCGGGTGCGGGCGAGCTCGACGTGGCTCTCGAGGACCGCCGGATCTTCGCCGTAGAGACCGCACAGAATCAGCCCCGCGCGCCCGGCGATGCCTTCCAACGCCGCATCGACGATCGCCGCCGCGCTCGCACCGGCGTGGAGCTGGGGGGCAAACCTGATCTCCAGCGCCCCGACGCCGTCTTTCGCCGCGTCTTCGCAAATCTCCGAGGCCACCCGGCGCACGGCCGCGGGCTCCTGCAGCAACGAGAGTGTGAACGCGAACCGCGAGAGCGCATCATTGAGCCCCATGCCCGCGTGGAAGAGCAGATCGTCAGGCACGGACTTCGCCAACTCGCGCACCGTGCTCATTCGCAAGGAACCATCGAGGTGAAGATGGAGCTCAGCGAGTGGCTTCATGGCGTAGGTCCTACCTCTTGACGAACGATCCGGCGGTAGCGAGCTTCGAGAAAGGACAGCAGACCGTAGGCGATGGTGCCGCAGGCCACGATGCCCAGCAGCCAGGACCCGAACGGCTGCGCGCTCAGCACGCGCAGGGCCTCGCCCATGTCTTTCACCTCGCGCGCGTTGACGTGTCGCGCGGCCCGTATGAGGAACCAACCCACGATGAGGAAGGTGACCCCTCGCGAGGCGAGACCGAAGCGGCCGATTCGCCGAGCCCAGGACTTCCCGCCCGGGCTCATCTGACCCAGCTGGAGGTCTTCCTCGAACTTCATCGCCCACGCCCCGTAGAACTGGTTCACCGCCACCCCCATGACGATGGCGCCCGCGAGGCCGACGGCCCAGACGCCAGCGGGCTCGACGAGGGCCACCGCCACCCACCGACGCAGGGACCCCGCGCCGCTGGTGACGGCGATTCCGGCGGCGGTCAGGGCCAACCCGAAGTGGATGACCGCGCTGACGAGCTCTCCGAAACGCATCGCCCAGCCGGTGAGTCCGGATCCATGTCCGTCCAGGTCCCAGAGGGCCTGCGCCACTCGCCACACGACGTAGGCGGCCAACCCCACCGCGAGGAGCAGCAGCAACACGCTCCCCGCATAGAAATGGCCCACCTCCTCGACGGCGCCGTGGTCGTCGGTGGTGCGGCCGCCCAACCCAGCCGCGACCCGCACCGCCGTGAAGCCCACCACCACGTACAGGGTGCCGCGCGCCACCAGCCCCACGCGCGCGATCGGTTCGATGACGGCCATGCGCCAATCTAGGGCATGGCAGGGGCTGCGTTGCGGCCGTCGTACCCCGCCCGTTACAAACAGGGCCGATGACCCCCTCCCGATTCCTCAGCACCTCCCGGATGGGTCCTCGTGAGCTCCGGTTGGCCCGGTTTCTCGAGCGGGAAGACCCTCTGGCCGACGCGGTGATCGAGGCCTTGCTCAGCCATCCCCGCGAAGATCAGGAACGGCTGGTCTCGAGCATGTTGTCCACCGAGCCCGGCGAGCTGCCCCCTGCGCTGGCGACGATGCACGAATGGCTGCGAGAAGCCCCGGTGTGGTTCGACGAAGCCCGCGCCAACGCCGGGGGCGAGGTGCTGCTCCGCCACGGCCTGCTCTCGGGGTTCGTGCTCGGCTTCAAGTCGTTGGTGCTCGGCTACTGCTCCCCGGCGGGCAACAAGCCGCTCGCGTTTTCAGGCCGGCTCACCGGCGACGTGAACAAGCGCCTCGCCGAAACCGCGCGTTTCGTCGAAGCGGTCAGTCACCCTCAGGGGACGCGTTTCGGGTCGCCCGGTTTCAGGGCCACCATTCGCGTGCGGCTCATTCACGCGCGGGTGCGAAACGCGCTGCGGAATTCTCCCCGGTGGAAGGCGGCCGAGTGGGGCGCGCCGATCAATCAGTACGACATGGCAGGCACGGTGCTCCTCTTCTCTTCGAACCTGATCGAAGGGCTGCGGCAGCTCGGCGCGAAGGTGAGCGAGACCGAAGAAGACTCGACGCTGCACCTGTGGCGTCAGGTGGGCCGCCTGATGGGGGTGGACGAGGAGTTGCTCTGCACCTCGCCTTCCGAAGCGCGCGGATTGTGGTCGATGCTCGAGGCGACTCAAGGGCCCCCTGATCGTGACTCGCGCATGCTCACCCACGCGTTGATCCTCGCTGGTGCGGAGCGGGGCGCCCCGCCGGCGGCGATCGACTTCGGGTATTCGCTCACCCGCCACCTCATCGGAGCCCGGTACGCCGACGCGCTCGAACTCCCCCGCAGCCGCTGGGAGCTGGCCCCCAAAGTGATGAAGCACATCGTCGGCCGGGTCGAACGCGCAGCGCGGTACGTGCCCGGCGCGCGCGACCAGGCGCTCCGCATCGGCTCGCGGTACTGGCGCCGTACGGTCGAGCTCACCTTCGGAAAATCAGAGGTCCCGTTCGAACTCCCCATTCAGCCGTTGCGGGCGTGACGTGCACGATTGCTGCAAGCCCTTACGGGAATGGATCGCAGAAACTTCGTGAAGGGCGCGCTGGTGACGGCGGCCGCGATGTCGTGGAGCAAAGCCGCCGCCGAGAAGCCGGTGATGGAAGTGCCGCGCCGCGCCCTCGGTCGTACGGGTGAGAAGGTCTCCGCCATCGGTATCGGCGGTTTCCACCTCAGCGTGCCGAGCGAAAAGGAAGCGATCGCGATCGTTCGGCAGGGCATCGACGGCGGCATCACCTTCCTCGACAACTGCTGGGACTACGCCGACGGAAAGTCCGAAGAGCGCATGGGCAAGGCGCTGCGCGATGGTTACCGGGCCCGCGCTTTCCTGATGACGAAGATCGATGGTCGAACCGCGACCAGCGCGCGCAAGCAGCTCGAAGAATCACTCACGCGCCTCAAGACCGATCGCATCGACCTGCTGCAGTTTCACGAGATCATCCGCCCCGGTGATCCCGCGCGGGTCTTCGCTGCGGGTGGAGCACTCGAGGCCGTGGTGAAGGCCCGTGAGCAGGGCAAGGTTCGTTTCATCGGCTTCACCGGCCACAAGAGCCCCGCGATTCACCAGGCGATGCTCGACGAGGCGCGCAAGCACGGCTTCCACTTCGACGCGGTGCAGCTGCCCCTCAACGTGATGGACGCTCACCACGACAGCTTCGAAAAACAAATCCTGCCGCAGTTGGTGAAGGATGAGATCGGCGTGCTGGGGATGAAGCCGATGGGCTCTCCGTACATTCTTCAGTCCGGCACGGTGAGCGCCATGGAGTGCCTCAACTACGCGATGAGCCTGCCGGTGAGCGTGACCATCACCGGGATGGACTCGCTCGAGCGCCTCGAGCAGGCCTTCACGGTGGCGCGCGGGTTCAAGCCGCTGGTGGCTCGCGATCGCGAAGCGCTGCTCGCGAAGACCGAACACGCCGCGCGCGATGGCCAGTACGAGAAGTACAAGTCGACGGAGGTCTTCGACGGGACTTCTCACCACCCCGAGTGGCTGGGCTGATTAGAGCGAGTCGCCCAGGATCAGATCATCGAGCCGCGCGAACTTGAGCGCGAGCAGCCGGTGCGCCGCTTCTTCGGTCATGCCGCTGCGCGACACGTCGAGCGAGGTGAGTGATTCGATCAGCGGTGAGCTGGCGATCGCTTCCACCGCCGAACGCGTCGTCTTGTCGGCGCGCAGGGTCAGCTTCCGCAGGCCGGTCAGCTGGGTCACCGGGAAGAGCGCTTCGCGATCGAACGACTCGAGCGAGCTGAGGGTGAGGCGCTGCAGCGAGGGCAGGGCGCTCAGCAGCACGCCCAGGCCGCCCACCGTCATGGCGTCGACGGGCACCGAGAGCTCCTGCAGCTTCGGTAACTTCGCTGGAGCAGGCACGATCAGCTGCGCGTAGAGCGCGAGTTTGGTCAGCCCCGCAAGGCCCTCGCCGAGGTTCGCGAGATCGAGCTCGTTGCAAGTCAGCGTGAGGCTCTCGAGGTGGAGCGTGCCGCGGCTGCGCTCGGGCGGCGCTGAGAGGAAACGCAGCGCGTCGTCACCGGGCCCCGCATCGATCACCAGCTCGCGAAGAAAGCGGCAGCTCGGGTGCGCGAGCGCGGGGGCCAGTAACGTGGTGGTCCAATCATCGCGCCGCTCTTCCCACCCGGCGTGTTGCACCAGGCCAAAGAACAACGTGTGCACGAAGCCCCAGCGCCACTGCGCGCGCTGCGTCTGGGCGATGCGAATGCCGCGCGTGCGCAGCAACACCTCTTCACGATCGCGCTTCTCCCGCGACGCTCGATCCGTGAGCTGCAACGAGATCAGCTCACCGCGCGGGTCACCGAGTTGGAGGCAGTAATCCCCCAGCACCGCGTAGCGCGATGCGTCGTCCGGCGCGGCATCGATGGCTGCCTCGAGGGCATCCCGGTCAGTGCTCACTCAAGTCCTCGCAACAAGTGGTGTCACACCTTGTCCTTCACTGACATGCCTGCCCACCCGATACTTTTCTGTCATGGGGCCTCGCCACTTTGCTGGCATGCAAACATGCGTTTTTATTGAGAAATGGGCTTGATCTGCTGTCTTGCTACCAGTACGACCTCGCCCGCGTACGTGGGGAACGTGCGCAGTGGGGGTCTGACTCTGAAGCCAGACCCCGGTCGAAGAAAGGGTGCCCATGTCGAAGCAATTCCTGGTTGCTGTCGCTCTCCTCACCTCGTCGTTCGCGGTCGCCGCGAATGAACCTCTGGTGGATGCATTTCTCTCGCGTCGCGAGTCGAGGCCGCTCGTCGACCCTCGGGGCATGAACTCGTCGAGCCGGGCGGCCTTCATGGCCGGCCAGGTGACCTCGATCGAGCCGCGCTACGGCATTCCCACCTTCTTCTGGTCGGCACCGCAGCCGTCCAACCGCAGCTTCCGCGACATGGGTCTGACGCCCGCCGAAGCCGCCCGCCGCTACCTGCTCACGCACGCCGAGATCTACCGCGGTGACTCGGCTCGCTGGGCCGAGGCGCAGGTCTCGTCGGTGCACGATCTCAACGACGGCAGCGCCGTCATCGTCACCTTCCAGCAGCGCGTTCACGGCGTGCGCGTCTTCCGCGACGAGCTCAAGGTGATCATGACCGCGAAGCTGCAGTTGGTGGCGCTCTCGGGTTACCTCACGCCCGAGACCAAGCCCCGCGGCGACTTCTCGCTCGCCGCCGAGTCGGCCATCGGCTCCGCGTTTCAGAATCTGATCGGCCGTTCGCTCCAGGGCGGCGAGCTGACCGACCTCGGCACCGTCGCCGGCGGGTACGAGCGCTGGCAGCTGGCGGGCGCGTCGACTCCGGTGCGCACGCGCGCCGTCTACTTCCCCCTGCCGGACGGCGTGGTGCCCGGCTTCTACGTCGAGCTCGACGTGCCGTTCTCCGAGCAGGACTCGGCCTACTACTCGTTCGTAATCTCCGCGGTCGACGGCTCGGTGCTCTACCGGAAGAACCTGAGCGCGGCCGACGCGTTCACCTACAAGGTGTGGGCTGACGCCAGCGCGCCCTTTCTCCCGAGCGACGGCCCGCAGGGCCTCGGGGCGACGCCGCACCCCACCGGTACCCCGACGAACTTCGACCCCGGTCACGTGAACCAGACCAGCGTCACCCTCGAGCACGCAGGCCTCTCGACCCTCGACCCGTGGCTCGCCGCGGGCGCCACCCCGACCAGCGGCAACAACGTGAAGGCGTACACCGACGTCAATCGCAACAACGGCTTCACCGCGACCTGCAATCAAACCTCCCCGGAGAAGTGCGACCTCATGGGGGCGACCAGCTCGGCGGGCGCCTTCGAATACACCTACGACTTCGCGGCGAGCCCGGAGACGGTCAACCAGCAGAAGGCGGCGATCACGCAGCTCTTCTTCAACAACAACATCTTCCACGACTGGTACTACGACGACGGCTTCAACGAAGCCGCGGGCAACGCGCAGGCCAGCAACAAGGGCCGCGGTGGCCTGGAGAACGACGCCTTGCTCGCCGAGGCGCAGGACTACTCGGGCCGCAGCAACGCGAACATGTCGACGCCTTCTGACGGCGCCAGCCCCCGCATGCAGATGTACATCTTCGACGGCACCAGCGCGGCCACCCTGGTGGCGAACACGGCCACCGCGCAGACCTTCAACACCCTGGGCGCGGACTTCGGAGCGCAGACCTTGATGCTCACCGCGCCGCTGATGCTCTCGTCGCCGGTCGACGCCTGCACCGCGCTCCCCGCGGGCTCTGCCACCGGCAAGGTGGTGCTCATCGATCGCGGCACCTGCACCTTCTACTTGAAGGCCCTCAACGCGCAGAACGCCGGCGCCTCGGGCGTGATCATCGCCAACAACATCCCCGCGGGCCAGCAGGGCAGCGGCCCGATGGCGATGCCCGGCGCGCCCACCTCGGGTCAGGCCACCGTCACCATTCCGACGATGGCGGTCTCGCAGGCTTCGGGCACCACGCTCAAGGGCATCATCACCTCGGGCGGCGGGGCGACCACGGTCACCTTGAGCCAGACCGCCGCTGACAACCGCGACGGCACCATCGACAACGGCGTGGTGGCGCACGAGTGGGGGCACTACATCTCCAATCGCCTGATCGGCGACGGCAACGGCATCTCGAACCTGCAGGCCGTGGGCATGGGGGAGGGTTGGGCCGACTTCCACGCGAGCCTGATGATCGCGCGCGAGAGCGACGCGCTGGTGGCCTCGAACGCCAACTGGAACGGCGCCTTCGGGCTCGCCGGCTGGGCGGGCTTCGCCACGGATCCCAAGGCGTACTACTTCGGCTTCCGCCGCTACCCGCTGTCGGCTGACTTCGCGAAGAACCCGCTGACCTTCAAACACATCGCCGATGGCACCCTGCTGCCCACCACCGCCCCGCTGGCGTTCGGCGCGACGGGCGCGGACAACAGCGAAGTGCACAACACCGGCGAGGTCTGGGCCGCGATGTTGTGGGAATGCTACGTGGCGCTGCTGCGCGATCAGCGGCACACCTTCAGCCAGGCGCAGGCGTTGATGAAGCGCTACCTGGTGGGTGCGTACAAGGCGACGGCGCTGATGCCGACCTTCGTCGATGCCCGCGACGCGGTGCTGGCCGTGGCGATCGCCAACGACGCCACCGACTTCGCCGAGCTGTGGGCGGCCTTTGCCCGCCGCGGCATCGGCATGGGCGCGGTCGCTCCCGACCGCGATTCGCAGACCAACTCGCCGGTGACCGAGAGCTTCACCGTCGGCAACGCGGTCACCATCACCTCGGTGACGCTCAACGACGCGACCACCAGCTGCGATCACGACGGCAACCTCGACGCGAATGAGGTCGGCGTGCTCACCATCAACCTGAAGAACACCGGCACCGGCGCGCTGGCGGGCGCGATGGTGGCGATCACCTCGCCGACCTCGGGCGTGACCTTCCCCCAGGGCGCCAGCTTCCTGATGCCCAGCACCGCGCCGTTCGGTATGACCTCCGTCAACATTCCGGTGGCGCTGGGCGACGTGGCCGGCTCGATGGGCGGCATGTTCAACATCGTGGTGTCTGACGCCTCGTTGGCGATGGGCCCGGTGTCGTTGCAGGCGATGTTCCGCCTCAACTTCGACATGGTGCCCAACAGCAGCCGCCTCGACGACGTGGAGTCGCCGATGACGACCTGGACCTCGGCCTCCGACCCGAACCTGAACACGGGCAGCAACTTCCGGGTCTTTCAGTCAACGGCGACGCAGCACTACTGGTTCGGCCCGAACCCCGCTTCGCCGGCCGACACCTCGCTGACCTCTCCTTCGCTGAACGTGGGCCCGGGCCCGGCGACCATCACCTTCAAGCACCGCTTCGACTTCGAGAAGGACGCGACCGACTTTTACGACGGCGCGGTGGTCGAAGTGAGCACCAACGGCACCACCTGGACTGACGTGGGCGCCTCGTCGATGCCGGGCTACACCGGCACCCTCACCACCTCCCAGAACCAGAGCTCGAACCCGCTGCGCGGCCGGATGGCGTTCGTGGGCAAGAGCGCGAACTACCCGACCTTCAACACCGAGACGATCGACCTGGGCACGCGCTTCGCGAACCAGACCATTCGCCTTCGCTTCCGCATCGGGGCCGATGACGCCGCCGCCGCGAAGGGCTGGGAGATCGACGACATCCTGGTGACGGGCATCACCAACAAGCCGTTCACCAGCGTCACTTCGGACCCCAACACCTGCACCAACCAGGCGCCCACCGCGACCATCGGGCCGAACATCGAAGTGTTCGAGCGCGACACGGTCAACCTGGTCGGCGCGGGTACGGACCCCGACAACGATCCCATCACCGTGAGCTGGACTCAGCTCAGCGGCCCCGCGGTGGTGATCACCGGGAGCACCTTCGTGGCGCCGGAAGTCAACGCCGACACGATGGTGACCCTGCA
>JAYVNA010000649.1:0-3557 GCA_043758715.1 Archangium sp.
GGCAACTTCAGCTGCGACCTGGCGCGCGGAGGCAGCGTGGCGTCGAGATCTTCCTTCGCTTTTTCGCGCGGCTTGGCGAACGGCGAGCGGATGTCGGGCGGCACCGTCTCTTCTTCGGGCACGCTCAGCGGAGCAGACTGCACCCTGGGTAACCGCGCGGCTGACTTACCAACCTGCGGCAAAGCGCGGCTCGACAGGCCGACCTTCGATTCTTTCGTACTGCTCACCTTGGGCAGGCGCGCGCTCGAGCCGCTCGAACTCTTGAGGCCCGGCCGCGGGTTGGGCGTGGCGGTCTGAGGGGCCGGGCTGAGGTTCGGGTTCGCGCGAATGCCGCTGTTGCTGGCGCTCTTCTTCGGCTTGGGCTCGGCCTCGCGCTCATCGATGGCGAGCCCTGCGGCGGCCTGCTTCATCTGCGCCTGGTCACCGCCGTCGTTGGCGGCCTCGAGCAGCGAGCGGGTGATCGCGATCTTGTCTTCAAAGAGCTGGCCCATGAACTCCGCCAGCTGCTCATCTTCGAAGATGTCGGGGCAGGCCTGCTCGATCGCGCGCGCCATCTCGCGGCCGGTGTTGAAGCGCTGCTCCCGCTTCTTCGAGAGCCCCTTCATCACCACGTCAGAAAGCTGGGGCGAGACGTAGGGGTTGGTGGTGGAAGGCGGCGTCACTTCGCCCTCGACGATCTTGAGCATCATCGCGGCGTCGGTGGGGGCGCTGAAGAGCCGCTCGCCGGCGAGCAGCTCGTGCAGCATCACCGCGGCGGCGAACAGATCGCAGCGGCCATCGAGCGGATCGTTCTTCACCTGCTCTGGCGACATGTAGCCCGACGTGCCCTTGACCACGCCGATCTGGGTTCGATTGAGACGGCCCCGCGCCTTGGCGATGCCGAAGTCGATCACCTTCACCTGGCCCGTCCAGGTGATCATCACGTTCTTGGGGCTGACGTCGCGGTGCACCACCGCCATCGGTTGACCCGTGGGGTCGGTGAAGTGGTGGGCGTAGTGAAGCCCGATGCAGGAATCGCGAACCACCCGGGCTGCGAACCCGACGGGAATGGCGAGCTCGCGTTTGGCCGCGCGCTTGGTGACCTGCTCGAGGTTCTGGCCGGCGATGAATTCCATCGCGAGGTAGAGTTCTTGAGCCTCTTCCCCGAGATCGAAGACCTGGCCGATGTTCGCGTTGTTGAAGGCCGCGGTGATGCGCGCCTCGTCGAGGAACATCTTCACGAACGAGTCGTCAGCCTTCACATCGGGAAGGATCTGCTTGAGCGCCACGAACTTCTTGAAGCCCCCGGGCCCGGGCAGGAACGCGAGGAAGAGTTCAGCCATCCCACCGACGGACAGTCGGGTGATGATCTCGTACTTTCCGACGCGTCGACCTCTATCGAGGTCTGATGAGGACGACTTCGACGGCATGAGTTCGCGCACCCTACCACGGGGTGGGTCAATCAAAACCAAGACTGAAGGGGTGAATCAGAGCTTCCAGAAAACGAACGGCCGGAGGTCCTTCACCGGGCAGCTGGTGCGCTCATAGGCGCCGCTCGAGATGTTGAGGAAGTTCCAGCGGGAGGTCCCCATCGTCAGCTGGCCCTGCGCGCCGGGGGCCAGCTCAATCGAGGTGCCGCCCGCAGTGAACCGCAGGGGGAAGAACACCAACCGGCCGCACCCGGTCTGGCTGCAGCCCAGCGCGACCTGCCCGTCATCGACGCTGAAGGTCCCCAGATCGGAAGCCTTGAGCAGCCGCCCACCCTGCCCCATGTCGGCCGCCAGCAGAATGTCGCCGGTGACGGCATCCTTCAAGATGAACGCGCGCGAAGGCGTCGAAGTGTCGCCGTCGTCGAGCAGGGTCGCGGTCACCTGCCGCCCACTCATCAGCGGCGCCCCGGTCCCCACGGGGAATTTGATCTGCACGAAGCCGGTGAGCCGCTCTCCGGCGACCGTGCCCGGCCGGGAGAAGCCCAGCGAGAGCGTGCTTGCCGAGTAGCCCGCGGAGGTGAGCGTGCCGGTGCCGGTGAATTGAGAGCCCACCGGGCGCGCCGACTGCTCGAAGAAGCCCATGTTGTCGGGGCTGGCGACCGTGAGAATCCATTCCGCCCCCACCGCGGGGAAGTCGTTGGCCGGGCAACCGGTGGTGCAGGCGCCATCGAGGCACAGCTCGCCCATGCCCTTGCACTCGGTGGTGCTCATGCACGACGAGCCGCGCGCGGGGCTGATCTCCACCTCGAGATCCTGAGGGGCGAACTGCCGCGTGGTGCAGGTGCTGCTAACCTTGGGCACCGTGCCCTCGCCCACGCCCGCGTCGTTGAACACCACCCCGGTGGGCTTCTGGGGCGAAAAACACAGCTCGAGGGTGAAGGGCTCGTTGACCGGGGCGTTCTGCTGATCGAGGCAGCTGTCGTTGTTGCAGTTGCTGAAGCCCGTCACCTGCACCACCCCGTCCCAAATGCGCTCCGCTTTCCCGCCCGCCTCGATGCGCAGCACCGAGTCGACGCCCGCGTCAGGGCAGCTGCAGGTGCCGCAAGCGTTCGAACAGAACCGGCACTCGCAGGCGAGATCGTCGAAGGCGTACGGCATGCCGTTGACCTCGCGCTTCAAAGTCAGGCCCAGGTGGCCGCCGGTGGCGTCGACGTAGATCGGCGCCCGACTGGTGTTGACGATGCGCAGGGTGACGCCCTGAGGGGTGGGCGGGCTGCACCGGCAGCCTGCAATCGACATCAGGAGGATCGAGAGATGAAAGACGCGCATGGTCTGGCGGGAATGTCGTAGGCGGGTGGGGTCGAGAGCGCAATGCGGCAATGAGTCGAACGGGTTGCAGGTTGTACCCAATGCTTGCATCACCAAGGCCACGTCCACCAATGTCTCGGCTGTGATTCGCATGCACCGACTCCTGTTCCTCTCTTTGCTTGTCGTCGCCGGTTGCGACCCGGTGGGGCGAGAGAATGGGCGTGGTTCCGCGGTGCCTGAGGTCGCGCCTCCCATTTTGTCGCCCGTCGAGATCAAGCCGCCGAAGATCGATCGGTCGCCCATCGGCCGGGTGAACCTGATCAATCCGCCCCGGGTTGACTCAATTCAGGTCGATGAGCTGCGCCAGTCTGACGGCATCGTCGACATCCTCTGGGTGATCGACGATTCGGGTTCGATGACCAATGAGCGCCGCACGCTCGTGGGCAACTTCGATCGGTTCGTGCGCGAGCTGCTCTCGCTCAAGGTCGACTTTCAGATGGGCGTCACCTCGATCGTCTCGGTCGACGGCGGGCGGCTTCGGGGCACCACGAAGATCATCACCAACCTGACGCCCAACGCGCGCCAGGTGTTCGACGCCAACACCACCTTCCCCAACTCGCGTTCCCGCTGGGAGCAGGGCCTGCGCATGACGCAGCTCGCGCTGACTTCGCCGAACACCGACCCAGGTCAGCCCAACGCGGGCTTCATTCGACCCAACGCCGCGCTGGCGGTGATCGTGGTCACCAACGAAGACGACAGCAGCTTCGGCACCACCGATTACTACGCGCGCGTCTTCAAGGGCCTCAGGGGCAAGGGCAACGAGAACCTGGTGAGCTTCTC
>JAYVNA010000650.1:0-3555 GCA_043758715.1 Archangium sp.
GATCTCGCCAAGCAACGTGAGACGGTGGCGCTCAGCTCGGGTCGGCAAGGCCACGTCGACGCGGCGCAGTTCCAGGCAGACCTGGTGAGCCTGCGCAACAACTACGAGAACCAGTTGGCGTCAGCCTGCGGCACCTTCAAGGGTGACGATGGGCTCATCTACCCGGCGATTCAGAAGTACGCGCCCCAGAACGCGATCGCCTTGCAGCTCGGAGACCCCTGCGGGCGCATGGGCAACGGCGAGATTCACAACGCCTCGCTCACCGCCCAGGACAACGCGCTCAAGATCGCGGGCGTCTTGCAGCGGCACGCCAACATCCTCCAGGACATCAGCAACGAGCAGCAGCGCATGGCCGCGGTGTGCGGCGTGATGGCGGCCCAGGTCGACTACACCTTTAGCCAGGCGGGCATCAGCAACACCCTGCAGAAGGAAATGGCCGACCAGAAGGCAGAGACCGCCTTCATCACCGGCACCATTGGAGCTGCGATCGCGGGCCTGCAAGCCACCTCGTGCGAGGCCATCGGCTGCGTGAAGGCGGCGATCACCGGCGTGGCGATCGGCGCCATGGGCGTGGCCTCGGCAGGCACCCAGTACTCGAGCGAGCTCAAGATCGCGCGCAAGGAAGAGAAGCTGCGCAACCTGGACGCGGCCAGCGTGAAGTTCGCCGGCACCTTCCAGTGCAACCTGGGCGCGGTCAACGATGGCGGCATCGGGGCTTTGGGCCTGGGCATCGTGCAAATCGAGAGCAACGCCCGCGTCGCGAGCATGCTCAACGACACCCTCGAGGTGCAGATCGAAGCGCTGCGCGCCGACTACGCGATGCGCGGGGCGGTCGCTGAAGTGCAGCGCATGTACAACAACGCGCAGCGGCTGCAGAACCAGTACGAGGAGTCGCAGGCGCTCTCGCTCGACGTGCAGCAGGCGCAGAACGACCCGAACGTTCGCATCTACCAGAACGACTCGATCATCAACGCCGACGTCTCGTTCAACGACGCGCTGGCGACCGCCTACCGGCTGACCCGGGTGTACGAGTACTACACGAGCCAGTCCTACGCGCGGAAGGAGCAGCTCTTCCTCATTCGGATGGTCTCGGCGGGCCAGTACAATCTCGAGAACTACCTGCTCCAGCTCGAGAACGAATACCTTTCGTTCGGTGAGCAGTTCGGCAACCCCGACCTGCGGGTGCTGGTGCTCTCGTTGCGCGACGACATCATGAACATTCCGCGGTTGGGCACCGATGGGCAGCCGCTCACCGAAGACGTGCGCATCAACCTGCTGCGCCAGAAGCTGAAGGACCCCAAGCGGCTCGACTCGCGCGGGTACCTGACGCTGCCCTTCTCGACCACCGTGGGGGATCTGTCGCCAGTGACGCGCAACCACAAGGTTCACCACGTGGAGATCGATCTCCAGGGTGTGCGCATGGGCGACGCGTTGGCCCGGATCTACCTGCGCTCTGCAGGCACCGGGGTGGTGCGCAACGTCGACGACGAGCTCGACTACTACGTGTTCCCCGAGCGACTGGGCGTGATCAACGCTTCGGTCGGTGGCGCCAAGGTGTTCGACGGCGAGGTGTACCGGAACTACCGCTTCCGCGACCGCCCGCTGGTCAACACGCTCTGGGAGCTGGTCGTCAATCGCCGTGACGAGACGGTCAACAAAGACATCGACCTGGGCACGCTGTCCGACATTCGCGTTCTCATCTACTACTCCGACTTCACTTCATTCTAAGGCTCCCGCGAATGTCCTCTCCCGTCCGCATCACGCTCGGCGTCGCCGCGCTTTCTTTGCTCTTTCTGGGCTGCCCTCCCCCGGTCGCCAACCCTGACTCAGGCGTCATCGACGCGGGCTGCGAGGGCCTGATCGGCTGCGCGTGCGCAGCAGCCAGCTGCACCACGGGCGAGTGCCTGTCGGGCAGCTGTGTCGACTGCCGCCGCGGCGAAGCGGCGTGTATCTGCCGCGCCAACAACACCTGCAACACGGGCCTGCGCTGCACCACCGGCCTGTGTGAAGCCTGCCCCGCCGGCGCCCTCAACTGCGCCTGCGGTACGGGTGGCACCTGCGGCACGGGGCTCATCTGCACCAACGCGGTGTGCGTCACCGACACCTGCGTGGCAGGCGCCGTCGGCTGCCCCTGCCGCACGGGCGCTGCCTGCGACAGCACGCTGTATTGCGACCCCAGCACGCTGTGCCAGACCTGCAGCAACGACGTGATCGGCTGCCCGTGCGATGCCAATGGCCAGTGCGCGGGCACGACCGTCTGCAACGCGGGCACCCAGACCTGCCGCGCGGCGCTCACCTGCGCCCAGCTGGTCACCAACGGCAGCTGCCTGCCGAACCAGGCCTGCACGTCGGTCAACGGCGGCGACGCTCAGTGCGTCCCCGACACCTGCACCGGCGACTTCAAGTGGAACGGCGTTGCCTGCGTGCCCTGCGCGAGCGCGGGCTGCACGATGGAACCGTCGTGTACCGATCTCGACGGCGGCCTGGGCGCGAGCTGTGTCGCGCTGCACCGCGCCTGCAACTCGAGTTCGTCGACGTGTGGGGCGTGCCTGCCGCGCTTCACCGCGAACCCGAGCGGTCAGTGCATTCCGGTGCCTGATTGCGGTGGCGCCACGTGCACCTTCTCACAGTACTGCAACCGCAGCGGGCCCACCCCGGTCTGTACGAACAACCCCGTGTGTGCCGCGGGCCAGGCGACGAACACCCTTGGCCAGTGCGCCTCGTGCTCGCCGGTGCCCACGTGCACGGGCCCGGGCTTCTCAGGCCGCATCTGGCCCTTCATGACCACGCTCGACGTCTGCGTGTGCGAGACGTTGGACAACTACTTCCTCATCAGCGGCGGCAATGCGAACGCCACCGCGTGCGATCTCGACGGCGACGGCTGGGTGCGTGAAGAAGCGGGCGACAGCAACGTGACCACCGACCCGGCGCTGAGCGCCAATTCGCGCTGCACGATCAAGTCGGTCGACCGGGTGCGGCTCTACGACGAGTACGGCATTTCGGTCGACGTGCTCTCGTGCGTCCCCGAGGGACTGGTGAAGACGTCAGAGGCGCTGCCTGACGGCGGCGCGCGCAATGGCGGGATCGGCATGTTGCCCGACGGAGGCCTGATGCGGGGCGCCGATGGTGGCGCTGCGTGCACCGCCTTCCTCCCAATGCGCCTGCTGGAAACCCTGCGCAACGACATTCCCGGCAACCCGAGCCCTTCGAACAAGCAGCCCCTGTACGGCGCGACCGGCCGCCTCCTCGCCGCCAACGAGCTCAACTCGTTGACCAAGGCGTGCACGTCGACCCTCGCCGACTACAACGACAACCAGCTCGACGACATCGCCGAGATTCAGGGCGCGGTGGCCCCTGCGCGCTCGACCCCCGCGGTCGACCGCACCCGCCTGGAGTCGTTCGCGTACTTCCTCGAGTTGGAGAGCGCGTCGGCCGAAGGTGGCGTATTGAGCATTCGCGAGCGTTCGCGCTGCGACGCCACCTTCCCCTTCCACTACGCGGCCGACGCGGGTTCCCCGACGCCGACCGACAGCTACTTCACGGCCAACGACAAGC
>JAYVNA010000651.1:0-3553 GCA_043758715.1 Archangium sp.
GCGTGTCGCTCGACACCGCGAAGTTGAAGGCGTGGTGGCCCGATGCCGACGCGGACGAATTGCGTGAGCACCTCGAGGTCTTCCCGCGCATCGCGGCCGGGGAAGCGACCGCGGGGCCGATTGCGCTGCTTCCGCGGGGAGAGCGCTTTCACTGGCTGGTCGCGCCCCGCAGCACGGTGGTGCAGGTGTCGTCAGTGCACTCGGGATTGTGCGAGGGCACCGCGCCACTGCTCGAACAGTTGATGAATCGCTTCGTGCGCTGACTTACTGGCCGAGCGCGTCGAACGCGGCGTTCACCACGCCCGAGTACTGCACCTGCCAGAGGTGAGCGAGCGGGGTGTTGTGCGGGCCTTCCATGCGCACGGTCTTCGCCCCCGGCATGTCGAGCTGCGCCGAGGGCATGTAGCCATCGCCATCTTCGAACACGCCCTTCTTCGGACCGAGCGTCGGAGTGCCCGTGGTGCCGATGATGGTGACGCCGCCCGGAAGCTGCGCGCGCTGGCGATCCCACGTGACGTTGAGGTCGTTGATCATCTTGGAACCGACGCTCAGTTCACGAGAAGCGTCGTCGACGTTCTTCACCGGGTTCCCGACCACCGCGCCGATGTTGCCAAGGTACGTGCCGTGGGATGCAGGGCCGATCATCACGGCGTGTTCGATCTTCGGCCCCTTCGAGGGATCGCGCCCATCGAGGTACAGGCGGAAGTCGGTGCCGCCGGCGCTGTGCGTCACCACGTCGACGCCGCCCTGACCGGTGGCCTGCGCGACGCGCTCGAGGGCCTTCGCGATCTGAGGGGCCTTGAGCGTGGGCGAGGCCCAGGGATCGCGGTACTCGACCTCGAACACCTTCGCGCTCTTGAGCTCGGCGGCGGTTGCCTCGCGCCCCTGCTGATCACCCATGCGGAACTTGTCCTGCGAGGCGACGTAGACGACCACCGGACCGTTGGCCTTGTTGGTCGCGAGCTGATCACCCATGCGATCGAAGCTCTTCGCCGGCATCGTCAGCCCGGGAATCATCACCACCGGCCGCTTGAGCGTGGGCGGCGCCTGCAGCGGGCCGTACGCCACGCGCTGCGGACCCTGCAGCTTCTCGATCGGACCGCCGGGCTTGAGCTGGTTGAAGACGCGATCCGACATCCAGTCCTTGCTGGCGTTGAACGGGTCGATCTTCGGGCCGGGGCCCTGCACGAAGGGCGCAGCGACGCTCTTGAACGCGTCTTCGATGCGGTGGATGGGTTTGCTCAGCTTGGCGGTCCAGCCGGTCGACTTCTGTGCGACGGCGGGTGCCGCAGCGGCCTTCTTCGGAGCCGGAGCCTGAACAAGTGCAGCGACGGAACGAGTGACGCGAGCGATGGCCATGCACGCATTGTCGGTGGAGGTGCGCCGGAGTTCATCAGCAGCCGACGACAAAAGACGTGCAGATCGCGCCAACTTATCAGGAGCGACGAAGGAGGAGCTGACCTCGCCTTCATCAAGGGCCATCGCGAACTTTTCAAGGCCTCGAAGAAGGTGGTGCTGAAGGGCTCGAGACGGTGCTGGTCGCCGCCGGGCTCTCGAGCCTCGGGCGAGGATGCTCAAGGGACCCGGTCGCCTCGTTTCGTTCGACCAGGGCCTGCGAATCATTGTTGGGACACTGATTGGTGGGCCCTCGTGGCGTCACTTCGTGAACCTTCGTGACCAGAATCACCATCACGAAGCCAGGTCACCCGAGCCAGTGGAGTTCGAAGCTCGAGAGGCCAGCTCGTCACGAGCAAGAAGGACGAGCTGACACACCGTCTTCCTCAATGCTGTGGTGCTGAACGGCTAGAGGCGGTGCCGGTCGCGGAAGGGCTCTCGAGCTGCGAGCGAGGACGCTCGAGGGACCTGGTCGCCGCGTTCCGTTCGACCAGGGCCTGCAAATTACTCGGTGGCGATGGTTGCGCTCGGGGCTGGCACCGGGAATCTCGGCCTCGCCGAGCCGATTCGCATCGCATCGCGTCTGAGACGCTCAAGGCGCACGTCGCGATTCACCCTTCGCACCCGCATCGAACGCGTCACGTTCTACGGGTATCAGCTGCCCGACTACATCGCGGTCGCTCACGTGCTGGCGGCGCAATTCCCCGAGGTGAAGGAGCAACTCCCGCCGGAGGTGAGGCAGTTCGTCGAGAAAGCGTAGATCGCGTATGAGCGCTTCATGCGTGTCCTCCTGGCGGTCTCGGTGTCGGTGCTTCTTGGGTGCGGAGGGCAGTCTCCTGTCGTTGATGCAGGCACGGCCACGGGGGGCGGCGGCAATGCCACGGGCGGCGGTTCGGCCACCGGCGGCGGCAACGTTACGGGCGGTGGTACGGGCGGCGGCTCAGTGACCGGGGGTGGAACGGGAACCGGCGGCGGCGGCGGGGTGGTCGCTCCGACGGGCTGCGTGAGCGCGGTGACCTCGGGTCATCACTCGTTCTCGTGCGACTCGGTTACCTACGAAGTCGAGATTCCCGCAGCGTGCATCACCGGCGGCTGCGGCATCGTGTTCGACGTGCACGGCGCCACCATGACGGCCGAAGCCGAGGACAAGAGCACTGGTCTCAAGACGAGCGCCGCGGCGCTGGGCTTCGTGGTGGTGCAGCCCACTTCTCCGAGCGTCGGGTTCACTCATACGTGGACCCCTTCGACTGATGATCCGAAGGTGTGGACGTTTCTGCAGCAGATCGTCACCGCGCTGGCGATCAATCCGAAACGGATTCACTTCACCGGGTTCTCGCAGGGCGGCGCGATGACGTACCGCATGCTCTGCGCCCACGCGGACGTGCTCGCCTCAGTGGCCCCGGTCGCCGCGGCTGATGGGCAGACCTTCGGCACGGTCAGTCCGCCGTTCGTGCTCGATTGCGCGTTCACCGGCAGTGCCCTTCCTTCGCGGCAGGTGCCGATTCTGCAGATGCATGGGACCGCCGATGCGCTGGTGCCGTTCTCGAAGGCCACCCAGCAGCGTGACGCGGCGGTCTCGGCCTGGGCGCTCGGTGCGCCAGTGACCGTGACCACGAACGCGAAGTTCGTTCACACCCGGTACACCAGCGCGAGCGGGACCGTCGTCGAGTTCCTGCAGCACGATTACGTCGCTCCGACGAACCTCGTTTATTATCTGGGTGGTCATTGCCTGCCGGGTGGACAGGATCTGCCGACCAGCAGCATCCCGAGCGCGACGATGTATTTCAGTTGCAGCGAGCCGACGGGCTTCAGCTGGGGGCAGATGGTGATGCAGTTCTTCGTCGCGCACCCGAAGCCGTAGAGGCTGAAGGGCCTCTCCCCAACCCCCTTCCCCGCGGGGAGAGGGAGTTCGTTGCAGCGTTCCAATTCGCAGTTCAGCTCTGAAGTTCGCGGTACTTCCCGGGCGTCGTGCCCGTCCACGAACGGAACGCGCGCACGAACGCCCCGGCGTCTGCGTACCCCACGCGCTCAGCCACTTCGCTCAGCGCCACCTCACTGCGCGCGAGCAAACGCTCCGCCTGGGTTCTCCGCACTTCGACCAGCAGCTCGCCGAACGAAACGCCTTCTTCCAGCAGTCGCCGCTGCAGCGTGCGCGCCG
>JAYVNA010000652.1:0-3550 GCA_043758715.1 Archangium sp.
CGCCCACCTGCAGCAGGTACAGCTCCCCTTGGGGGTCCTCGGCCAACGCAGTGGGGTCGCAGCGCTGGTTCTCGAAGAGCGCCTTGCGGGTGACCAACGGCTCGCCCACCTTGAGCGCCCACACCCGGCACGAGGGCCAGTCGGAATAGATGTAGAGGCCGGTGAGCTCAGGCAGGTCGTGCCCGCGGTAGACGTAGCCGCCGAGCACCGAGGTCAGATCGCCCTGCTCTGCGTGCGTATAGAAGAACTTCGGTGGCTGGCTGGTGCCGATGCTCGGCGGCGTGGTGCCGCGAGTCAGCTCGCCTTCCCGGTAGGGCCACTCATAGTTGCCGCCGCGCAGCACCAGGTTGACCTCTTCTCGCCAGGTGTCGCCCACGTCGGCCAGCCACAGCTCCCCCGTCGCGCGATCGAACGAGAAGCCGTAGGGGTTGCGAAACCCGAGCGCGTAGAACTCTTCCATCGCGTTGGGCACGCCCACGAAGGGGTTGTCGTTCGGAATGTAGTAGCCCTGTGTGTGCCCGCCCTCCGGCTGCCGCGGAGGAGGATGGCTGATCGTCCCGCCGCGTGAATCGACGTCGATGCGGAAGATCCCTGCGAACAGCGCGCGATCGAGCCGCTGGTGATTGGCGGGATTGATGTCGTCGCCGTTGCCGAAATACAGAAATCCGTCGGGGCCGAACTGAATGTGCCCGGCGTTGTGCTCAGGCCGCAGCTCGGGCTCTTCGACCAGCATCAGCTCGGAAGCCCGGAGGAAGGTGCGGCTCGCCGGGTCCCAGGTGAAGCGCGAGAGCCGCTGCAGGTGATTGGGGGTGCCCTTCGCGTTGTACCAGACGTAGGCGTATGGCTTTGGCCCCGAGCCGTCGCCGAACTCGGGGTGGAGGGCCAGGCCGAGCGCGCCGTCTTCAGAGCGAAGCGCGACCTGCGACGAGAAGTCGAGCACCACCCGCGCCGAGGCCACGTCGAGCTCGAGGATGCGGCCGAGGCGGTCGAGCTCGAAGGGCCGCGCGCCCGCCTTTGGCCACACCAGCGCGTTCGGCAAAATGATCTCGTCCGAGCTGAAGGCGCTCTTGAGCGCGTAGCCACCGAGCGCCGGCGTCTTCAGCGGGAAGCTGCGCTTCTTGGTGATGGTGGGCTGCTGGTGCTGCGGCCAGGGGTCCCGGTGCGCGGGCGCAGGGGGCGGCTGCTCGGTGACGGGTGTTCCAGAATCGGGGTCGGCCGGCAGCACTTCGACCGGGTGCTCGCCCTGCTCGCCGGGATTGCGCGACGTGCAGCCGAACAGCGAAAGAAACGCCAGCACGCCGACCCACCACCACCCGCCCCGCGCCCGTTCTTCGAACATGGTGAGGCAGTGGTGCAACGACGACGCCAACGACTCAGGCGTGCGTGTGACCGAATCGCCGCGCCTCGGGGTACGGCATCACGTCGTCTTCCACGCCCCGGCTCAGCTGTTCCTGCTTCCGCTGCCAGAACTCAGGCGTGGTGAGATCGCCGTGCATCGAGAGGAAGAGCGACTTCGCGAGATCGGTGTTGAAGAGAAACTTCGGCAGCTCCTCGGGGAAGATGTCCATCGAGCCGACGAAGAACCACGGCTCCCCCGACCACCCTTCCTCGTCATCACGCGGCGTGGGCAGCCGGCGAAAGGTGCAGTCGGTCACCCGCGCCAGCTCGTCGTAGTCGTAGAAGACCACCCGCCCCGAACGCGTCACCCCGAAGTTCTTGAGCAGCAGATCGCCCGGAAAGATGTTCGCGCCGGCCAGCTCGCGGATCGCCTGGCCAAACTCGAACAGCCCGCGCTGCAGCTTCTGCTCGTCGGCCCCGGTCAGCCACACGTCGAGCGGCACCATGCGGCGCTCGATGTAGACGTGCTTGATGATCAGCCGCTCGCCATCGCGTTCCAGCTGCGAGGGCACCAGGCGCTCGAGCTCTTCGAGGAGTGAAGGGTCGAACCGGCTCAGGGGCAACGCCACCTGCGAGTACTCGAGCGTGTCAGCGAGGCGGCCGACGCGGTCGTGGTACTTCACCACCAGGTACTGCTCCATCACCTTGCGGCGATCGACGTCCTTCGGGGGCTCGAACTTGTCGCGGATGATCTTGAACACGTACGGGAACGACGGGAGCGTGAAGACCACCATCACCATGCCCTTGACGCCCGGAGCGACCACGAACCGGTCGGTCGAGTGGCGCAGGTGCTCGAAGAGGTCCCGGTAGAAGAGCGTCTTGCCCTGCTTCTGCAGACCGAGCGCGATGTACAGCTCAGCGGCCGGCTTTCCCGGGAAGAGCGTCTTCAAGAACGAGACGAACGCCGAGGGCACTTCCATGTCGACCATGAAGTACGCGCGCGCGAGTGAGAACAGGGTGCCCATCTGCTCCTGGCCGGCGAGCACCGCGTCGACGTACAGCGCGCCCGCGGCGTTCTTCCGAATCGGCACCGCGAAGGGAATCTCGGTGGCACCGGTGTCGAGCCTGCCCACCAGGTACGCCGAGCGATTTCGGAAGAAGAGCGACGAGAGCACGTGCACCTGCAGCGAAGGCGTCACCTCGCGTGGCTTGGGCAACAGCTCGCGCACCAGGTGCAGCACCGCGTGCAGATCTCGCTCGAGGTCTTCCCAGGGGCAAATCAATTGGGTGTCGAGGAACATCGACTTGAGCGTGGCGCGCAGGCCGTGCTCCGCGGGGTAGTAGACGCGGTAGGTGGGGCGCAGGCTCTCGATGTGTTCGGTGCTGACGGCGGGCCGCCAGAAGATGTGCTGGTTCGTGTAGTAGGTGCGGGCCAGCACGCGGGTGGCGACGGAGTTGAAGAACGTCTCCGCGCACTCAGGCTGCTGGTGCTCGAGCAGCAGGCTCACATAGGCGTGTTTGATCGCAGGCCACCACGACTCCTCGCGCGCGCCGGGAAAACGAGAGAAGCCTTCCACCGTCTCGCGCACCCGGGTGTCGTACATGTCGATGCGGGTCCGCGCGGCGCGGCGCACGTCGGCCCAGTCACCGGCTTCGAAGCGCTCCTTGGCGGCGGCGCTGATGGCGCGAAAGAGCCGGTAGTGCTTGTCGAAGCCCTGGAGAATGAAACGCGCGATGTCGTTCGCCGCGTCGGTTGCCATGGCTCAGATATGCACGCGCGCCGGGAAAAACTCCTCGCTATTCGACCCGGTCGCGATCGATGCGGGGCAGCGCCAGCATCATCTGCGCCTGGGAATGGAAATCGGGGAGAACAGGCTCCGCGGGGTTAGCGAGGAGCAACATCGTAGCGGTGGGCGAGGCGACAGGTATCTTGCGCCCATGATTCGCTCATCGCCCTCGCGTTGTCGTTCACCGTTTCCTGCGCCAAGGGCGCGGTCGGAGAAGACTGCACCCAGCCCAGTGAGTGCGCTGATGGCACCAGCTGCGTGCTCCAGGGCAGCAAGGAGATCGGCGACGGTGGGCTCGTGTGCAACGACCGCAAGAAGCTGTGCTCGATCACCTGCGCGCAGGACTCAGACTGTGCGGCGCTCGGGACGGGCTCCATCTGCAAGAATGATTGCTTCATGGGCTCGTGCCTCAAGGGCTCTCACTG
>JAYVNA010000653.1:0-3538 GCA_043758715.1 Archangium sp.
CTCTTCGCCGACCTTCGCCTTGCGGTCCGCGAGCTCGGCCTCGGTGCGCCCTTCCCACGGCGAGGTCTTCACGTGGCAGCTCATCGTCACCGAGCGGAAACCCTCGGGCGCCATGGTGGTGTCGCCGGGCCGGGACAGCGTGACGAACACCGAGTGCGCGCCGCTGACGGGCAGCTGCGAGGGCAAAGACACCAGGTGGTACGGCGCGGCCTCGCGGCCAAAGACGTCTTCGACCCCGAGGTGCAGGGTGCACGCGCCCCAGGCCTCGGGGTGTCGCTTCACGGTGCCCGCGAAGGCGGCGGTCAGCTCGGGGCTCGCGAGCCGCTGCGCGTCCCAGTGCGTGAGGTTGAGCACCAGGTGCTCGGCGTCGAAGGCGCCACTCGGGGTCTCCACGGTGAAGCCCCCCGCGCGTGGGCCGAAGCGAGTGACCTTGGTCTCGAGCTCGAGCGTGCCTCCGCGCTGCACGAAGACGTCGGCGAGGTGTTCGAGCAGCGAGGCGAGCCCGCCGGTCGCGAGGTACAGCGGCCGCTGCAGGTACTCGATGCCGAGGGCGCCGAAGAGGTACGGCGTGTGTGCGGCGACGGACTGCGTCGAGACCAGCAGCAGCTCGTCGAGCATCGCCCGCGCGGGGTCAGCGATGGCGCCCGCGGTGGCCAGCTGCGATTGCGTGGAGCGCAGCATCGAGGGCAACAGCCCCCAGGCTTCGGCGTTGCTCGCTGCGCCCCACAGATCTCCTGGCCCCCGCGGCGGAAAGTGGAGCTGGGTCATCACGTTCCACCCGCGCGCCCCCAGCGCCGCCGCCTCGGCCCAGAACTGCGCAAAGGGCGCACCGTGCCGCTGTGAAAGCGCCTCGCGGTTCGCCGCAGCGTCACGCGAGATCGTGAGCGGGGCACCGTGCTGCCAGAGGGTGATGTTCTTCTCGGCGATCGGTGCCTCGAAGGCGATGCGCAGCTCGCTCAGCACCCGGCCCAGCGGCATCTCGGGCTCGAGGCCGATGAGCGTGGTGGCGCCCGAGAGGAAGCGGAAACCCTTCACGGGGAACGCCGAGGCGCAGCCACCGACGCGGGCTTTGCTCTCGAGCAGCACCACCTCGTGCCCCGCGCGCTGGAGATACAGCGCGGCGACCAGACCCCCGGCGCCCGCACCGACGACGATTGAAGACGACTTCACGGGCATCGCCTAACGGCCGCTGGCCTCGTCAGCAAGGCGACGTCTCCTGCGTGCGTCCAGCTTCGCTCATCACCGCGCGCGCACCGTGCCCAGACCGCCGTCGACGCCGAAGACCTGGCCCGTGATCCAGCGATGCGCTGGGTCGAGCAGGTACTCGATGAGGCTTGCGACATCGTCGGGCTCGCCGATGCGACCGAGCGCGTGCATGGCCTCACTCGCCTTGAGCGAGGCTTCATTGTTGACGAGGCGCGCAGCCAACGGCGTGCGTACCAGTCCCGGCGCGACGACGTTGATGCGCACGTCGCGTGACGCGTAGGTCGCCGCTGCCGAGAGCGCGAGCCCGATGACGCCGGCCTTCGCCGCCGCGAGCGCGTCGTGATTCGCCAGCCCGATGCGCGCCGCGGCCGACGACATCAAGACCAGCGAGCCGCCTCCACTGCGACCCATGGCCGGCGCCGCGGCGCGCACGAGTGAGAAGGCGGTGCGCAGGTTGGTGGCGATGAGCTCTTCGAACTCGTCGGACGAGGTCGCGTGGGCCGGTTTGAGCACGATGGAGCCCGCGAGGTTCACCGCACCGTCGAGCCTGCCGTGACGCTCCACGGCAGCCTTCACCGCATCGTTCATCGCCTCGAAGTTGCGCGCGTCGAGCGGCACGACGTCGCCGCCGATGGCGTTGGCGAGCGCTGAGAGCTTCTCTTCATTGCGCCCGGCAAGGACCAGTTTTGTCCCGGCCGTGGCGAGACGACGGCACAGGGCTTCTCCGATTCCGCCGGCGGCGCCGACGACCAACATCACGCGAGTTGCTGAGCTCATGGGCGCTTGTTTAACGACGCCGTCGAAGACTGCTCACTCGAACAGCGAGACCTCCGCGATGCCCAGCAGCCCGTTGGGAAAGCGGAGCGTTACGCGCTGCACGGGAACGCCGGCGTCGAACTCGACCACGCGGTATTGGACCGAGGTCTGCGCGTAGCCTCCGTCAGCGAGCACGATCAGAGCGATCGCGCCGGGGTAGATCAGAGGGTCGAACCTTTCCTCAGTCGAGAGCACCACGCCGCCATCGGCCTGGCCGAGCTCCAAGGTGAAGCTGCGACTGGCGACCTCGGCGCCGCGCAACACCACCGCGGTGAGCACCGCAGCGTCAGGCAACTCGAGCGTCACCTCCTCCCGAAACCCAGCGTCCACCATCGTGAGGTCGCCGTCGGTGAGCGGACAGGGGCTTGCGAACCCGGCGCACGGCAACCCACGACTGAGGGGCACCCGGCTTCCACTGAGCGCGAGGCGTTCGCCTGCCCGCAGCTCGACGGGCGCCATCGCGGTGATGCGAATGCCGTAGACCGAGCCCTCGAACTCCAACGTCGTCGCTTCCAGGTTCACCGCGCCGGTGAAGTCCTCGAGACGCAGCGCATCTATGACGATGGGTGCGTTCTCAGGAGGCCCGTATTGCTCAGGGAAGCGGCGGTCACCCGCTCTCCACACGACGCCGCCATCGCTGGTGGTGAGCTGCGCGCGGTGGTCGATCGATGAGGGCGGGACGACTGCGATCGCCGGCTCGAAGCGCAGCACGTCTCCCTCGAGCCGAGCGCCGGGTCGCCAGTCACGGAAGGGCGAGAGCCTGGTCTCGATGCCCAGGCTCGTCTCGGACCACGCCGCGGTCCCCGACGGAAAGGTGGTCTCAAAACGAAAGCTGTAGTTGCCCGACCCCGTGAAGGTTTGCGTCTCGATTCGGAAGGCTTCGAAAGCAAACCTGCCTTCGGCGTCGGCTTGCGTTTCCTTGAAGAGCGTTGCGCCATCGATCGGACCGGGTTGATAGTTCGCCTGGTAGCTCCTGAGCATTCGCACCGGCAGACCCTCGACCGGATCCACCGAGACCAGAATCCCGCTCGCGGGGATGATCTCGTCGGGGTTGGTACAGCCCACCAGCAGCAGGGCGAGGAGCGCGCTTCGCATCAGTAGACCACCTTCACGCCGAGCGTCGGCAGCACCACGGGAATGCTGATCGGCAACTTGAGCGGGTAGAGCGGGGCACCGGGCGCGTCGTTCCCCATCGTGTAATCAAACCCATACACCTCGGGGATCGCGAAGGTGTTGAGCACGTCGAGGTACAGCTCCGCGCTGAAATTGCTGAAGGTGATGGTCTTCGACGCGCGTAGATCGACGCGGGCATACGCCGGCAGCCGATCGACCTGGTCGAGCGAGACGGGGTTCCACGCTTGCGCTCCCGTCTCCGGATCGGTGACCAGGCGCTGGGTGCGGCTCCCGAACTCACCGTTCTCCGGTCTGCCGGTATTGAAGTGAAACGAGCCGCTCAGCTTGTAGCCCTTGGGCAGCTGGTACCCGACCGTCAGGTTGAGCGTGTGCGTCTGATCGA
>JAYVNA010000654.1:0-3537 GCA_043758715.1 Archangium sp.
GCAGCACGGCAAACCCCGCACTGAGGTGCTCGTGATCGGAGCGGTGAGCGCGACTGACTGCGTCGAGCTGGCGCGGCAACACGTCAGCGTGGTCGCCGCGGATCGTGGCTTCTTCGACGCGGTCGCCGCGCTGCGTTCGGCGAAGCTCACCCTCGACGCGCACGTGCACCTCGATACCGGGCTGGGCCGCGAAGGCTTCACCCGCGCCGCCCTCGCAGCCGGCGAGGCTGATTTTTTTACCGCCGCCCGCGACGTCATCACGGTCAAGGGCGTGCTCAGTCACTTCGCCAACACCGAAGACGTGACCGAGCAGGACTACGCCCGCACCCAGCTGAACAACTTCGAGGCAGGCGTGAAGCTGCTGCAGGCGCGCGCGGGCGTGTCGCAGAACGTTTCGCGTCACTTCGCGGCGAGCGCGGCGGCCCTGGTGCTTCCTCCCGCGCGGCTCGACGTCGTGCGCGTCGGCATCTCGATGTACGGACTGTGGCCGTCACCCGAGACGAGGCTCTCGGCCCGCGTGGTGCTCGGGACGCTGCCCGCGCTCGAGCCCGTGCTCTCGTGGAAGGTGCCCAGCCAGGTGGTGAAGTGGCTCCCGTCGGGAAGTTACGTCGGCTACGGCTGCACCTGGCGCTGCGCTGCCGACACCCGGGTGGCGGTGCTTCCGGTGGGCTACTGGGACGGCTACCCGAGGCTCGCTTCAGGCAAGGCGCATGTGCTCGTCAACGGCCGCCGGTGCGCCGTGCTCGGCCGCGTGATGATGAATCACCTGATCGTCGACGTGACGCACGCGACGAAAGACGAGCAACCGGTGGTGGCGACGCTGGTGGGGCGCGATGGGGAAGAGCACGTCTCAATCGAGACCATCGCTGGCTGGGCGCAGACCATTCACTACGAGACGATGACGCGGCTGGGCCCGCATCTGCGGCGCGTCGTGGTGCCCTGACCTTCAGTAGATGAAGCGGCCGACGGCGATCATCACGGCCAGCACGCCGGGAATCAGTGCGGGAATGACGGGTTCCTTCAGATCAGCGTGAGTCTTCACCGCACCGCCCATCAGGATCGCCAGGCACACCGCCGCGATGGGCGTGAGGATCGGCAAAATTCCCGTGAGCATCGGCACGATCAGCCCCACCGCGCCGAGCACCTCTGCGAGCCCAGCAGCTTCACGTTGGTGTCGGACCACGTCTTGGCCCAGTGCATCTTTTCCATCAGCTTCACGCGGGGCACGACCACCTTCAGCGTGCCTGTCGCAAAGAACATGAACGCGGCGATTCCCTGAATGACCCACAAGGCAGTGTGCATGGCGCCCTTCATGTGCGCCTTCGCTCCCGGTTTCAAAGGAATCGACTAGAAGCGCTGCCTGATGCTGCTCGCGCTGATCCTCTCGATTCTCCCTGACGCTCCCCGCACGCTGGTGTTGGTCCCTTCGGCGGCCACCTCGACCGCGATGCCCTCGAGCCTCGTCGACGCGCGCAAGATGGCGGACCAGCTCCGGTACGAAGAAGCTGTGGTCGAGTACCAACGCTACCTGGCGACGCCTGATCGCCCGCTCGCCGAACGTGCCAACGCGCTGCTCGAGCTGGGCTTCATTCACCTGGTGCTCGGCGATCAGGCCAACGCTGAGAGCCGGGCGATCGAAGCGCTCGAGCTCGACCCGAAGCTCTCGCTGCCCTCGAACGCGCCGACGAAGCTGGTCGACTTCGTCATCAAAATGCGGCGGCGCTACCAGGCGCGCGCCCGGCTCGAGCTGCAGCAGCGCGACGACGCTGACCCTCCGTATGTTGTGAAGGTGAAGGTGGTCGACCCCGAGAAGAAGGTGACCCGGGTGCTGCTGCGCCACGCGCTCACGGCCACCGGCCCCTATTACTCGTCAGAGATGAACTGCTCAGACGAAGCGGCGTGCACGGGCTCCATTCCTCCGCCGAAGGACGCCTCGAGCTTCACGGCCTGGTACTTCGTGGAAGCGCTCGACGCGACCCAGCTGACCGCGGCGAAGGTCGCGAGCCCCGAGTCACCGCTGCAGCTGTCGGTGGTCGATCAGAAGCCCTGGTACACGAGCCCGGTTACCTGGGGCATCACGGGAGCGGCGCTGGTCGCCATCGCCACCGTGGTGTTCGTGCTCGCTCCTCAGCCTCCGCGCTGACTCCTCGCGCTTTCGCGGCCAGCGTGCATAAGGCGATGGCGAAGCCCGGCGACGCAGCGCTCACGTCGGGCGTGCCGGACTGGAAGCGCCTGTCGGGGTCCTGCGCACATTGGCAATCGTTGGGTCGGCGGGAGATGCTGTTCGTCCATCAACCGAGGGGGTCGATTGATACAGGTGCGGACGCAGGGCGGGTTGGTCGTTCGTTGCTCGTTGCTCGTGGTTTTCGTAGCGCTCAGGTCAGCATACGGAGCCGCCACTTGCAGCCCTCAAGGCGGTCCGCTTTCGACCACCGGTAGGTACAGTTTCTGCGCGAACAACGGGACGACCGCTAGCCCGATACCCGCCCTTATCGTGTGTGGATGCAACGGAACACTTCACTGCGGTGACGACAGCGACTGCAGCAACGGATGCCTGGCCCCCATCGGAAATGCTCCGTCGGGAAACTACGCGTGCTGCGAGGAAAGAGGGGCGGGCGGATGCAGCAGTATCACCCCCGCCAACGCGGGCGTCTCAGCGTCCTCCTGTAGCGCAACCCCCGGTTCACGATTCGAATGCAACGCGGACGCAGACTGCACGCTGATGGGCGGCCGATGCCTCATGGCCAAGTGCCAGCAGAGCGGGACTTTGGTGACTACGGGGAACATCTGCTCCAGCGCTCCGGGTCGGGCGTGCAGTGTTCAGCCCATCAACGAGACGTGCAACGGAGTCGACGACGACTGCGATGGCACCATCGATGAGGGCCTTGTTGGGCGCTCTTGCTACGACGGGCCGGCAGCTACTCGAGGTGTCGGCGCGTGCCTCGTAGGCTCGTTGACTTGCCGGAGCGGTGTCGACTCGTGCCTCGGGCAGGTGATGCCCAGCGCAGAGCAGTGCGACGGAGTCGACAACGACTGCGACGGGACCGTAGACAACGACTGCACGGAACCAGACTGGCCGAATCCCCGAGGCCCGGGCGGTGGAAATTCGTGCGTCGACCAAGCCGGCGAACCCATCAGCATCACGACGGGAAACGTGTCCTTCGGACCGCTCGAGTTGGTGTCGCTCGCGACGCCGACAGGCATGCCGCTTCAGCTGGCCATCACCTACAACAGCCGCAACACGTACGAAAGCGGCGCCCTGTTCAGAAGCGCGCTCGGCGTCGGGTGGACACTGAACACCGAGCAGCGCGTCAGCACGACGACGCAGTCGATGTACTGGAGCGAGGTGGGAAGGATGTCGGCGTTCCCAACGCCAGCCGTGGCCGCGGCCGATGAGAGCGCGTTGGGCGTTGGCCTGCCCGATGGCACGCGCTTTACGCGCTCGCGCGGTGGAGCCAACCTCGGCTTCTACTTTGCGTCGACTTCCGGCGTCGTCTGCCCCACCCCGTCCGCAGGCTTGATCCGCGATCGTGATGG
>JAYVNA010000655.1:0-3527 GCA_043758715.1 Archangium sp.
TCACGCGGAAGTCCACCTGGGCTTCCGCGTAGTCGTGTCTGGCCCGTTCGAGCAGCGCGCGCCGGGCCGCAGGGGCGGCGCGCTCGGCCATCGCGCGAATGACGTCGCCCTGGTACTCGTGATCCACCGTCCTCGGCAGGGCCAGCGCGCGCTCGAGGAGTGCGTCACCGGCCGGACCCGGGGTGAGCCGGCCCAGCGTCGTGAGGGGCACCTGCAGAGACGGGTGTTTCGGGTTCGCGCGCTCGAGCGTGGCGATGGCTTCCGTCGCCGCCTTTCGTGCAGACTCGGGTTCACCCAACTCGATCAGCACGCGGCTCAAGAGGCTCAGCGCCTTGGCCCGGGGCATCGGATCGCGCTCGAGGGCCAGCAATCGTTCCCGCAGCTGGCGGGCCTGCGCGAAGTCGCCGTCGATTTCGAGCATCGAGGCGAGGTTGTCGAGCAGCCCCGTGCTGGGCGTCACCCCATGGCGCTCGCACAGCCGTTTGGCCTCGCCCAGGTGTTTGCGCGCCTCTGCGTACGCGACCGCCACCACCTCGTCAGCCCCGAGGTCTTCCAGCGCGCGGGCCACCGGCAGTGAATCGTCACCGTAGCGCTCGCGCTGAATTTCCAGCACGGCGCGGTAGTGGGCCCCGGCACGCGCGGTGTCTCCGCTCTGCTCCAGCGTCGCCGCCAGGTTGGTGCGCGCCACCAGGGTGTCGGCCGCTCCCGGGCCCAGCAGGCCCGTTCTCAGGCTGAGGCTCGTCTCGAAGAAGCGCAACGCGGCCTGGCTGTCACCGCGGTTGAGGGCGGCCCTGCCCAGGAACAACGCGTACGTGCCCTGGGCTCGCACGGTGTTGCCGGTGCGCGCGACGGCGGCGTCGGTCATCGCGCGCAGCGGCTCGAGCGCCTCGGGCTGGGTCTGGAAGGTATCGAAGTACTCCAGCGCAGCGCGGGCGGCGACCTGCTGGGTGTGGGGGTCGCTGCCGCGGGGGTCGCTCGCCAGCACGAAGGCTTCGTGAAACAGGGCGCGCGCCGCCGCCGGATCGTGGCTGAGCAGGAATTGCCCCTTGAGCACCGCGGGCGTGGCGGTGAAGGGGGCAAAGCCCACCGCGCGCGCTTGATCGAGGCAGGCGCTCACCACCGGCAGCGCGAGGTCATCGCGACCCGAGAGCGTCAGCGCCTCGACGGTGTCCAGCTGCGCGCGCAGGGGCTCGAGCTTCTTCTGCAGCACGGGGTCTTCTTCGGCCGCGCCCGTGGCGAGGAGGGCCTCGTCGGCGCAGGCGCCGGGGCTGAGTCCTTCGCCGACGTCGACCAGTCGCGTTCCCTCGAATTCGGGCGCGGTGATGGTCTGCACCAACGTCTGGAGGAACGCGCGGCGATGCTCGAGGCACAAGCGCCGCAGCAACTCGACCTTCTCACTCTGCGTGCCCGCGGCGCTCGCCTCACAGCTCGACCGCGCGGTCTGGGCCCAGTCACCCGTCCACGCGGCGAAGGCCGAGCGCACCCGGGCGGCCGAGGCCTGCGGGAGCACGGTCAACCGGGTCTCGAGCGCAGCGCGCACGTCGGCCGTCCACACCGCGTCGAGTGGCGCTGCCGCCTGGGAGCAGTCGACCCGGCGGCCGTAAGAGGCGCCCGCGGCGAGCAACAGCAGCGCGCCGGCCCCGGCGATCGCCGCCACCGAGCGCGCCCGCCGCGCGCGCCGTTCAGGGTCGAGGGCCGCGAGCAGCTCGGTCATCGAAGGCCAGCGGGCCTGCGGCTCTTCCGACAACGCCTGGGCCAAGGGCGCCTCGAGCCAGCGGGGCGTGGGGCGGCCGCGCAGCGCGTTCGAGAGTGCGCGGGCGAAGCTGAACTGATCGGAGCGCGCGTCGAATTTCCCGCGGAACTGCTCGGGCGCCATGTACGCGGGCGTTCCCGGGGCGGCACCGGCGCGGGTGAGACGGGTCGCCGCTCCTGACGACGAGGTGGGGCCACTCTCGGGAGCGGCCGTGGCGCCCGAGAGCAACGCGAGCCCGAAGTCGGTCACCTTGGCGTGGCCCTGATGCACCAGCACGTTTGCGGGCTTGAAGTCGCGATGCACCAGACCCGCGGCGTGAGCAGCCTCGAGGCCCGCGCCCGCATCGAGAAAGAGCCGCACCACCTCGCGCCAGGTGCGCGGCGCTTCAGACAGCCAGGCGTGGAGCGTGGGGCCCTTCACGTATTCCATGACGAGGAAGACCTCGTCACCATCGAGGCCTGCGTCGAAGACCGAGACGATGTTCGGGTGGACCAGCTTGGCCATCGCCTGCGCTTCCCGCAGCAGCCGCGCCCGGCCTTCGGTGCCTGCACCTGCATCGAGCAGCTTCTTGATGGCGACGAAGCGCTCGAGTTGTGGGTCGAAGCAACGGAACACCCGGCCCATTCCGCCGCGGCCAAGCTCGTCGAGGATGAGGTAACGGCCCAGGTGTTCCTGCGGCGGGGGCTCGATCTCAAAGGACTCGAGGGTGCTGGTGCAGCGCTCACAGGTGACCACGTGGGCGCGCAACGCGAAGGCCTGCGCGCGTTCGAGCCTTCCGCCCGAGAGCTCACCGAGCCTCTCAGGGGAAGGGCAAGTCACGACAGAATCCACACCAGCAGACCGACGAGCACCAGCGCTCCGAGGGTCACGGCGACCCACGCCCAGTTGAGCGGCGCGCCGACGGGGGACAGCACCGCCGGGGTCGGGTCGAGGCTCACGACGGTGACGTCGCTCGCGATGGACGCGGGCTTGTCTGCCCGGGTCTTCTCACCGTCGGGTGAGGTGGGGAGATCGGGGTTGCTGGTCGTGCTGTCGACCCCGAAGCTTCGCACCAGGTCTTCGTAGAATTCGGTCGCGGTGGGGTGGCGCCGCGCAGGGTCCTTGTCGAGAGAGCGCTGCATGGCCTCGCTCACCTGCTCGGGCAGATTGGGGTTCTGCTCGTGTGCCAATTGCGGCATCTGCTTGACCTGCAGGGTGAAGAGGCTCTCGCGTCGATCGCCCGTGAAGGGGTGGCTGCCTACGAGCAGGTGCCAGGTGAGCAGGGCCAACGAGTAGATGTCGGCTGCCGGGCCGGCATCGTCCGTGAGGATCTGCTCGGGTGCCATGTAGAGCGGCGTGCCCACGACCATGCCGGGCATGGTCAGTCGGGTGGTGTTGTTCTGCTGGCTGATGCCGAAGTCGATGAGCGTGAGGCGATCTTCCGCGTCGACCAGGATGTTGGCGGGCTTCAGGTCGCGGTGCACCACCCCGCGCGCGTGAAGGAAGTCGAGCGCGTTGGCCAGCTGTTTGACCAAAGGCAACGCCTGGCGCACGGTCAGCCGGGTGCGCTCCTTGAGCAGGGCGTCGAGGGTCTTGCCCTCGATGAGAGGCATCACGAAGAAGGGAATACCCTCGTCGTTGGCGACGGCAATCAGCGGCACCAACCCGGGGTGATTCAGGCGTGCCAGCAGCCGAGCCTCGCGTTCGAAGCGGGTGACGAACTCGGGGCGATCGACCAGCTCCAGGCTGAGCATCTTGATGGCGACCGCGCGTCCTTCGACCAGGTCGAAGCCCC
>JAYVNA010000656.1:0-3522 GCA_043758715.1 Archangium sp.
GGTTCGCTGGTGGCGACCTTGTCGTAGAAGCGGGTGTGGGCGTCTTTGCTGCTGCCTTTGCGAACGAGCACGTACACGTGGGCGAGGTTTTCGCCGTAGTGGTGCAGCAGCATCGAGAGGGACACCTTGCCGACGAAGCCAGTGGCGCCCGCGAAGAGCACGCGCTTGCCGGTGAGGATCTTCGTGACGTCGAGAGGCTCGGCCATGCGAAGGCATCTACCTGTTCTCCCTCTCCCTGCGAAGCGGGGAGAGGGTCGGGGTGAGGGGCAATTGAGCTAGGGTCAGGGGGTGTCCCCCGCCAGCCTCGAAGAACAGCGAGCGATCGCCCGCAAAGTGCTGGCCGGCTTCGAGGCGGCCGAGCGAAAGCAACGCGAATTGGCGCGCCGAGAGGGCCCACGGGTCGAGTGGGCTATCGAGGTCTCCAGCGAAATGTTCGAGGTTGCATGGCCAAAGCTCCAGGGAAGCGCTCACCGAAAAAGCCGCGAACGGGAAGCCGAGCCGGTGCGAAGGCTGTACCGCGAGGCCGTGCGAAGGGCAGACAGCAGCGGGCACTCGCCGATGTCGCTCGCGTTCTCGCGAAACTCGATCGACCCTCGGCGATCATCGGAGGCATCGCGGTCATTTCGTGGGGGTACGCCCGCTTCACTGCCGACATCGACTGCGCCATCTGTGCGCCGATTGAAGCGCTGACGACACTTCACGAAACCTTCGAGGCCGCAGGCTTCGAGGCACGGGAAGCGGATGCAGTCGCCTTCGCGCGCGAGAGCCTGGTGCTTCTGCTTCGACACACGGCCACGGGCGTCGCGGTTGACGTGAGCCTGGCGCTTCTCGCGTTCGAACTGGAGGCACTCAAGGCCGCGGTCCCGCGCAAGTATGGAGACATCGAGATCAGGGTACCGAGGCTCGAAGATCTGTTCGTCTACAAGATGATCGCGGCGCGGCCGAAAGATCTTCAAGACCTGCGGGCATTGCTTTCGCTGGGGTACGAAGTGGACACCGATCACGTCACCTCGATCCTGGGCGCCTTCGATGAAGTCCTGGAGACTGACCGCCGCGGGGAGTGGCTTCGCCTCTTGAAGGACACCAGCCCATGAAGCCTCTTTTCGCTGCGCTTTCCCTGGCCCTGCCCTGCTTCGCTGCCGACCTCGCGCCGGAAGCCCAAATCGCGTTGACCTCCCTTCGCACCGGCGAACGCGCGCGCGTCGAAGCAGTCCTGGGAGACGCCACCCAGCTGCCCCTCTACCGCGGCGACTTCACTCTCGACCCCGACACCCGCCAGGTGACCGGCAAGGTCTCCCTCACGCTCACCGCAAAGACCGCGCTCACCGACCTCTACCTTCGCTGCACGCCCAACGCGAACCACCCCGGCGCGGTGACGTTGTCGAACGCAAAGCTCAACGGCAAACCCATCGGTCTCGCCCAGCCCGACCCTTCGCTGTACCGGCTCAAAGTGGACGCGGGGAAAGGCGACCAGGTGACGGTCGAGCTCGAACTCAAAGCGAAAGTGCCCAAGCTGCCGAAGAACGCGGCGAGCCTGACCTCGATGCAGGAAGACGGGCCGGGCGGTGACTACGGCGCGTTCTCTTCCGGCGACGACACGATGGCGTTGGTGGGGTTGATGCCGATGATCCCGCCGGAGCGCGGGGGGAAGTTGTTCGAAGGCCCTTCAGGCATCGGAGACCTCGGCAGCTTCGACCCGTCGAACTTCATCGTGAGCATGGTGGTGCCGTCGGCGTGGCGGGCGGTCTCGAGTGGCCAGGCGGTGGGCGAGGTGCCGACGGGCAACGGCAAGGTGCGCTTTGCCTACGCGGTGGCGGCCGCGCGGGAGCTGCCGGTGTTGCTGCTGAAGAACCCCAAGGTGACGACCAAACAGGTGGGCGACGTGTTGGTGGAAGCGGTGCTCTTTGGCGACGGCAAGGAAGTGGTCGAGCAGACCGGCAAGTCGCTGGAGCTGTTGGACGCGAAGCTGGGCCCCTACCCGTTCAAGACGCTGCGAGTGGTCGAGATGCGGTTGGTCAACGGCGCGGGGGGCATGGAGTTCCCGGGGTTGGTGACGGTGTCGGCGGGGCTGTTGTCAGGGCAGACCGATCCGCTCGAGGCGCTGGGGCTGCCAGAGGATCAGGCGGCGATGGCGCAGCTGCTGCTCGGGCCGATGCTGGGGCAGCTGATGAAGAACACGCTCGAGTTCACGATCGATCACGAGCTGGCGCATCAGTACATCGCGATGCTGGTGGGCAGCGATCCCATCGCGGAGCCAGTGGCGGACGAGCCGCTCACGCAGCACGTGGCGTTGTTGCTGCTGGAATGGCGGCAGAGCCGGGCGGCGGCGCAGCAGATGCGAGATGGGCAGCTCAAGACCGCGTACCAGCTGCACCGCATGCTGGGCGGGGCTGACGGAAAAGCGAACCGGCCGACGCACGAGTACACCTCGAACCGGGAGTACGCGGCGTTGATCTACGGGAAGGCGCCGTTGCTGTTCGAGGAGCAGCGCAAGCTGGTCGGCGACGAAGCGTGGCTCAAGGGCCTGAAGAGCTACGTCGAGCAGAATCGGTATCGGTGGGTGACGGCGAAGACGCTGACGGAGTTGATGGGCAAGCAGAACCCGTTGCTCGCGCGGAAGCTCGAGTCACTGCGGCAGCGCTGGTGGAACGAGGTGCACGGCGACGAAGACCTCGGCACGGCAGACCTGGGCTCGGTGCAGGGTCTCGACCCGAAGATGCTCAAGCAGGTCGAAGAGATGATGAAGGCGTTGGGCGGCGAATAACCGTTCGCGAGACTTTCAGGACAGGGCCTTCAAAGCGGTGTCGTGCCCTCGTTGAGAATGGAAAGCAGGGCGCGATAACCGAAGACCCGCCCGCGTTTTCGGCCGGTGACCTCCTCGACGATGCCGATTCGCACGAGCTCGGTGAGGGCCGCGTTGATGGTGGGCGCCGTCAGCCCCGTGCGCTCGACGAGGAGGTTGGTGGTGGCAAACGGGTTTTGTTGAAGCAGCTCGTGAACGCGGAGCGCAGACCCCGCCCGTTCCCCCTCCACGGTGATCCGTTCGCGATCGACCTTGAAGAGCTCGACGATTCGGGTGGCGGCATCGAAGGCCTGATTCGCGGTCTGGGTGATGCCGTCGAGAAAGAACTCGAGCCAGGTCTCCCAGGTCCCGTGCTCTCGCACTTCTTGAAGGAGCCGGTAGTAATCGGCTCGGTGCGTCTTCAGGTAGAGGCTCAAGTAGAGGAGCGGCTTGCGGAGGACTCCGTTGACGCAGAGGAAGAGAGTCACCAGCAGACGGCCGATGCGCCCGTTTCCATCGAGGAACGGGTGGAGCGTCTCGAACTGAACGTGCAGCAGACCCGCCTTGATCAGCACGGGCAGACGAGAGTTCTCCTCGTGGAGGAATCGCTCGAACGCGTCGAGGCCCGCATTCAATTCAGTGACCGGCGGCGGCACGAAGAGCGCATTTCCGGGGCGCGTCCCCCCGATCCAGTTCTGAGTGCGGCGAAATTCACCTGGACTCTGGTTCGAGCCCCGGCC
>JAYVNA010000657.1:0-29298 GCA_043758715.1 Archangium sp.
TCCACCCGTATAACGGACTCAGAGCCGTGCGAAGCGCGCTTGAAAGAAACGCAGGTGCCTGGGCTCGTAAAACATCTGGAGCCCGCGGGCCTTCTGGCGTTCGTCCCACACCGCGGCCACCGACTCCGCGGCCACGTCCATGTGCGCCTGGGTGTAGACGCGCCGGGGAATGGTGAGGCGCACCAGCTCGAGTTTGGGGTGATGGTTTTGGCCGGTGAGCTTGTCACGGCCCGCCGAGACGATGCCGCGCTCCATCGCGCGCACCCCTGAGTCTTCGTAGAGCGCGGCAGCGAGCGCCTGGGCGGGGAACTGCTCCTGGGGAATGTGGGGGTAGAAGGCCCGGGCGTCGAGGTACACCGCGTGGCCGCCGATCGGCCGCACCACCGGCACGCCCCAGCCGTGCAGCTTCTCGCCGAGGTATTCCACCTGGCCGACGCGCGAGCGCATGTGATCGTCCTGTACGGACTCCACGATGCCGCGGGCCATCGCTTCCATGTCGCGGCCGGCCATGCCGCCGTAGGTGTGCAGGCCTTCGTAGACGACCACCAGGCTGCTCGCTTCTTCGGAGAGCGCCTGATCGTTGAGCGCGAGCCAGCCGCCGATGTTGACCAGCGCGTCCTTCTTGCCGGACATGGTGCAGCCGTCGCTGTACGAGCAGAACTCTTTGAGAATTTCAGCGACGCTCTTGTCGGCGTAGCCGGCCTCGCGGACCTTGATGAACCAGGCGTTCTCCACCGCGCGGGTCGCGTCGAGGAAGATCTTGATGCCGTGCTGCGTGGTGAGCGCGCGCACCGCCTTGAGGTTCCCCATCGAGATGGGCTGGCCTCCGGCCATGTTCACGGTGGCGGCGACGCACACGTAGGGGATCTTCTTCGCGCCCACTTTCTCGATCAACGCGGCGAGCGCCTCGAGGTCGATGTTGCCCTTGAAGGGAAGCTCGATCTGCGGGTCGTGCGCTTCGGGAACGACGACGTCGATGAAGGTGGCGCCCGCGGCCTCCTGATGGTGGCGGGTGGTGGTGAAGTACATGTTCCCCGGCACGAAATCGCCGGGCTTGATGCAGATCTGCGAGAGGATGTTCTCGGCTCCGCGACCCTGGTGCGTGGGCGTGATGAAGCGGTAGCCGTAGTGTTTCTGGATGGCCGACTCGAGGTTGTAGAAGTTGCGGCTGCCCGCGTAGGCCTCGTCACCGAGCATCATTCCGGCCCACTGCCAGTCGCTCATCGCGTTGGTGCCAGAGTCGGTGAGCAGGTCGATGTACACGTCGTCGCTTCGGAGCAGGAAGGTGTTGAAGCCTGCTTCGGCGATCGCACAGCTGCGTTGCTCGGCGGTGAGCAGGTGCAGCGGCTCGACCATTTTGACTTTCCAGGGTTCGGCCCAGGAACGCGTGGTGGGGCGGGGCTTGAGAGGGGTCATGCACGGGACGTTGCCCTGATCAGCGGACCGCGGCGTAATGTGAGCTCGATTTCACATTAGTTGATATTCTTCATGCTGTTCGTGTTTCAACTCGGCACAGTTTGAAACAGCCGGCGGATCAACCCTACCCTCCCGGACATGCTCGATGCCCCGGTTCCCTCGTGTACTGAATGTCCTCTCGGTGCCACCCGTGGGTGCGCGTTCATTCCGCGCAAGCTCCCGGCTGGAACACAGCTCTGGCCGCAGGGTGAAGTTCCGCGCGAGCTGGTGTTCGTGAAGAGCGGCTTGCTCGCGTTGAGCGCGACCGACAGCGCGGGCCAGGAGCTCGGCGCCGCGGTGCGTGGACCACGTTCGCTGCTCGGGTTCGAGTCGCTGCGGGGGCAGACCGCGCGATCGTCGGTGGAAGCGCTCACCGATTCGGTGGTGTGCACGGCGACTCCGACGACGGTGCGTCAGCGCACGGGCTTGCAGGGTTCGGGCTTCGGGCCGTCGGCTGAACTGGCGGCCAGCGCGAGTGCGTTGCTGCAGTTGACGCTGGATGAGTTGCTGCGGGTCGAGCGCGATGGAGATCTGCGCAGTGGCTCGGCGGTCTCGCGGGTCGCGCGCTTCGTGTTGCACAGTGGTTCGTTGATCGCCTCGGGCCAGCACGCGCCATTCTCGAAGCGGCACGTGGCGGCGTTGCTGGGGCTGCGGCCCGAGACGATGTCGCGGTGCCTGCGGGCGCTGAAGACGGCGGGCTTGATCACCTCTGGACGTGAGGTGCGCGTTCTCGATGAGCCGCGGCTGCGGGAAATGGCGCGCGGCGGCTTGGTCTGATCAACGCCTCACCTGTCTCCCTCTCCCCCGCGGGGGAGAGGGCGTTCAAAAGGCATTTCGAGGACGATTCGCCAAATCGCTCTTCGGTCGAGTTCGCGCAGCGCGCTTCGTTCTGGCTCCGGGCGCAGGTCACCCGAAGAGATCCGATCCCGAAAGCGTGTCCATCCCTCGGGGTCGCGCAGGTGATCGCGGCTCTCGACGACCGCGCCCACCAATGACTGCGCCGCGTCAACGGCGTGACCGATGCTCTTGAGCGCCTGCCGCCATCGCTCGGTGCTCAGGTCAATGCTCTCGAGCGCGACGAGGAGCAGATCACCGCCCGGGAAGGCCCACTCCGCCTCATCAATGATCTGCGGCTGCTTACCGGCCAGCGCCTCGCGCATCGACTTCAGCGGTCGTTCGCGGTTTGCAGCCTCGAGCTCCGCGAGAGCTCGGGCGGCCATTCCGCGGAGATATTGCTCGAGCTCGGGCGCTGACATCGCAGCGAAGAACGCGACGAGCGCACGCTCGGGTGGGGCGCCGTCCTGCCAGGAAGTTTCATCGAACAAGCTCGGCGCAGCTCCTGAGTTCACCCAGTCGTGTCGTAGCAGAGGCTGGCCTTCCCCACACCCTGACCCTCTCCCCGCGGGGAGAGGGGACTGCGGCTTGTGCTCGTGGCTGCAGTCGGTCGACTTGCACGACATCGATGACCCGCAGCTCGAGCGCGCGCGGGGCACGCTGCTGATCAGACCGCCGTACTGTCGGTATTCCTCGAGCCGGCAACTCCAGACGATCTTCCCGTCGTGCGCGGTCACGTCAGGGCAGCCGTCGCACATGTTCTGCCGGCCATCCTCGAGCACGTCGATCGGCTGAATCATCATGATCGACTGGAAGTGCAGCTTCTTCCGAACGTCGAGCGGCTTCTTCACCAGGTGCTTGAGCCAGTTCTTCGCGATCTGCTTTACCCCGGGCTCGATCAGTCCCATCGCCAGGGTCGAGCGGCCCGACTCCAGCGTCCACTGCGGCGAGTACGCAAGGTAGGTGCCCTTCCAGAAGTGGTGCGCGTTCTGCACCAGCTCCATGAACTTCGGCCCCACGTAGCCCATCACCTTCGAGTCGCTGCCGTTCCTGGGGAACCCGAGGCGCCCGGTGAAGAGCCACTTGAAGCTGTCGGGCTTCTCCGTGCCGCCCAGATACGCCGAGGGTGCGAAGTCGGGGAAGCGCTCGCGAATCTTCGCCACCAGCTCCGGCGCCCGAATGTCACTGCGCTGCTTGAGTTCGTCGACCGCGTACACCAGCGGCCTGGTCTGCACCTTCTTGCCGTCGCGAAAGAAGTCGAAGTCACCGTCGGTGGTGGCGGCCCGGTACATGATGAAGATCATCGAGTTGACGATGTCGATGTGGTCCTGCCCCCACTGCACCAGGTCGGGCACGAACTTCACGGTGTCTTCGTAGACGGTGGAGTTGAACGCGCACGACAGCCCGCCCACGCTCGCCACCAGCGTCGCGTACTCGAGGCGCAGCTCATTGAGCTCGAGCTCGCTCTTGCCCCGCCACTGCGCCGCGCGACCCTGGTGGGAGTCGACGTGAAAGGTGAGACCGACGAGGCCTGCCTTCTTCAAGTCTTCGAGCAGCGGCCGGGTGAGCGCGACGCCGTTGGTGTTGATGATGGGCTTGTGGCCTCCCACGGCCACCATGCGCACGATCTCCACCACCTGCGGGTGCAGCAGCGGATCTCCTCCGGCGATCGACACGCTGTCGTAGGTGCGCCACTTTGCGAACACGTCGAGATCGGCCTGCACCTCGGCGAGCGTCTTGTGGGTGCCGTCGTTTTCCCGGTAGCAGCCCTCGCAGCTCAGGTTGCACTTGTTCGTCGGTTCGAGCCACGAGAGCACGTTGTCTGAGGCGCTCCAGGGCAGGCGGTACAGCTGACGGTGATCGAGTTGCATGAGCCGCGACCTCCCACGCAGCGCGGGCTGAAGCCTTGACCGCGCGCAGGCGTCAACGTTTGCGCGGCCGAGCCCGGTGCGCTACTCGACCGCGGGTGACTCTCCTTCTCGAGCTGCAGCGCACCATTCGTGACGTGCCCGACTTCCCCAAGCCCGGCATCCTCTTCAAAGACATCACGCCGGTGCTGATGAACGCGGGCCTGTTCGCCCGCACCCTCGATGCGTTGGCAGAGCCGTGGAAGGGCGGGCAGATCGACGCCATCGTGGCGATCGAATCGCGTGGGTTCCTCTTCGGGGCGGGCCTGGCGGAGCGGCTCTCGGCGCCGCTGGTGCTGGTGCGCAAGAAGGGAAAGCTGCCCTACACCACCATCAGCGAGTCCTACGCGCTGGAGTACGGCGAGGCGACGCTCGAGCTGCACACCGACGCGCTGCAGAAGGGGCACCGGGTGCTGATCGTCGACGATCTCCTGGCCACCGGAGGAACGGCTGACGCCGCGGCCAAGCTGGTCGGGCGGCAAGGCGCGGTGGTGGCGGGTTACCAGTTCGTGATCGAGCTGGGTTTCCTCGACGGCGGCAAGCGCCTTGGTCCCACTTCGCGGGCGCTGGTGCGGTACTAAGTCTCAATGGCTTTTCAACGAATCGGAATCATCGGTGGGAGCGGGCTGGGGCAGGCGCTGGGACAGCTGACGCACGGCCAGGAACACTGGCTCGAGACGCCCTTCGGGAAACCCTCGGGCGCAATCGTCACCGGTGAGCTGGGGGGCGTGCCGGTCGCGCTGCTCGCGCGTCACGGCGCGGGTCACCTGCACAGCCCCACGCACGTGCCGTACCGGGCGAACATCTTCGGGCTCAAGACGTTGGGTGTGACGCATTTGCTGTGCAGCACGGCGGTGGGCAGCCTGCGCGAGGAGATCGTGCCGCGCGACCTGGTGGTCCCCGATCAGCTCATCGACAAGACGTTCCGCCGCCAGTCGACGTTCTTCGACGAGTTCGCGGTGCACGCGGAGCTGGCCAACCCGTTCTGCTCGAAGCTGCGCACCATCATGCTGGAGTCGGCGCGCACCACGAAGGCCAAGGTGCACGACGGGGGCACGCTGGTGGTGATGGAAGGGCCGCAGTTCTCCACCCGGGCTGAGAGCGAGCTGCACCGCAGCTGGGGCGCGCACCTGATCGGCATGACCGCGATGCCGGAGGCCAAGTTGGCCCGCGAGGCCGAGCTGTGTTGCGCCTACCTCTCACTGCCGACAGACTACGACTGCTGGCGGCCGCACCCGGCGACGCTCGATTCGCACGCGCTGCTCGAGGAAATCATCGGCAACCTCGAGGCTGCGACGGCGCTGGCGCTCGAGACGCTCCGCGTGGCGGTCAAGCTGGTGGCGGAGCGCTGCACCGATGACTGCAGCTGTCAGCAGGCGCTGAGCCTGGGGTTGTGGACGGACAAGTCGAAGATCTCGGCGGAGACGCGCGCGCGGCTCAAGCCACTCATCGGCCGGCTTTTTTGAGCTGAGCGTTGAGGGTCGCGAGGAGCACGTTGATCAGCTCCTCGGGTTGTTCGTGCATGGCAGTCCAGGTCCAGTGGAGCACCAGGTAGCCGCTGGCGGTCAGCAGGTTGTTGCGCTCGCGGTCGGCCTCGAAGGAATCGATGCCCGAGTGGTAGGCGTAGCCATCGCCCTCGATGATGACTCCGTAGTCTTCAAAAAGCAGATCGACGCGCACCCGCTTGTCGCCGCTTTTTCCGCTCTTCTGCTTCACGGGCTTCGGGAGTTCGGCTGATTCGATCAGCGCGAACATCACCTCTTCGAGCTCGCTCTCGCTGGGGCCGCCTCCTCCGTCGAACTCGTGCAGCAGGTCGCGGAAGTCGGGCGCGCCCGGGCGGTGCTTCGACCTTTCGAGCATGGCGCGCAGGTCGTCGAGGGTGGTCAGCGTCTTCCGGAGCGCCTGGTCGATGGTCGCCCGCATCGTGTACCGATCGTTCTTCGCGCAGAGGTCGATCAACGTTCGCTCGATGCTGGTGACCCGCAGGCCAGCGTCCGAGACATCTGCCTTCGCAAAGGCGTCGGTGAGGTGGAGGACCACGCCACTCGGCTTTCGCCGATGCGAGAGCAGCGTGACTTCCAGCGGTCCCTCGGGGAAGTGCTCGAAGCCGTGAAGCGCGGCCGCGCTCTGGTGAGAAAGCGCAGCGTGGGGACCGGCCCACAACAAGAGGGCCTCCGCTTTCTGCCGCCAGCTCTCGGGCGCACCCGCGACCCGATACACGCCCCGAAATACAGGCATCAACAGCCGGCTCGCGAGCCGCCGCTCGAGCTGGGCCGTCGAGAGAAACTGCCGCGCCTCTCGCCGGGTGATCAGACCTGACCGCGCTTCCGCCAGCGCCAGGCACTTCTTGTCTTTGGTTTCCACGCCGCCACCCACCCTTCGCAAGCGGGTATAGCGACGGGGACCGACATCTCAGAAATTGAGGTCCACGTTTCCCTCGGCAGGAGATGGTTTCGCGAACCTCAATTTCCGGAGCGGCGCAGGGGCGCGGCGCTTCGCCAGGTTCGGGAAAAATGGACTTCACGAAACCATCGCCAGGCGAGGGAATCGTGCACTGGAATTTCAGACCGGTCCTACGACCCGAGGACCCGCGCGATTTCGGCCGCGTTCACGGGCGAAATCGGGCCGCGGTCGGTGAAGATGGTGCTGATCAGCTCGGCCGGCGTGACGTCGAACCCGGGGTTGAAGGCGCGCGTCGCGGCCGGGCAGATGCGTTCCTCGCCCCACTTCGTGACCTCGTCCTGCGAGCGTTCCTCGATGGGAATCTGCGCCCCGCTCGCGATCGACAAATCGAACGTTGACTTCGGAGCGAGTACCGCCATCACCAGCCCATGGTGCTTCGCGTTCACCGCCACCGAGTAGGTGCCGATCTTGTTCGCCGCGTCACCGTTCGCCGCGATGCGATCGGCGCCGGTGAGGCAGACCTGAATCTTCCCCGCGCGCATCAGCGAGGCGGCCATGTTGTCGCAGATGAGCGTGTGCGGAATGCCCGCCTGCGCCAACTCGAACGCCGTGAGCCGTGCGCCCTGCAAGCGGGGCCGCGTCTCGTCGACGAACACGTGAAACTTCACCCCACGCTCGTGCGCCACGAAGATCGGCGAGAGCCCGGTTCCCCACCCGCCCGTGGCCAGCGCGCCGGCGTTGCAGTGGGTGAGCACTCCAGAGCCCTCGCCGATCAGCGGGGCGCCGGCTTCACCCATGCGGCGGTTTCCCTCGACGTCTTCCTCGTGCAGCTGTTTCGCGAGCTCCAGCAGCGCAGCCGAGTCAGCACCCGCGTCGATGGCAGTGCCGCACCGCTCGAGCGCCCAGAACAGATTCACCGCGGTGGGCCGGGTGGCGGCGAGCTCGGTGCGCGCGGCCTGCAGGAAGCGACGACGCGACTCCCCCTTCAGCGCCGCGTCATCTGCTTCCTGCGAGGCCAACACCAGACCATACGCCGCCGCGAGGCCGATGGCGGGTGCGCCCCGAACCGTCATGTCGGAGATCCGCGCAGCGACTTCCGACGACTTGCGACAAAACACCCAGAGGACCTTGCCCGGGAGCAGCCGTTGATCGATGAGCTTCAGCCCACCCAGCCCACCCGCGCTCCACTCGAGCGGTCTCATCGGCGGCTCGCTTCGTACATGCGCAGCAGCGCGCGCTGTTCGGAAGCCGCGAGGGGCCTGGGCGTCGCGATCGAATACGCAGACCACAACACCTGGCACGCGTGCTCGAGCCGCTCGGTCAATCCGTACGCCTGAGCGAGATCCTTCCCCACTGCCACCGTCCCGTGCCGTTCCATGATGAGGGCGTCGGACTTGGCGAGCGTCGCCGCCACCGCGCGGGCGAGCCCGTCAGTGAGCGGCCGCCGGTACGGCACCACGTGCAGCCTGCCGAGCGAGAGCGTCACCTCGGGGAGAATTCCATCGAGCTTCTTCTTCGTCAGCGACATCGCGACCGCCAACGGGGGATGCGCGTGCACCACCGCGTGGCAGTCGGGCCGCCGGGCCAGAGCCCGCAGATGCAACGAGAGCTCACCCGTCGGGGCGCGCGTTCCACTGAGCTGCTTTCCCGCGAGGTCGACGACGATCAGATCGCCGGGCTCGAGGAAGCCCTTGTGCACCCCGGAAGGCGTGACCAGCACCCTGTTCGCGTCGAGCCGCACCGAGACGTTGCCGTCATTCGCCGCGAGGTAGCCGCGCTGATGCAGGAACCGGCAGTGACGAACGATGTCTTCCCGCAGCGAGCGCTCCATCTCGCCCCACATTGGTCACGTGGGAGACGATGTAAAGCCCTTCTGCGCATGGGATAGAACAAGGCGTGCTGACCCTGCTCGTTCTCCTCGCCGCGGTGCCCGTCGACGTCACGGTTCCCGCTGAGCTCAAGGCGAAGACATGTCCTCCGGAATTGAGCGGCGTCACCTGGGTGCCTGCACTCTCGCGCTACCTCGCGGTGAGCGACGACACCGGCTTGTTCGACACGCCGAGCTGGCATGCGCCGTGGGTCTTCACCTTCGACGACAAGGGCGTGCTCGATCCCTCGCCCGTCGTGCTCGAAGGCATCGACATGCTCGATGACGGCGAGAGCATCACCCCGGGGCCGGCGGGCACCTTCTTCCTCGCGACCTCGCACACCATCAACAAGAAGGGGAAGTCGAAGCCCGCGCGCCGGCAGTTGTTGTGGCTCGCGCTCGAGGGCAAGCGGCTCAAGGTCAAGGGCGGCATGGACCTCACCACCATCGGCCTGGATCGCCTGGTGACCGGCGAAGAAGACGAGCTCGACATCGAGGCCATCGCGTTTCGCGATGGTGCGCTCTACGTGGGGTTCAAGGCGCCGCTCGACGCGTCGGGGCACGCGGCCATCGCCCGGCTCGAGAACATCGTAAGCGCGTTCGACAAGGTGAAGCCTGCGGCGATCGTCGGCGTGGTGTGGGCGCGGCCGAAGCTCGAGGTGCCTGACGCAGAAGGCGTGCTGGTGCCCGAGGGTGTGACTGATTTGCTGTTTCTGCCCGATGGGCGGCTGGTGCTGGCGGCGAACGCTCCGAAGTCAGGCAAGGCCGATGGCGGCGGCGCGGTGTGGCTCCTCGCAAAGCCTGAGGCGACGCCGGTGATGCTGCAGCGGTTCCTGGGGCTCAAGCCCGAAGGCGTGACGCTCAGCCCCGATGGAAAGCGGCTCGTGGTGGTGTTCGACCGCGGGCAAGAGAACCCCTCCCAGTGGGTTCAGCTGCCAGTTCCTCAATAGGACTGCCCCGCCCCCCGGGGTAGAGACGTCGGCAATGGACCCGGAACCCATCCGTTTGGCGCTGGTCGCGAAGTTCCGCGCCGCGGCCGACCCGGCCCGAGCCAGAGGCATGCAGGCGTACATGAAGACCACCATGGCCTTCTGGGGCATCTCAAACCCGTCCGTACGGAAGATCTGCCGCGAGGTGTTCGTTGGACACCCCGTGATGACGAAAGAGGACTGGCTCGCCGTCAGCTTTCACCTCTGGCGCCAGGCCCAGCGCCGCGAAGAATGGTTCGCCGCCATCGAATGGACCGGAATCCGCCCGGCGCGTGTCTGGCAACAGACCGGGGTGTTGCCCCTCTACGAAGAGATGATCACCTCCTCGGCCTGGTGGGACACCGTCGACACGATTGCTGCCCGTCGCGTCGGCACTCTGCTGAAGAACGACCTGAAGAAGATGAAGCCCATTCTGCGTCGGTGGGCCAAAGACGACGACCTCTGGAAACGCCGCACGGCGATTCTTTCGCAGCTGACCTTCAAGCAAGACACCGACCTCGACTTCCTCTTCGCCACCATGACGCCCTCGCTCGAGCGCAAAGAGTTCTGGCTGCGCAAGGCGATCGGTTGGGCGCTGCGAACCGCGGCGAGTTCTCACCAGAACGAAGTCCTCGCCTTCGTGCGCGAGCACCGTGACGTGCTCAGCGGCCTGAGCAAGCGTGAGGCGCTCAAACACTTCCCCGACAAGACCCGGGCGGCGCTCTCATGAGGTGGCTGACCCGCACCAGCCTGGGCATCGCGCTGGGGCTCTCGCTGCTCCTTCACCTCGGCTTCGGCGTGTGGGTGGCGACGCACCGGGTGGAGATACCGGTGCGCGAGCCGCCCGGAGAAGTCTGGTTCGACGAGGCGCCTCCTCCCCCGCCCCAGGTCGAAGAAAAGGCCGAAGACACCCGACCCGCCGCCGCGCCCGCGAAGAAGAAGCCGGCGAAGACGGCCGTGCGCACGCCGGCGACCGAGAAGGCCGGGCCCGAAGCACCCGTGGTCACGGGCGCGCCGATCGATTCGCCGAAATCTGATCAGCCGCGCCCGAAGATCGATCTCTTCCCTCCGAACATCGCGCTCTCTCCGTCAGGCACCATCGCGGTCGAGCCGAGCCGCGGAGAGACCATTCACCCCGACGATCCCCGCTTCGATCCCGACGTGATCGCGGCGAAGGAAAAGCAGGTCGTCAACACGCGGGTGAAGGGCTTTGCCGAAGACGATCTCGCGCAGGCCCGCGCCGAAGGAGGCCTGCCGCACCCATACCTCATGGCGATCCGCGAAGCGGGCAACAAGGGCCTCGCCAGGCTCGCCGCTGCCCGAGGCATGAAGGCGCCGCCTGCGCTTCTGGGAAAGGTGCTCGGCACGCGCCTTCAGGACGCGACGGCCAGCTACGGCAAGACCGGCAATCCCAACCTCGGGCCTCCGGGTCAGGCGCCGCGATTGTCCGAGCGGCTCACCCAACCCGAACAAAGTTCCATGCGCGCGCTCGCCCAGGCCACCGAGATGTTCGAGGACTTGAGCCACGGCAAGCCGCTGCTCACGCTGACCCTCGAGTTCCGGCAGTCGAAGAGCAACGAGATGAAGACGACCATCCTCAAGGCCTCCATCGAGCCCTCGTTCGACGCGTTCGTGCTCGAGGCGTGGCCGACCAGCGTGGCGGCCGCCGGGCCTCCGCCGCCTGACGCGTTCCGCACGGATGAGCTGCGCAGCATCTGGCAGGTGGAGGGTTGGCCCGCCCCGACCTCGCTCGACAAGGCGATGACGTACCTGCCTGCGCCCGGAATCATGGGCGTGCCGCTGACCACCGTCATTCCCGCCGCGATGGATGGGCTGCGCTACGAATTCCGCGCGCGGCTGCTGCGCAGTTACTGAGCGCCCAGCGTCAGCAGCGTGTGCGAGAGCCCCACGTGCGGCACCTCGTTCAACAGCACCAGCCCCGCCTCGGCACAGAGCCGCTTCATCACCTCGGAGTGGTACATGCGGCTGTTCCCGTTCGCGATGCACGCGAAGTACAGCGAGGTGCCGATGACGCAGAAGCGCGCGGCCTCGTGCTGTTGTTTGTCCCAGAAGGTCTCGAGAATGAACGCGCGCGAATCAGGGCGCATGGCCGCGCGCACGCGCATGAGGATCGAGCGAATCTGATCTTCGGAGAAACAGTCGAGGAACTGACTGAGCCAGTACACGTCGGCGCCTGCAGGGATCGCGTTGCCCGCCTCGAGCAGGTTCGTAGGTGCCAGGGTGAACCGCCCCTCGAAGGCCGCGAGGTTCTCCTTTGCGACCGCGAGCTGCCCGGGCAAGTCGACCAACGTCAGGTGCGCCTGAGAATTTCGCTCGAGGCACAGCTGCGCGAAGCGCCCGGTGTTCGCGCCCACGTCGACCACCGTGGGAGAGAGGCTCGTGAGCACCTTGGGCAAACACAGCTCGAACACCCCGTCGGAGTAGTGATGATCGAACTCGAACCACGCGCGTTTCACCTCGGGCGAGAGCGAACGCAGCGCTTCGTAGACGGTGGCGGCGCCGGTGGTATCGATGGCTGACAGCCCCGCGGGGCGGCCTTCCAGCAGCGCCTCGCGCAGACGAAACGAGCCCTGAAAGCAGACGTGGTGGTTGAACTCTGCGTTGACCCGGGTGAGCTCGTCGCGCAGCCAGTAGATGCCCATCGCGGTGATGAAGAAGCGCGGCGAGGGAGCGGCGTCTTCGAAGGTGCACAGCCCAGAAGCGAGCCCGGCCTCCAGCAGCAACTCCGCCGCGTAGCGCGAGACACCCGTGGCCTCGACGGCTTCCGGGGCGCTCAGGCCCCGCTCACGCGCGAGGGTGAGGCGCTCGAGAATTCCCACGTCGCGCAGTACGCGGCACGCCTGAAACATCAGGGGCGCGAACGCGAGGCGCTGCGCGGCAAAGCGGGCGAGCAGGTTCGTCGAGGGCAGTTCGTTCATGAGTCGATCCAGAAAGGGAAGAAGTTGAACCAGTTCATCGGGTGACGGCGCGCGAAGTCTTCGAGCACGCGGGCGTAGCGTTCGACCTCGAGCTGCAGCGCGCCCGAGCGGTCGGCCCGAGGCAGCACCACGCGGTCCGTCAGGGGAATGCAGTGCACCTGGTAGGTCCGCGGTGCTTCGAAGAGCGCGCAGACGAAGAAGACGGGGCACTGCAGCACCGCCGCCAGCACGTGCGCACCGGCGGGAAACCGCGCGGAGCCTCCGAAGAACGGCACGATGACGTCGCGCTCGCCGGCACGATCCGCGAGCACCGCGACCAGCTCGCCCCGATCGATCGCTTCTTTCGCCGCGAGCAGCCCCGTCGGCACTTCCGGGTCGAGCTCGAGCAAGCGCACCCGCAGCTGAGGGCTGAAATGTTCGAGCAGCGCGTTGACCCTGCGAGCGTTGCGGAAGTCGGCGACCACCAGCAGCGGCACGTCGTACTGCGCGGCAAGCGAGCGCATCGCCTCGAAGCTGCCGAGGTGCGCGCCCAGCAGCAGCCCTCCCCGCTTCGAGGCCGCGAGCGCCATGATGTGCTCGTGGCCGTGGAGGTGAACCGTGATGTCCCGGGTGTCGCCCGTCAGAAAGAGCAGTCGATCGGCCGCGACCCGCGCGAACGCCCACAGGTGCTGGTGCGTCTGCCGCCAGGTCGAGCGCTGGCCCAGGCGGGTGAAGAAGTCTCGCGAGGCGCGCCGCGCCGAGGAGGCGAACGCGAAGTAGTACCAGCTGACGACCCACAAGAGCGCGCCCGCGGCCCTCCGCCCGAACAGTCGCAACGTTCCCGCGACGAAGCGCAGGCCGAGCATCGTTCCGACTTCCGGCACCGAGCGCCACTTCGGGCGCGGCTCAATCAAGCGCAAGTCCTGCGCATCGCGCGAGGCGCTCGTCTTGCAAACCCGACGGGGAACGATCGACCCGCCAACTGGAGCTGCCCATGACCTCACTCACCCGTTCAGCTGTGTTCACCTTCGCGGTTCTCGGCTTCTCGGCGTGCGTGAGCGAGGACGGAAACGGAACAATCGTTACAGAACAACGCTCGGTGAAAGCCTTCACCAAGCTGAAAGTCGAAGATGGCCTCCGGGTTTCGCTCACTCAGGGTCCGCGCGGCGTCTGGCTGACGACTGACGAGAACCTGCGCTCGTTCTTCCAGGCCGAAGTGCGGGGAGATACGTTGGTGCTCAAACGATTGTCAAACTTTACCCTCAAGCCCAGCGGTGACGTGGTGTTCGAGGTCACCAACGAGGTGCTGGAAGGCCTCGAAGTCTCAGGGGGCGCCCAGGTCAACGCAGACGCCACACCCGCGGGGCAATGGCGCCTCGATGTCTCAGGGGAAAGCGTCGTGTCGGTCTCGAGAATGGCGGCGCAGAAACTGAAGATGGAGGTGACGGGCAACAGCCAGGTCGACGTCTCGGGGTCCGCCAGTGACGTGAAGCTGAAGGCGAGCGGCTCGTCGCGGGTGAACACCACCAGCTTGTCCACGGTCAACCTCGACGTCGACGCCTCGGGTGGCTCGGTGCTCAACGTCGCGGCGTCGAATTCGGCGACGGGCAGCGTCTCGGGGAACTCGCGGGTGACGGTGGTGGGCAACCCTCAGAAGCGCGACATCAATGCCAGCGGGAGCTCGCAGGTCACGTACACCGACGGCAACCTCTAAGAGTGTGGTACCGATCGGCCCCAGATGAAGCGGCTGATCACCGGGGAGTTCGTTGCAGCTGAGTTCGCGGCCGGGCGGAAGCGCCTCGCTGCGCCCCGGGACGCGGTGATCATCACTCCCGAGGCGTGGACGCAGGCGCACGAACTGGGCGTGACGTTCGAGCAAGACGCGGCTCCGGCGGTGGCGAAGACGGTGGTCGAACAGGGCAGCGCCGAGCGCGTGGTGGATCCCTCGGGGTTGGTGCTGGTGCGCGGCGACACCGTGAAGCTGGCGCCGTTTCCAGGCGCGGGCCCGGGCAAGCACGTGGGCCTGGCCGATGTGATCAGCGGGCGCGATGGCTCGCCGATGACCGCGGGCATCATGAGCTGGGGGCGGGAAGATTCGTTTCCCTGGTCCCTCGACTACGACGAAGTCGATCTGGTGCTGGAGGGCGTGCTGCAGATCACCATCGGCGGCCGCATGCTCGAGGGGCGCGCGGGCGACGTCTTCTACATTCCCAAGGGCAGCAAGATTCTGTTCGGCACCCCCTGGCGGACGAAGGTGTTCTACGTGACGTACCCGGCTGACTGGGCGGCGGCCTCGACCGCACCGGCGCGGCCACAGAAGTAACCCCGCTCGAAACGGAGGCATACCGCCATGCTCACGTTGCTGCTGACCTCCGCGCTGGCCGCGGGTCCCGCCTGCACCCTGTCCGCGCCGTGCGACAAGAAGAACGCCGCGGCCTGCATCACCGCCGGTGACTCGTTGCTCGCGCAGCCCGCGTGCCGTGAGCAGGCCCTCGCCCGCTATGAGCTCGGCTGCACCGGCGGCGCCCTGCGCGCGTGCTCGAAGCTCGGCTTCCGCCTCATCGAGAAGTCCCGCGACGCGGCGGTGGTCAAGCGCGCCATCGTGCTCTTCACCAAGGCCTGCGACGGCAACGACGCGCTGGGCTGCGCCAACCTCGCCAGCCTCACCTGGGACGGCGAAGGCGTCGCCAAAGATCCGAAGAAGGCCGCGGCGCTCAGCGAAAAGGCCTGCACCGCCGGAGACGCGTTCTCCTGCGGCACCCTCGGCAGCCTCTGGGCCCAGGGCGACCTCGGCACCAAGGACCCCGTGAAAGCCGCGAAGTACTTCGACCAGGCCTGCCGTGGCGGCAGCGCTTCAGGTTGCAACCAGCTCGGCATGGCGATGTGGGCGGGCGCTGGGTTGAAGCAAGACGAGAGCGGCGCGATGGACGTGTGGGCGAAGGCCTGCTCCGACAAGAACGCCGCCGGCTGCGCCAACCTCGGCCGCGCGCTCAAGAAACGCGGCGACGACGCCCGAGCCCGCAAGGTGATGACCCGCGCCTGCGCCCTCGGCGATGAAGAAGCCTGCAAGGACAAGGGACTGCCGGGCCCGGACGCTGACGAGTAGTTCAGAGGAACTGAAAGCCGATGCCGAACTGCAGATAGAAGAAGCCGGGCGTGCGGCCATACAGCCCCGGGAACGTCTGAAACACGCCCTGCAGCCGAACGCGCTCGAGCAACGTCACCACGCCCACCAGCTCGAGCACCGCCTGCGTGCAGCTGCGTGAATCTCCGCCCACGCACGGGATGGTTCCGAAACGATCGAACACGTTGAACTGCACCCCGCCCCGCACCGAAAGCCGCGGCTGCACCAGGCTCGAGGAGATCGGCGCGAGATGGATCTCCGGCCCCCCTGAGAGGGTCATCGAGACGCGCGGCACGGGCTCGGTCGCCAGGGTCTCCAGTGAGCCGACGCTCAAGGCCGCGGTGATCTGCAACCAGCGGGGCCTCCAGAAGAACGGAACGATGTTCACGCCCCCTTCGATGGTGGTGCCGATCGAGAGGTAGCTCGCGAAGAGCGGTGGGCTGAACTCAATCGTGTGCAGCGAAAGCCGCCCCGCCGTCTTCGCCAGGAAACGCGTGCTGAACGAACTCTGCGCGCCGGCCCACTCGTCGACCACCTCGTCGAGCCGCTGCCGCACCGCCAATTTCCCCTCGCGCGATCGCTCGCGCGTCAGCTTCAAGTCTTTGAACTCGAACTGGTAGGCGCCGAGCAACCGCATGAAGAACTCGAACTCCGGCTCATTCTCGAGGCGCTGGCGTTGCTCGGTGGGCAATTGCTTCAGCTCGGGCACCTGCGCCGCTTCGAGCCCCTGGTTCGCCCGCTCGCACAGAAAACTCGCCCGGGTCGCCTCGAGCCCCTTCACCTCGCCGTGGGGGCGGCAGCGCTCATGCAGTCGATCGAGGCTCACCTGCAACAGGATGCGAAAGTTCTCCAGCTCCGGGCCCTCGCACTCGGAGCGGTAGCGCTCGAAGCCAGGCTCCGCCATCGAGAGCAGGCACAAGAACGGCGCCCACCCATGCCGCGCGGCGTCGTCGTGCTTGCTCATGGCATCGAGATCGACGCCAACGTCCTTCCATTCACCGCGCGCCTTGAGTGCGACCAGGGCGTCGTACATGCCGACGTAAAAATCGAAGCGGCGGAAGTCCTGCTCCATGAAGCCTAAGAACGCGTAGAGGTGTTCGCAGGCTTTGGGGAGGTTGCTCATCGCCAGCTGCAGGCGCTCCGAGAGATCGGCCCGCTCGTTGACCAATTGCCCCAGCTCGCGCCCCTGCGCCGACTCGACCATCGAGCCGCTCATCGAGAGCACGCGAGAAAGAAAACCCGACTCGGGCGAGGCCTCGAGCAAGAGCGGCTCCGGCGGAAGTACCGCGGTGGTGGGGTCGAGATACAGATACCGAACCGCGGGCTGCAGTGTCGCTTCGGCGGGCGTCTTCGGTGAAGCCCAGACGAAGCGGCCATCGGGCTCACGCAGCAACCGGCGATCGGCGAGGGTCCACGCCAGGCGCAGCGGGTTGTTGTCGAAGACGCCGCCGTCGACGAACAACTCGGAGAAGTCAGGCACCACGCAGCGGGTGTCCCCCGGCTTGCCTGCGCGACCGGGCTTGGAGAGGCAGTAATCCAGGCGCCGCGGCTCGAAGGCGAGCGGAAAGGCGCCCGAGGCCAGCACCACCGAGCTGAGCTGGCTGAAGTTCTTCTGGGCCGCTTCGGGCGCATCGTCTTCGAGGAAAGGCAACAACGGCGCGGGCACCAGGCCCAACGGGTCGACGTAGTTGCTCAAGTGCGGGACCTTGCCCATGCCGCGGCCTTCGACGCGCACCACGAAGGTCTCCATCGAACGCGAGACCGAGAGCCCTTCCTGGATGAAGATCTTCCGCGGCTTGACCCGGGTGACGGACACGCCCACCACCACGTCGCAAGCTTCGGGGAGCCCTTTCATCCAGAGGGCCCGCACCCGCTCGATCGATTCTTCGAGGGGCGTGTTGACGAACAGGGCCTCGTTGGTCGCCTTGGCGCGATCGAAGAGCTGGTCGAAGCCGATGCCACCCCAGACCTCCCAGCCTGGATCCTCGAGAGGGTGGGGATTGGGCGGCAGACACGAGCTGATCGCCGAGATGAACGCGTTGGCGCTGCCCGCGGAGGCACCGGTGACCACTCTGAGCTCGGACTTGTGATGCGCCTTCTGCGCCTCGAGGGTGAGGTACATGAAGCCCGCTTCCCAGGTTCCCAGCGAGACGCCGCCCGAGATGGCGATGCCGACGGGCTCGAGAGGCGCCGAGAACGCAGCGCAGGAAACGAAGACGAGAGACAGAACGAGAGCGCGCTTGATGGGGACCTGAGCGGCGCACCATGGCCGCATCACCGCTCTGATGCGAGCACCGCTATGCTTCGCACAGTGAAGCAAATTGCCCACATCATCTGGGACTGGAACGGCACGCTGCTCGACGACGCGGACCTCTGCGTGTCGGTGATGAATGACGTGCTGGGCAAGCGCGGCCTGCCGCTGCTCACCGCCGAGCGCTACGCGCACCAGTTCCGTTTTCCGGTGCGCGAGTACTACCGCGAGCTCGGCTTCGACTTCGAGCAGGAGTCCTTCGAGCTGGTCGGCACCGAGTTCATCGAAGGCTATTCAGCGCGCGAGGCCGCGTGTGCCCTGCGGGTCGACGCGCGGGTGACGCTCGAGCGCCTCGCCGCGCGTGGACTTCGGCAAAGCGTGCTCTCCGCCAGTCAGCAGGGCCGCCTCGAACACCAGGCCCGGCGCCTCGAGGTGCACGCGCACTTCGAAGCCCTGGTCGGCCTCGACGATCACTACGCCGCCAGCAAGGTCGAAGTCGGCCACCGGTGGATGGAGCGCAGTGGGGTGAACCCCCTCCTCACCGTTCTGGTGGGTGACACGGATCACGACGTCGAGGTGGCGCGTGCACTGGGCGTGCATTGCCTGCTGGTGCCCAGCGGTCATCAATCGCCCGCGCGGCTGGCAAAGTGCGGCGTCGAGGTCCTGCCCCGGCTGGCAGCGCTGCTCGAGGTGTTGGCCCGGTAGCGGTTTTGCACTGCTGCCCTCCGTTCTCTCTCGGAGGTCCACATGTCATCGTCGTCCATTCGTGCAGCGCTGCTGCTCCTTCCCCTCGCGCTGGTTGGCTGTAACAAACGCACCGAGACCGCCAACGGCCCGGTCACCACCCAGCAACGAGATGTCCAGCCCTTCACCCGTATCAACGTGCAGGGTGGCATTCGGGTCACGCTGACCACCGGCGAGCGCAACGTCGCGATCACCGGTTCCCAGAACCTGTTGGACGACGTCGACCTCACCGTCGAGGACGGCGTGTTGATGGTGCGCGCCGCGAACGGCGTCACCCTCGAGCCTGCGCGCAGCGTGACGCTGCAGGTGAGCAACGACGTACTGCAGGGCGCGGAGGTCTCCGGAAATTCGCAGCTGACCGCCGATGCCACGAAGGCTGACGAGTGGTCGCTGAAAGCTTCCGACACCAGCGCGGTGGCGATCTCGCGCATCGACGCCTCGCGGTTGAACATCGACGCTGCGACGGGCGCGCGCATCGACGTCTTCGGCACGGCCACCGACCTCAACCTCAACGTCAGCGGCGCTTCTCGCGTGAATGCGCAGGGCGTGAGCGCGATGAACGTGATGGTCGACGCTTCTGGTGACGCAGAGGTGCTGCTCAACGCCTCGGGCTCCGCTACCGGCAACGCTTCGGGCCGCGCGACTGTGAACGTCGCGGGCAACCCCCAGACCCAGGCCATTGAGAGCAGCGACAGCGCGCAGGTGACCTACGACGAACTCCAGTAGCCCAGCGTGCCGGTGAGGTGAGGCGATCAGGTTCGGCACTGGTCACCAGCTGAAGTCGGCCTTGGTCGCGGGCGCGTTGGCGCTCGCCGACACCGGGGCCTCGCGCGGCGCGTATCCGTCCTTGCGGGCGCGCACCTTGTACTGACCGGGGGTGACGTTCTTGAACCGGTAGTTGCCCTGGTCGGTCGAGCGCGCGCTCTGCACCACGGTGCCCTTCTCGTCGACCAGGTCGACGAAGGTGTTGCTGCTGCCGATGCCGAGCTCCGCGAGCTTCAGGTTGCCCTCGACTTCCCCGTAGGTCTCGCGCTGCACGCGATCGGTGTTGTGCAGGAAGAGCGACGACTCGGTCTGCTTCACCACGCCCTTCGCGTCCTTGAAGCTGACCTTGGCGAGGTAGCGTCCCCGGGGAAGCGCCTTCTTCTTCTCGTCGGTGCCGTCCCACGACAGCTGCGTGGCGCCGGGCTCGGCCTTGACGCTGGTGACGAACACGCGGGCCTTCGGGGAGTCCTTGTTCTCCTCGAGGCTCCAGAACTCGACCTCGACGCGGCCCTCGTTCTTCGGGTCGGCGATGTTGCGCAGGCTGACCCGGGTCTGCTGGGTGGCCTCGTCGAACACCGCGCCCACCTCGGTGAGGAACACGTCACCTGCGAAGACCTCGAAGCGGCGGCGGCTCTGCTTGCCCTTCCCGTTGAGCGCCACCACGTCGACCACGTGTTTACCGGCGCTCAACCTGGTGGTGTCCCAGCCGAAGCGCAGCTTCGGGCCACACTCCACCGCGAGCTTCACGTCATCGACGGAGAGCGAGAGATCGGAAATGCCGCCCGATTGATTGTCGAGCGCGGACACATCGAGGGTGACGGTGTCGCTGACGTGTTGCCCGTCGGTCAGGCCGCTCACCGCGATGCTCGCGACGTCGACGGTCACCAGGCCCAACACCGCCCACATCGTCTCGCCCTTCTCGCTGCCGTTCTGCCCGCTCTTGGCGGTGCGCCAGGCCCCATCAGGGCTTTGTTTGCTCAGCAGATACGAGAGCCCATTGGCGATCGCCGGCTCGCCATCGGAGAAGCCCGCGACCTTCAGGGTGTAGATCGCCTGGCCGGTGGCGAAGGCGTCGCTCTGGTCTCCGGTAAGACCCCAGCCGCCGTCGTGGTGCTGCCGGGCGAGCACCATCTTCTGCAGCCGCGCCGACGCAGGCTCACTGCGCGTCACGCCCGCGGAGGCGAGCCCGAGCAGCGCGAACGAGAGGTCCTGCACATAGACCGCGTCGGCGCTCTTCCAGCCCTCGGCGCGGTGGGTGAGGAACCGCTCCGCCTTGCGCATGGGTGAGAGGTAGCGATCGTTGGCGGTGCGCGCGTACGCCTGCCGCCAGGTCTGCGCCGCCTGAAAGGTGGTCTGCATGGTGCCGCCGGTGATGGGCAGCCGGGCGTCGTCGTCGACGATGGAGCCGTCCTCGGACTGGATACGCATCAGCTCGTCGGCGTACTGAATCAGCTGCTTGGTCTGGCTGTCGTCCATGTAGCGGTCGAAGCGGGCCCACGCCGCGCCCTGGAAGGCGACGCCGGTCGCGTGGCCGCCCGCCGTCGCACCCATCGACAGCGCCTTGACCATCGCGGCGATGTCCTTGGGGTCGACGTCGTACTGGTGGTGCTTCGCGGCGGTGAGCGCTTCCATGGTGACGGCCTGCACATGGCAGCCGAAGCAGTTGTTGGTCTTCGTCCACGCAATGGAAGCGGCTGCGAGGTAGGTGAAGCCCTTGTGCGCCGCCTCGCGCGCCTTCGCATCACCCTGCGACTTGGTTGCGCTGGTGACCTCGGGCTTCTTGCAGACGGGCAACTCGATGGGAGATGCGACCGCGGGAAGGGTGAACAGGCACACCAGTGCCGTGACCAGGTGACGAGGCATGAGAACGCTCCTTGAGTGGGCAGACTCGAACGGCGCGCTCGCGGAAAGGATCTTCGGAGCTCGTCAAATTTTCGAAACGGAACTGTGCTGAGGGAACGAGGTGTCGAAAACTTTCGCCCCTGACTGCTACAGGCATGATGCGCGCACTCGTTACCCAGAGGAGCGACCCATGAACTGGACTTCCACCGCAGTGATTCGCAAGCAGAAGCAGTGGACGGTGCAGGTCGAGTCTTCCGCGGGGGAGTCGGCCGAGCTGAGCTACGCGAGCGAGGCGCAGGCGCGCTATTTTGCGGCGGTGCTCGAGCTGCGTCCGTCGATGTTGCCCAAGGCGATCATCACCAAGCGGCTCGCTGAGCTGCCGAAGGCGCGCCCTTCCTCTCCGCGACGGTGATCACCAACGAGGTGCGAGCCACTGGGCCACGCGCTTCGTCGCTTCTCTTCCTTCACTGAGCCCCTGCAAGCTGAAGAAGCCGTGGATGACTCCGGGCACTTCGTCGAGCACGGTCTCCACGCCGTCTGACTGCAGCTTGTTGGCGTAGGCGCGGCCCTCGTCGCGCAACACGTCGCAGCCCGCGAGCAGCACGTAGCCCGGCACCACCCCCTTGAGCGAAGCCGCGTGAAACGGTGAGCAGTCTGGCTCGCTGCGTCGCGGGAGCTCGGGAACGTAGGCGTCGAGGAACACCCGAATGCTCGCGTGGGTGAGGAAAAAGCCGGTCGCGAACGCGGTGTGCGACTCGCGGGGCGTGACGCCGTCGGCCATCGGGTAGACCAGCACCTGCGCGACGAGTGACACGCCTTCCGCGGCGCAACGATTGGCCACCACCGCGGCGAGATTTCCGCCAGCGCTGTCTCCGCAGACGACGACCCGGTGCTGCGCGGCGAGCGACTTGGTCACGGCCATGCAGTCGTCGACCGCGGCCGGGTAGCGGTGCTCGGGCGCGAGGCGGTAGTCGACAGCGACCACTTCACGGCCGGTCGCGTTGGCCAGTCCGCGTGCGGGGCTTTCGTGGCTGTCGAGATCGCCGAGCACGAAGCCGCCTCCGTGGAAGTAGACGACCACCCCGGGCCTGGCGGCTTCCGGCACGTACCGCCGCACCTTCACGCCGGCGAGCTGTTCGTCACGGACCGAGGCGAGCTCTCTGTGCGTACCGACCAGGAACGCCGGCCCTTTGCTCGACTGGCTCATCCACGCGCGTGACTTCTCGAGGGTGGTGTTCTTCGGGTCGGGCATGCTCAGAGAGGACAGCCAGGTAATCGTCCTCCACTTCAGGGTCAGCGTATCGGCCATCGGCACATCTTAGAGCGCTACGATGGCCAGATGCCGAAATGGCTCAAGGTGGTGCTGGGGATTCTGGGCGTGTTGGTGCTGCTGTGCGTGCTGAGCGGTGCGGGCGCGTTTTGGTGGTTCAACGAGAACAAGGACAAGCTGAAGGGCGTCGGCGAGCGCGCGAAGGCTGAGGGGTCTGCGTTCGCGTACGAACATGACGCCGATGAGTGCGTCGACGAGGGACTGCGCCGGCTCTCACTGCGCAGCGGCATCGTCGATCAGGCCGAGCACAAATTGTTTCTCAAGGCGTGTCTGGAGAAGGCAAAGCGGCCTACGTCGTTCTGTGCGGGTGTTCCTGCGCGCGGGGAGCTCGTGCAGTCGGCGACGTGGGCCGTGGAGCGGTGTGTCGCGAAAGGGCGCTCGGGTGATCAGGACTGCGGGAGATTGATGCAAGCGGTGGCAGAGGCATGTCGATGACTGCAGCCTCGAGGAAGCAGGAAGGTCGTTCTCCACGACGGTGCAGGTCCACGCTGGCCCTCGGCGCGCGGTTTCTTTGACGCGGTGACTCGAGCGATGAGCAGGTGGTTCGGCGAGACCCGCCGTCCGGGCGCGACCTCGTGCAACGTAATCGTACGATTACGTCATCGAAGCCTGGCTCCCGTCCCTGAGCTCACTTGCTCATCGCTCGAGTCACCATGAAAACGGAGTCACGAGGAGAGAGGCCTGCGTGCATCGAGCTGACCCGCCCCGCACCCGAAACGCCACGCACCCTTCAGGCTCAGTTGATGGTCGCGCTGGGCGCAGGTCCCCACGGCATCACGGTGGCCTCGACATCTTCGACCTTCGCATGACCGAACGGACGCCCCGTTCCATACGAAGTCATCGCCGCGATCGCCGCGATCAACAGCCTGAACTCATCTTCCGGAAGCAGCCCGATCTGCCCCTTCGTCAAGCGCACGAGCAGCGGATGAAACGCGCGTCCATAGTTCGCCTTCATCGCGGTCGCGATCGCGCCCGTCTCTCCACCCAGCGTGAGCACGATGGCTTCATCGAGGTCCGCCAGCGTCGCTTCCTGCGCGCGATCGAAGGCGGCGCGATCCCGAAACATCACCAGCCCTGGTGGGAGCCGCCCAGAGCCGAACACCGCGAGCACCCGGCTGCACGGAGTTCGCCCCTCGAAGTGCGCATCGATGCCGTCGTGCATCGTGAGTCCGCGCCACGGCTTCGTCTCGAGAAAGCCCGCGGACGCCCGTAGCCAGGCCTCGGCGAGGGTCGTGAACGCGAGGGAACCCAGCGTGGTCTGGTGCTCGACGCCCACCATCATCACGCACGCGAGATCGCGCACGGTGTCCGGAGTGGCCTCGACGCGCCAGCCCAGCCGCCTGCCAAATCGCCCCAACGAGGCGCAGCAGCCCACCTCGGCCCCTCGCAGCTCGGCCGCCATCGCCGCTCGCGCTTCATCGCGCTGCGCCGAGATGTGACACGCGACTCCGCGCGTCGTCAGGTTGAGTGAGAACACCGCCCAGGTCTCGAGGCCGCCTCGGAAGATCGGCCCGCACTCCATCACGTAGATCATGACGAAGCGGTCTTGCAGCGCCCTTGCCGATCACCGGCTCAGCGATTTCACCGAGCGAATCTCGCGAACCGAGAACCCACCTGGTGCACGCAAGGCGACCACCGGACGGGACGATCAGTGAAGCTTGCTGGACTGATTCGCCATCGCCCAGCCGATCGCATCTTCGATGCGGTCCTGGCCGAAGAAGAGTTCCTTGTTGATGACCGCGTTCGGCGCGCCGAACACGCCCAGCGCGATCGCCTCATCGGTGAACGCACGCAACAGCCGCTTCACAGGGTCGAGCTCGGCCTGAGGCAGCACCGTCGCGGGATCGATGCCCAGGCTCGAGAGCACGTCACCCAACGTCGACGGAAGGGCGATGTCCTTGCCGTGCCCGAAGCTGGCCTGGAACACGCCGCGAATGAAGTCACCGCACCACGGCTTTTCCAACGCCACGCAGGCGGCACGTGCGGCGAGCAGGCTGCGCTGGGGGAACGACTCCGGCTTCTTGAACGGGTAGCCGTACTTCGCGCAGAGCCGCTCGACGTCGCGCCACATGTACTGGCCCTTCACCGGCTGGGCATTGAAGGGCGAGTCTTTGATGCCTTGCTGCGCGGTGAAGATGGGCCCGAGCAGGAACGGCCGCCAACGCATCGGGAGCTTCGCGTTTTGGCAGAGTGCTTCGACCCGCATCGCGCCGACGTAGGAATAGGGGCTGGCGAAGTCGAAGTAGAAGTCGAGCATGGCGGCATCATGACTCACTGCAGGGGGTTCACCACGCGTAGAGCACGCCCAGCAACGCCTGCCCGCCCCGGTTGCTCGCCGCCCCGCCCGCGACGTCTTCCTGCCCGGTGACCGTGAGCGAGAGCCGCCATTCCTTCGTCACCTTCCAGCTCACCTTCGCGGTGATGGCGTGCAGGGCTCCGAGCGACTCCGTGTACAGCCCGAACTGATACCCGAGCTTCACCGTCACCGGCCCGAAGCGATGCGAGACCTGCGGCCGCACCGAGAACGACAGCGGCAAGACCGGCACGCCGCTGCCGACTTCGCGGCCCAGCTGCACCAGCGAGAAGTACCCGACCGAGCTCGGCGGCCGGTCGTAGAGGAAGAACGTCGCATCGAGCCCCACGTCGGTGTCCTCCGCAATCGTCGCCGTGTAGCCCGCACCGACGCGGCCCTGGAGCAGCGGTGAGGTCACGCCTCGCACCAGCGCGCAGCCCTGCCGCTCAGGTTCCTGTTCGCACTCGAAGCGCAGCAGGTTCGCCGCCAGCGTGTTCGGCAGCTGCAGTTTCTGAATCACGTTGAAACGGTTGAAGCCGAGCGTGACTTCGACGGTGTGCTCGAACGAGGAGTCACCACCTGAGTTCCACAACCCATTCCACATCGCGCCGAAGCTCGAGGTGCGGCTGCTCACCACCACATCGACCGCGCGTCGTTGAAGTCGTACGAGCCCGAAAGCCCGAACCCCAGAGACCCCGTGCGCGGGTTGTCAGGGCTGGGCGCCGTGCCGTTGGCGCTCACGTCGACGGACACGTCGTGCGCCAGGCAAGGGGCTCCGGCCAGCACGAGCAGGAGCGCGAATCGAGTCACTCCGGTCTTCAACACGAGCCGCTGAGGAAAGTTTCAGCCGTGAATCGACATTCCCACGATGAACGCCAACCCCAGGATGAAGCTGGCGATCACCAGGCCCACCGCGGTGTTCTGGTCGACCTCGAGCTCCTTGTGCACGTCGAAAGGCAGCAGCTTTCGCACCACGAAGAAGCCCGCCACGAACACCAGAATGCCGATGACGGAGAACAACAGCGAGGCCACTGCACCGCGAATGAGTGCGTCGAGGTTCAACATCACTTGCCTCCCATGAAGCCGTCGTGCCAGCTCAAGATTCCACCCGGTGCCGTGCGGACCGACGTCGGCAGCTCACCGCGCTCTTCATCGGGAAAGCGGTCCATGCGCAGCGTGTGCAGGGCCGCGTAGGCCAGCACCAGAATGCCTCCGAAGTACTTCATGGCTTCCTCCCGGTTTGCTCAATCATCGTCGTCGTCGGCTTTCGCGTAGGGGAACGTGCTCACGCCAGGTGACGACTGGAACACCGCGTCGTTCCATTTCGCGGTCTCGAAGCCATTCGCGCGCAGCGAGTAATACAGCGGCGCGAGCAGCAGCATGATGAACATGAAGAACGGGCACGCGAGGCCGGCGCCGTCGTCAGCCGAGACCGTCACGCCGTAGTCCGTCGCGCGCGAGGGCTCGAACGTCGGCGTGGTGCGCAGCACGTAGGTGCCCGCTTCCACCACGTCGGTCGACTTCGTCTGCTCGTTGCTGCCTTCAGACCAGCTCTCGCCGTCGGTGGTGCCCGAGTAGTAGCTGGGCTCGGCGTACACGGCGATCACCTCGTTGGTCTTCTCGTTCACGAGATCGATCGACACGCCCAGCCAGTTGTTCGAGAGCCCGGGCGCCACCACCTTCACCTCGAGCGGCACCGACTTCTTCACTTCGAACGGCATACTGAAGCGCTGCGACTCGGGGCTGCCAGGCGCGGCGCCGGGAGGAGCCGAGAAGGTGCCGGAGACATACTGCTCGGTGCTGCCCAGCGCCGAGAACGCGATCATCAACACCAGCAGCAACCCGCCCCAGATGGCCGACCACGTCCACGCTTCACTGGCTTTGCTGGAGAACGGGTTGACCTGCGCAGGCGCGATGCCCACCGCGGGGTTCAACTTTCGCGGGAGCTTGAAGGTCTTCGCGACGAGGTCGCCTTCGATCATCACGCCGAGCGTGCAAGTCGCTTCGGTCGCGGTCTCGTCGATGTTGATGCTCTTCGGAGGCGCGATGAACTCCCGGGCCTTCGCGCGCTCGCCGGCGGTGACCTGCCAGTAGCACTCGCCCGCCACGTAATCGGTGCCGGCGAACACCTCTTGATAGCCGCGGTACGTCTGTCCACCGTACTTCGCGGCGCGGTAGGTGAGCGCGACTTCACCCGCTGCGATCGGGCGCAGCCACGTCCAATGACCGGCGCTGTGCATCAACCAGCGAAAGCCTTCGATCTTGTTCCAGAGCAGGAACTCGTCCCACGGGTAGCGCGTGCCTTCGACCTCGCAGCTGCGCACGAGGAAGGCGAGGCAGGTCCATTCCGTCGGGAGACCTTGCGGCTTCTCGACCGTGGGGTCGTGCAGCTTGCCGACGGCCCCGAGCGGAATGAGCGGCTCGTACGGCGGCTTCTCGAGCATCTCGAGAAATTCGAGCGCCCCACCCTGTACCTGCAAGAGCGCGCCGCAGAACGGGCACGCCACCCGCTTCGTGGCGTCGGGGGCCTTGAGCTCGAGCGGGCCATTGCACTGAGTGCAGCGCGCCTGGCTGAGCGCCGCGTGTTTCGGCCGAAGCTCGAGCTCACCTGGATCGAAGCCGAGCTCTTTGAGCGTGACGAAGCTGCCGACGAACGCCTCGGTCGTGTCGCCTGCTTCATCGAGCGTGCAGAACACGCCACGCGGCCCGGTGGCATCGACGTACGCGTGTTTGCGATTGAAGTCGGGCAGCTGCCCTTCAGCCGAGACCGTCTCGGCCTGGTTCATCTCTTCGACGACGAAGGTCTTGTCTCGCAGCGTGAAGGAGCCGAGCACCTGGAGCTGCGCGAGCTTTGGGACAGCGAGGTTGCTCAGGGGAAAAAGCAGCTTCCACTCGCCTTCGGATTCGGCGAGCCACGCCTGCCGCTCGTCTTCGAACTCGAGGTACCACTCGTCCCAGGTGCCGGTGGGATTCGACTTCTGAATGCGGCCGGCGATGGTGAAGGGCGTGCCGGAATGGCGGCCACCCAGGCCCAGCTTGAGCGGTGACTCGGTGTCGACGAGCTGTGAGACCTTGCCCCACGACTCGAGCTTGAGCTCGCCGCGGAAGACCACCGTCTGGCAGTACTCGCAAACCTTGATCTGCCCGCCGCCCGGACGGAACTCCACGGGGGCACGGCAGCTGGGGCAGTCACCGACCTTCATGAATGACCGATTTCACCACGACCTCACCCGTGAGGGCCGAATTTCTCTCGGGCGTAGGCTCGCCGCCGCGGAGCCCCCGGAGTACAAAGGCGTGATGAAGCCGACTCAGTCAGAGCTCGTTTCGTTGGTCGCTGGAGATCTCGATGCTGCCACCCTGGCCGCAAGACACGGTGCCTCGGAGGCCGACGTGCAGGTGTGGCGCTCTGCGTTCCTCGACGGCATGAAGACCGCCACCGCGATGCGCGCTCGCTCGTGGGTACGCGCTCGTTGGCTGCTCGCCCTGGGGCTGGTGGGCACCGCCGCTTCCGCGCAGTTGGTGACCTTCGGCGCAAACCAGCCAGCGCTGGCCGCGGACGTCAACGGGAACTTCACTCAGCTCAAGAACTGGCTCGAGGCCAAGGTCGGCCCGGTGGGTTCGAGCGGCATCACGACCTCCACCATCAGCGCCACTGCCGTCACCAGCACCAGCGTCAGCAGCACCACCGCCAGCACGGGTGACCTCACCGCATCTGGCAACGTGAACCTCGGCGGGGCTGGCAAGACGCTCGGCGTTTTCGGAACGGTGAACCAGTTCGGCGCGTCGCAGAACATGGTGCTCGGCACCAACTACACCGCCGGCAGCGACGGCTTTGTCCTGGGCACGGTCAACGTCACCGGGGCCTGCAACACGGGGCAGGCCATCATGTACGGCTACGCGGGCGGCGGGAGCGCCTCGGAGCTGCGCGGTGTCGCTTCGGTCCACGCCGGCTGCTCAGGAACGGACTACGCCACTCCTTATGGGAGCGTGTTCATGCTCGTGCGCAAGGGAGAGGTGTACAAAGTAGACCTCTCGGCCACCGGCGCACAGTCGAGCCGGGCGACCTTCACGCCCATCGGCCGCTGACGGGCCGCCTCAGCGAGAGGGCATGGTGCTGCAGCTCAGGTAGGATGGCGGCACCGACTGGGTGCGACCGCTGAACTCGCATCAGCACGAATGACGAACGAGGTTGCCCCTTCTGAACTTGCAGGCGCGCCGAACTGAACTTGGTCTGGACAACGGCGCCTTCATCGCTGACACGAGCGCATGGGCACGCTCGAGCAGATGTTCACTGGCCACTCCACCGAATCATTCCTCGCCCGGCATTGGCCTGATCAGCACCTCGTCTGCCACGGCGCGCCCGAGCGGTGGGGCGCGCTGATCGAGCTGCCGGAATTTTCAGGGCTCGACGTCCTGCTCGGCAGCTACCGCGATCAGGTGCGCGTCGCGCTGCCTGACAAGCGCGATGAGCACAGCTCCTTGAAAGTGGACGGCGTGACCGCAGCAGCGCTCCACGGCTCCGGCATGGCGCTCATTCTCAACGGGGTGGAACGGTTTCTTCCGCTGGTCTCGGACTGGCTGAACGCACTGCGCCTCG
>JAYVNA010000658.1:0-10818 GCA_043758715.1 Archangium sp.
TGGTCACGGGTACGCCGGCGCGCGTCAACCTCTTCACCAAGGTCGCAGGTGAGCTCACCGGCGCAAACACCGTCTCCATCGCGGTCACCGGAGCCGTGCAGCGCTCGTTCACCACGTTGGCGGAAGGCCACGACGCCGACCTCTGGGTGGGCAACGGCGGCGACAACAACCTGCGCCGCTTCCTCACCTCGGGCACGCCTCCGGTCGCTGGCCACGGCACCTTCAATGTGGGCGCGCCGCAGTTCGGCCTCGCGGTGCGCGACGTGTGGAGAACCGCGAGCGATCGCCTCTTCGACTCGGTCGCGTACTTCGTCGACGACGGCAACAGCAACCAGCTGCTCGCCTCGCGCACGACCGTCGCCAGCGTTGGCGGCGTCATCACCACCACGACCGTGCCGCTCATCACCCTCGCCAACGGCGCCTTCAACTCGCTGTGGGACGTGCAGTTGCTCCCGAACGGGTGCCTCATCGTCTCAGATGACGGCAACGGTGACGTGTTCGCGATCGACACCAGCAACCCGTCGAACACCACCCCGACGGTGGAACGCATCGCCCGCAACCTGCCCGGTCCGCGCGGGCTGGCGCTCGATGCCGCCGGAAACTTGTTGATCGCCGTCGACCAGGGCAACGCAGTGGTGCGGCTCTCGCCCACGCCCAGCACCGTCGACTGCTACTGATCGTCCTCACCCTGGCTCCCTCCCCGCCGGGCGGGAGGGAGCACAGGCTTGTTTGCGAGCCCTTTGCGAAGTGGCCATGGTAGCCACATGGTGATCCCGATTCGAACGCTGAAGGATCACTTGAGCGAGTACCTTCGTCGCGTGCAGAACGGCGAATCTGTGACGGTCACCGATCACGGTCGGCCGGTGGCTGCGCTGGTCTCGCTCTCGAATCAGAATGCATCACCGGCAGCTCGTCTGGCGCGACTCGAGGCGTCAGGTGAGGTGACTGCCCCCAGTTCGAAGGTCTTCTCGCGGGTCAAACGCACCCGCGTGCGCGGGAAGAGCGTCTCGAGCACGCTGCTGAGCGACCGCAGGTGATTCACTTTCTCGATTCAGCTGGCCTCGGCGAGCCGGCTGAAGACCGAGACGGGCATGGGCTCAACGCCGCCGCCAGCCTCGAAGGACTTCGAAGAGGGCTGCTTGAGCGCCTTGCACGTGCTCGCCCTGGCCATCGGGCTCCCCGGCGTCTTCCTGCGGGGCAGGGCGCTTCGGGCGATGGAAAAGAACCCCGAGGCGATCGCCCAGGCCTTCCTCGCCGACAACGCCTGGGGCCTCGCGGCCCTGCTCTGGCTCGCCACCGGCGTTGATTCGCTGGCGCATCGCGCGCAGCAAGGGTCAGCCACTCGACACCCGCCGCGCCGGTACGCTTGCGCGCTGCGGCCGCCACGCCCAACGCCAGCACCCGAAAGCGGGCCGCCAGCTCGTTCGAGTTCGCTTTCCCCGCGTCTTCCAGGGCTTGCATCAGGTGCTCGAGGAAACCGCCTGCGATGAAGCGCGCGGTCGCCGGGCGGCTGGCCGCGGGCACCTTGAGCGCAGGCAACTCTGCCAGCAGCAGCGTCACCAGCAGGTCGCGAAACCGCCACTGCATCTGCTGCCAGCTCTGTCTGCCCACCATCGCCCTGAAGAGCCGCTCGTTGCCCAGCGCATGCTCGAGCAGCGCTTCTGCAAACGCGAACGGGCGCTTCGCGTCACGCGTGAGCTCTGAGAGGTCCTCGTGGAGCTCATCGAAGCCGCCGAGCAGCAGGCTCTCCTTGTCGGCGTAGTGCAAATAGAAGGTCGATCGCCCGATGTTGGCGTGCTCGCACACGTCACGCACCGTCACCGCGTCCCACCCCCGCTCGAGAATGAGGGCCATCAACGAGTCGCTCAGCTGCCGCTGGGTGCGCTCGACCCGGCGATCGACTTTCTGGACGCTGGGGGCCGGGTGTCTGGTTTTGGACTTCGGGGCCCGGGTGTCGCTGGTGCGTTTGGACGTCGTGACCATAGTTGGACACTATGACCAGAAACACTCACAGCGGCCAATACTCCGGAGCGGTCCTTCGCAGCGTCAGCAAGAACTACGAGCGCTCTACCGCGCTCACCGACGTCGATCTCACCCTCGCCCCAGGTGAGCACGTGGCCATCATCGGGCGTTCGGGCAGCGGCAAGTCGACGCTGCTCAACATGCTCACCGGCATCGACCGACCCAGCTCTGGCAGCGTGCAGGTGGCGGGCGTCGATCTCGGAAGCCTCGATGAAGGCGCGCTCGCGATCTTCCGGGGGCGCCACATCGGCATCGTCTTTCAGTTCTTCCAGCTCATTCCGACCTTGAGCGTGCGCGAGAACGTGCTGCTGGCGATGGAGTTGGTGAACTTCATCGAGCCCAGCCAACGCGCCGCGCGGGCCCACGCGCTGCTGGAACAGGTCGGCATCGCAGCGCACGCGGACAAGCTCCCCGCCTCTCTCTCCGGGGGCGAGCAGCAACGCGCCGCGATCGCCCGGGCGCTGGCGAATGATCCACCGCTGCTGGTGGCCGACGAACCCACCGGCAATCTCGACAGCGAAACCGCCGCCGCGGTGATCGCGCTGCTCGATGGCCTGGTGCTCGCTGGCAAGACGGTGGTGGTGGTGACGCACGACCCCGCGGTGGCCGCCAGCTGCCAACGTGTGGTGCGGATGGTCGATGGGCGGCTGTCATGAAGCTGCAAACGACGCTGGCGCTTCGCGAACTGAGGCTCCACCCGCTGCGGACCGCGCTGGTGGTGGCCGCGTTGATTTTGGGGCTGTGGGGCGCGGGCACGCCGCTGCTCTCGTGGCTCATTCTCGAGCCCGACCTCGCCGAAAACTTTCAGCGCACCCGGCCGCCCCACCTGGTGCTGCGCGCGGAAGACTTCGGCGGCGTCGACCTCACCACCTTCCCCGAAGTGGAGGCCGCGGCGTTGCGCGACTTCACCATTCAACGCGTCGAGGTGAGCCCCGATCGCTGGCTCCCGCTCTACCTCTACGGCGTCGAGAACTTCGAGGGCGCTGCGATTGCCCGGCTGCAGCCCCAGCGCGGCGCCGCCATTCCTCCCGCGGGCACGGTGCTGATCGAACGTGATGGCCTTCGCGTCGCTTCTTTCACTGTCGGCGCCAGTCCGCGCATCAGGGTCGGTGGCGGGCTCGGCACCATGCCCATCAGCGGCATCACCTTCGACGCCAGCCAGGCGCCCGCCACCCAGGACGCCTTCATCTATGCCTATGCCGATCGGCCGACCTGGGCCGCGCTCAGCGGACAAACCTCTGGCCAACGCATGGTGCTCAGGCTCAAGAACGTAAAGTCGGCCTCCGACGTCCGCCGGGTCGGAGCGCAAGTGACCCGCCGCCTCGCTGACGCCGGGGTGGTGGTGAGCTCGATGGAAGTGCCCAGATTTCAGGAGCACCCGCATCAATGGCAGCTCAACTCGTTGCTCTTCCTCATCAGCTCCATCGGCGCGCTCGCGTTCGCGATGGCGGCGGTGCTGGTCTCGCAATCGATGCGCGCGGTGCTCGCAGGCCAGGTGCGGCAGATCGGCGTGCTCAAGGCGCTCGGAGCCACCCGCGCCCAGGTGTTCCGGATCGCCGTGCTGACCGCGACCCTGATGGGCCTGGCCGCGGGCGTGGTGGGCGTCCCGCTGGCGGTGGTGTCAGGCCGGCTCTTCGCGGTCTTGGTGGCGGGCAAGCTCAACTTCGATCTCCTCACCCCGGGCGTGCCACCCCTCGCCTTGCTCGCGCTTTGTATGGCCAGCGTGCTCCTGCCGTCCCTGTTCTCCTTGCCCACGCTCTTGCGCGGTACCGGGTTGCCCGTGCTGGAGGCCCTGCGTGATTTCAGAGCGAAGGCCCCGCGGACCCGCTCCGCGCGTTCGGTGCTCCCTCCCGTGTGGGCGATGGCGTCCCGGAACGTGCTGCGTGATCGCAGCCGCTTCCTGGTGACCTTGCTCTCGACGGCGCTGGGGGTCGCCATCTTCGCCACTGCCTTCAACGTCCGGGAAGCGTTGTGGCGCATGCTCGACGACGTCAGCCGCGAGAACTCACACGACGTTCAGGTCGTGCTCTCGAAGCCCGTTTCTCTCGAGGCCGCGCTCGCGCCGTTCGCGGGCCTGCCGAACGTGAGAAAGGTGGAGGCCTGGAGCGGCGGGCAGGGCGAAGTGCAGTCGCGGGTGTTGTCCACGAAAGAGGGCGTCGGCGTGGTGGCGCTCCCCCGTGGCACGGCGTTGTTTCACCCCCGCCTGGTCGAGGGCCGCTGGCTGGAGCCGTCTGCGGAGCTCGAGGTGGTGCTCAATCAGCAAGGCTGGCTCGCGTACGGCAAGCCCCCGCTCGGGAGCCGCTTCGAGGTGACGCTGCGCGGAAAGCCCGCCCAGGTGCACTTCGTCGGGCTCGCGCAGCAGTTCGAGAAGGCCAAGCTCTACGTCGACCAGGTCGCCTTCGACGCTCAGTTCAACCCCGACCACGCCGTCAGCACGCTGCTCTTCGTGGCCGAACGCAACCAGTACGCCGAAGTGCTCGCCCTCGAGGGCGCGCTGGAACAGGTGGTGGCGAAATCGAAGCTGCCGGTGCTGTTCGTGATGTCTCACGCCGAGCGCGTGCACATCGTCGCCGAGCACCTCAACATCATCTTGATGGCGCTGCTGCTGCTCTCGTTTCTGGTGCTCACCGTGAGCGCGATCGGCAACGCCTCGGCGGTGGGGGTCGAGGTGCTCCAGCGCACCCGCGAGCTGGGCGTGCTCAGGGCGATGGGCGCGACCCCGGTGGCCATCACCCGCCTCCTGAGGCTCGAGGGCCTGTTGATCAGCGCCGCGGGCATCGCGCTGGGGCTGTTGCTCGCCGCTCCCCTGACGCCGGTCGCCACCGCCTTCTTCGGCAACCTGATGCTGGGGGAAGGCGCCCGCCTCGAGCCGGCCTTCAGCGGGCTGGGTCTGGCGGTCACCCTGATCGCGACCTTCGGGTTCGGGTGGCTCGCGAGCTGGCTTCCGGCGCGCTCGGCCCTGCGGGTTCCGACGCATCAGGCCCTCGCCCACCGGGCCTGAGGACGCTGGCCGTCGGGGGAGGCGCGACCTCAATCACGCCAGCGAAACTCAAAGACGGCAGAAGCTGCGCTCCGTGTAGGTGTTCGCGCTCTCAATCGCGCGGAAATAGATGTTGTCCGCCCAGCACGGATTCGGTACGTGCCGCCACCTCCAAGAGGTCGACACCATGGCTCAGATTTTCCCCCGGTGGACCAATGAAACCCCCCGGCTCATCACGATCGGCGGACTCATTGGTCTCGGGACGCTGATTTTCTCGGTGTACTGGTGGGCTTCGCCGTACCACACGGACGTTGGCTACAAGCCGGTTCAGCCCGTCGCGTACAGCCACGCGCTGCACGCCGGCGAGTTGAAGATGGACTGCCGCTATTGCCACTCCGCCGTCGAGCGGGGCGCGAGCGCGGGTGTGCCGCCCACGCAGGTCTGCATGAACTGTCACGCGCAGGTGAAGAAGGGTTCCGAGAAGCTCAAGCCCGTGTACGACTCGTGGGCTGACGGCAAGGGCGAGAAGAGCATCGCCTGGGTGCGCATTCACCAGCTGCCCGACTTCGCGTTCTTCAACCACAGCGCGCACATGGGCGTGGGCGTCGGTGAGAACCGCGCCGCCATCGGCTGCGAGACCTGCCACGGCCGCATCGACACCATGGAAGTCGTGCACCAGGTGCAGCCGCTCTCGATGGGGTGGTGCATCGACTGCCACAGCAACCCCGCCGCGAACCTCCGCCCGGTCGACGCCATCACCAAGATGGGCTGGTCGGCCGACGTCGAATGGCAGCGCCGCCAGCAGGAAATCGCCGCCACGCTGAACCCGCCGGGTTCGCTGTCGGGCGCGCAGAAATTCGTCGACGGCCACTACCAGACCTACGCGACTGCCGGCTGCTCCGGCTGCCACCGCTGAAGCTTTGAAGGAGCGAAAGTCATGAAGAAGGATCCCTACGCGCCGCTTCGCGGGCAGATCACCGAGAGCCCGGAATATTGGCGCTCGCTCGAGCACAAGAACAACGACGAGTCGGTCACCTCGCAGTACGACGCCGAGTTCGCCAACGGTGTCACCGCGCCCGAAGGCTTCAACCGCCGCGACGCGATGAAGCTCGCCGGCGCGTCGATCGCGCTCGGGTCGCTTGCCAGCTGCGACAAGGTTCGCCGCGACCCCGACGAGATCCTCCCGTTCGTGCGCCCGCCCGAGAACTACGTGGCCGGCATCAAGCTGATGTACGCGACGGCCACCCAGCGCTCCGAAGGTGCGCTGGGCCTGCTCGCCGAGGCCAACGACGGCCGCCCCACCAAGCTCGAAGGCAACCCCGGTCACCCGAGTTCGCTGGGCAGCACCGACACCTGGGCTCAGGCCGAGATCTTGCGCCTCTATGATCCGCAGCGCGCCAAGTCGCCCCTCAAGGCCGGCACCGCCGCGAAGTGGGAAGAGTGGGACGCCTTCGCCAAGGAGCACTTCGGCAAGCTGACCGCCGAGCAGGGCAAGGGCCTCGCATTCCTGGTCGAAGAAGAGATGGGCCCCACGTTCGAGCGCCTGCTGGCGAAGCTGCCCGCGGCGAAGGTCGTTCGGTTCGACCCGCTCGCGCCTGACAACGCCATTCAGGGCACGCAGCTCGCGTTCGGCCCCGGCGCCCGCGCGCACGTCGACTTCAGCAACGTCAAAGTGGTCTTCTCGCTCGACTCCGATTTCCTGCTGAGCGGGCCTGATCACCTCAAGCTCTCGCGTCAGTTCGGCGTCAGCCGCGCGGTACACGAGCAGGCCGACGCGCAGAAGATGATCCGCCTCTACGTGGCGGAAGCCGCGTTCAGCACCACCGGCACCAACGCCGATCACCGCGTGCGCATGAGCTCCGGTGAAGGCGTCAACCTGCTCAAGGCCCTCGCGGGTCAGCTGGGCCTGGCCGACCTCGCCGCCGGCGGCGGAGCGATCTCCGAAGTGCAGACGAAGTTTGTGAGCGCGCTCGCGAAGGATCTCCAGGGAAACAAGGGCACCTCGGTGGTGATGATCGGCGAGCGGCAGCATCCTGCCGTGATCGCGCTCGGCCACGCCATCAACGCGGCGCTCGGCAACCTGGGCACCACCCTCACCATCAGCTACCCCGAGACCCCGGCGGCCCGCGTGGGCATGCACGAGCAGCTCGAGGGCCTGGTGAAGGCGATGACCGCGGGCGAAGTCACCACCCTGGTCACCTTCGAAGGCAACCCGATCTACTCCGCGCCCGGCGTGCTCAAGTTCGCCGACGCGCTCGCGAAGGTCACCTTCGTGCACGCGGGCGTGTTGCCCGACGAGTCTGGCCTCAAGGCCACCTGGCACTTGCCGACCGCGCACTTCCTCGAAGCGTGGGGTGACGCGAGCGCCTGGGACGGCACCGCCAGCCTGGTGCAGCCGATCATTCTCCCCCTGCACGGCGGCCGCGCCGGCATCTCGCTGCTGGCCCAGATGGTGGGCGAGGCCGAGACCGCCGATCGCAAGCTCGTCGAGGCCACCTGGGTCGGCAAGAAGATCGCCGACGTCAAGGCCTGGCGCCGCTCGCTGCACGACGGCGTGATCGCTGGCACCAGGCGCAACGCCGGCACCGCCGAGCTCAAGACCGCCGACATCACCGCCGCGCTCGCGAACGTGAAGGGCGCCCCCGCGTCGAAGGACTCGCTCGAGTTCATCGCCGTCGACGGCCACCTCAAGGACGGCCGCCTCTCGAACGTGTCGTGGCTGATGGAACTGCCCGACTCGATGAGCAAGCTGTGCTGGGACAACGCGGCGCTCATCTCGCCCGTGCTGGCCAAGGAGCTCGGCATCAAGAGCGGCGTCTACAAGAACCGCTACGACGCCTACGTGGTCGAGCTCTCGGTGGACGGCCGCAGCATCAAGGCGCCGACCTTCGTGCTGCCCGGCCTCGCCGACTATTCGATCGTGATGAACAAGGGCTACGGCCGCACCTTCGGCTACGTCGCCACCGGCGTGGGCGTCGATGCGCACCCGCTGCTTGGCTCGAACGGCTCGGTGGTGCAGGGCGTGAAGCTGGCGGTCACCAGCGAGAAGCAGGACCTCGCCTCGACCCAGGATCACTTCGCGGTCCCCGGCAACCCGCTCAAGGAGCTGACCTTCGCGCAGATGTCGGCCGAAGCCCCCGGCGCCAAGGAACGCAACCTGGGCCTGGGCACCCGCCCGCTGTTCCGCTCGGCCACCGCCACGAACTACGCGAAGAACGCGGAGTTCGCGCGCGAGGGCGACATGCCCGAGAACCTCGTCACGCTCGGCACCCCGAAGAACCGCCCCAGCAAGCCGATCCAGCCGCACAGCGAGATCGTCTACGAAGGCCAGCAGTGGGGCATGGTGATCGACCTGTCGTCCTGCACCGGCTGCGGCGTCTGCACGGTCGCCTGCATCGCTGAGAACAACATCCCGGTGGTCGGCCGCACGCAGGTGCTGCTCGGCCGCGAGATGCACTGGATCCGCATCGACCGGTACTACTCCGGTGACGTGGAGCAGCCCCGCGCGCTGCACCAGCCGCTGACCTGCATGCACTGCGAGAACGCGCCGTGCGAGCCGGTGTGCCCGGTGTCGGCCACGGTTCACGACGAAGAGGGGCTCAACTCGATGGCGTACAACCGGTGCATCGGCACCCGGTACTGCGCCAACAACTGCCCCTACAAGGTGCGCCGCTACAACTACTTGGACTTCACGCACTCGGGTAACTACTACGTCGAGCCGGAGTGGAAGGAGCGGATGAACACGCTCAAGCTCCAGCGCAACCCCGACGTCACCGTGCGGTACCGCGGCGTGATGGAGAAGTGCACGTACTGCACGCAGCGCATCGACGAGGCGAAGATCGCCGCCAAGCGCGCCGGGGAAGATCGCAAGAAGCTCCCCGACGGCGCGGTCACTCCCGCCTGCGCCCAGGCCTGCCCCACGCTGGCCATCACCTTCGGCAACATCAACGACCTCGAGTCGAAGGTGGCCAAGCTGAAGAGCAGCGAGCGCAACTACGAGCTGCTGCAGGAACTCAACGTACGCCCGCGCACCACCTACCTCGCGCGCGTTCGCAACGAGAACGAGGAGCTCGCCTGACATGGCCACCGCATCTTCTGCCATCACGCTGCCCGACGATCCCCAGCTCCGCGGAGACGTCGTTCTTCCTGATCCCGTCAGCGGCCGTGAGCCGCTCGTTCGTGGCCCGCACGACTTTCACGCGGTCACCGAGATGGTGTGCAGGGTCAACGAGGCGCCTCTCAAGGCGACGCCCAAGCCCTTCCTGTTCGGGCTGAGCCTCGCTGGCGCCACCTTGATGATGTTCGGTGGCTACGTCAGCTACCTGCTCTGGGAAGGCCCGGGCATCTGGGGCAACAACAACCCCGTCGGCTGGGCGTGGGACATCGTCAACTTCGTGTTCTGGGTCGGCATCGGCCACGCCGGCACGCTGATCAGCGCCATCCTCTATTTGTTCCGCCAGAAGTGGCGCACGTCGATCAACCGCTACGCGGAAGCGATGACCATCTTCGCCGTCATCGCCGCGAGCAGTTGCGTGGCGCTCCACACCGGCCGCGTGTGGATGGACTACTACCTCTTCCCCATTCCCAATCAGATGGGGCTGTGGCCGAACTTCCGCTCGCCGCTCGAATGGGACGTGTTCGCCGTCAACACGTACTTTCTGGTCTCGCTGCTGTTCTGGTTCACGGGCCTCGTGCCTGACTTCGCTACCCTTCGTGACCGCGCCACCGTGCGCTGGCGCCAGGTGTTCTACGGCGCGCTCTCGCTGGGCTGGCGCGGCTCGATGCGCCACTGGCAGACCTACGAGAAGGCGTACCAGATTCTCGCGGCCTTCTCGGCGCCGCTGGTGCTCTCGGTTCACACCATCGTCTCGTTCGACTTCGCCGTCTCGCAGTTGCCCGGTTGGCACACCACGATCTTCCCGCCGTACTTCGTGGCCGGCGCCGTGTTCTCGGGCTTCGCGATGGTGCAGACCCTGATGCTGCCCGCGCGCCAATGGCTGGGCCTGAAGGACCTCGTCACCGTCAAGCACATCGAGAACACCAACAAGATCATTCTCGTGACGGGTTCACTCGTCGGCTACGCGTACGCGATGGAGTTCTTCGTCGCTGCGTATTCCGGCAACGATTACGAGGGCTTCACGTTCTTGAACCGCATGGGCGGCCCGTACTGGTGGGCCTACTGGATCATGGTCAGCTGCAACGTGATCACCCCGCAGCTCTTCTGGTTCCGCAAGGTGCGCACCTCGCCGACCTGGAGCTTCATTCTCGCGTTCTTCGTGAACATCGGCATGTGGTTCGAGCGCTTCGTCATCACCGTCACTTCGCTGCACCGCGACGCGCTGGTCTCGAGCTGGGACTACTTCGTGCCGGTCACCGAGGTCTTCTACCTGGTGGGCACCTTCGGGCTCTTCTTCACCCTGTTCCTGCTCTTCATCCGCTTCTTCCCGGTCATCGCGATGGCCGAGGTGAAGATGGTGATGCCGCAGGCCGACCCGCACTGGGAAGGCTACGCGCACGAAGGTGAGCACCACGCCGTCCCCGCCGTCGCGGCTTCGGGAGGTCACTCATGAGCGCGCCCAAGCTGTGGGGTGTGTTGGCCCGCTACGAAAACCCGTACACCATCACCAAGGCCTGCGAGCAGGTGCGTGACGCCGGCTACAGCGAGTGGGACGCCTGCGTTCCGTTCCCCGTGCACGGGCTCGATCGGGCGATGGGCCTCAAGCCCTCGAAGCTGCCGTGGATCGTGCTGACCGTCGGCATCCTGGGCAGCAGCTTCGCGCTGTTCTTCCAGTCGTGGGCGATGGGAACGCTGTACC
>JAYVNA010000659.1:0-3502 GCA_043758715.1 Archangium sp.
AGGGTCCGCGCGCTCACCGATGCCGAGCCCACCGAACGACTGGGCCCCTTCGCGGTGGTCGATGTGGTCCTCGGAACCCGGGCCAGCGTGGCCGCCGAGCGCGAGAAGTCGGGTTATTACGACGCGGTTCGCAAGGCGACCAAGAGCCACAAGCCGCCCGCGCGCGCGACCCTGCAAGTGCTCACCACCAGCGCTCCGCCTTCGCCCCGGGCTTCGGCCCCCGCAAGCGAGCCCAAAGCCAGAAAGCCGCGCGGCCAGACGATCAAAGAGAAGATCGCCCCGCACAAGCGCCGCGAAGGTGAATTCGATCGCGCGCCGATCATCGCGGCGCCCACCGGCTCTTCGTTTCTTCCCCGCCGAAACCTGCCGGCACCGCGCGGCCGCTTCACCACCGTCGACCCGACCCGCGCCAGCTTCGAGTCACTCTTCCGCCCCGACGCGAAGGAGACGGTCGAGACGTTGATCGCCCAGGTGCCGCACCGGGTGGCGCTGCTGCGCACGCTCGAGCAGGGCTACGTGAGCAAGCGCGGTGAGACGCTCAGCGTGGGCGACGTGGAAGACGTGCTCGAGGTGCACCACCTGTTCGAAATCATCGAGAAGAAAGAGCGCGATGGCGTGCTCGCCGCGGTGATCGACCAGAAGGGCGCGTTGAGCCGCGCGTCGCACGTCTTCGGCCTCACCCAGGAAGAGCTCGAGAAGCTGATCGGCGCCCTGGGCGTCGAGAAGCAGGTCGAGCAGGTGCGCGACCGGTACGCCCGCGAAGCCCTTTCCCCCGAGAACCTCTCGCTGCGACTCGACCTGCTCTTCCGCGGGAAGTACCTCGAGGATCTCGGCATCGAAAAGAAGTTCCAGCAGGCGCTGACGAAGCAGCTCGGCGCGATGGTGAAAGAAGTGAAGGACGCTGCGACCAGCGTGCCCACCCTGGTGGACATGATCTCGCGGCAACACGCGCTCCACGCCGAAAGCCTGCGGCGAGCACTGGAAAAACTCGGGCTGCTCGAGCCCTGGCTCAAGGACAAGAGGTAACTGGCGTGCCCATCTACGAATACCGATGTGAGAAGTGCGGCAACGAGATCGAAGTGATGCACAAGGTCTCCGATCCTTCACCGCAGGTGTGCCCGAAGTGCAGCGAGCACGCGTTGACCCGCATGATGAGCCGCACCAGCTTTCAGCTCAAAGGCGGCGGCTGGGGCTCTGACCTCTACGCGAGCACCAAGAAAGACAGCTCGAGCACCGGGGGCAGCGCGCCTGCGACCAGCACGGGCACCAGCACCAGCACGGCCAGCACCACCACCCCGACGGCGGCGCCCGCGGCGCCCGCGTCTTCGTCATCAGGCTCCGGAGGAAGCGGCGGCGGCACGGGGGGCACTTCCACGTGAAGCGCCTCGCCACCCTGGCCGCGATGGCGATCGCGTTGGCGGGGTGCGCCACCGCGCAGGTCGCCATTCCGCCCACGCAGGTGGCTGACCTCGAGCGGGGGCTCAACGGAGATCAGCGCTTCTTGCGCGTCTCGATGTTCCTCACGCCGTTCTTCGGCGATGCCACCAAGCGGCTGCTCACCCCCGTACCGCCCGAGCTGGTGCGCCTGCTCGATGGCGCCAATCACAAGCCCCTCAACCCCGGCGCCGTCGAGCGCATCATTCCCGCGGGCACCTCGGTGCGCATCGCGAAGGTCGAGTTTCCCTCGGCGTGGGTGATGACGGAGCGGGTGCTCTACACCCCGCGATCGCTGGTGTGGTTGTACCTGGACGTCGCCGGCCGCCCGCGCAACTCACCGCCCGCGGTGCTGGTGCTGCGCCCGGGCCTCAAGACCGATCAGGACTTCATCGCCGAGCTCGAGCGGCACCTCACGCGCGAAGATCAGACCAAGCGCCTGGAGGGCTTCTCCGACCCGGTGCGCGAAGCGATTCGCGCCAAGACCGTGGTGGTCGACATGCCCGCCGAAGCCCTGGAGATGGCCTGGGGCTTCCCCGAGTCGAAGCGCATCGACCTGGTCGACACTCAGCGCAAGGAGACCTGGCGGTGGGGTGACGGCTCGCGCACGGCCACCCTCATCGACGGCCGGCTGACGATGTTCACCTCGGCCAGCGCCGCTTCTTCTTCTTCTTCGCCTTGAGTTCTGCGGTGCGGGCATCGCCGGGCCGCTGCAGGTGCGGCAGCTCGCCCATTTGCACGGGGAAGTAGTCGCGCCCCAACAGGGCCTTCACCAGGTCGGCCTGGGTCGCTACCGGCCGGGTGAACAGGGTCGCCGCGTACCCCACTTCATCGACTGAACCGCGCGCGTCACTGCCCGCGACGCCCGGAATCTGGAGCGCGCTCGCCGCTTCGATCGCCAACTCGTTCGCGCCCGCGCGGGCCTTGGGGTTGTAGACCTCGACCGCCGAGAGCAGCTTGAGCGTCTTGATGAAGTCGAGCGCCGGCGTCGGGTATTCCTTGTCGTAGGGCCGCGCCGCGACGATCGCCGCCCCGAGTTCCTTGAGCCTGGGCAGGCATTCCTCGGCCTTCCAGGGGGTTTCCCGGTTGCTGCCCCACATCTGCACCGGCTCGGGCGCCCGCTCGGGCTTCTCGAAGAAGCAGAGGTATTGCCCCTTGTCGGTCGCCAGCTCGAGGCCCACGAAGATCTTCAGCTTCGTGGTGCGCTGCAGCTCGAAGAGCTCGTCGCACCCGTCCTGGGTGTTGGTCTCGGTGAAGGCGACCCCATCCAACCCGAAGGACTCGGCGCGGGTCAGCACCGCCCGGGGGTCGAGCTGACAATCGCGGGAGAGGTAGGAGTGGACGTGCAGATCGATCAGCATGAGAGCCCTTGAAGGGGGAATTCGCTGGTGGGATAAGCCCCGCATGTTCACTGGCGTCAAGGTGTTTTCAGCGACGAAGGCGAAGGAGCGGGAAGAGCTCAGCGAGAACGTCTCGCGTTGGCTCAAGAGCAACAGCGATCTCGAGATCGTCGACCGCGTGGTTCGGCAGTCGAGCGACAACGAGTTTCACTGCTACTCGCTGACCCTGTTCTATAAGCCGAAGTCCGCGTAACGAAACACAACTCAGCTCGATCCTCCCTGCGGGAAAAGCGCCCCGTGGCTGAGCCGTGTGCCCGTTTCTTTTCTTAGAAACGCAGGCCGGCTTGGCCTACAAAGCGCCAGTCGCTTCGCTTCACCCTCTCCTGGGAGACACCACACGATGAAAACTCATCCGCTCAAACTGGCTGCGCTGGCGCTGGCTGCTGTTCCTCTCTACCTCTACTCGTCGGGCTGCGCGCCTGAGTGCGTCGACTTCAACGACTGCGCCGACAAGGCGAAGGCCGCGAAGAAGGCGTTCACCTGCGACACCGGCGTCTGCAAGGCCGGCAGCCCCTTCCCCGCGGAGCCTGATGCGGGCTCGGGCGGCGGCGGCGGAGCGACGGGTGGTGGCGGTGGCGGCTCGGCGACGGGTGGCGGCTCGGCGACGGGTGGCGGCTCGGCGACGGGCGGCGGTACGGCGACGGGCGGCGGTACGGCGACGGGCGGCG
>JAYVNA010000660.1:0-3497 GCA_043758715.1 Archangium sp.
CGAACTTCTCGGCGCGATCGAGATCACCCGAGGCCCGGTCGGCGATCCGTTCGGCATCGCGCAAACGCGCTTCCATCGTCTTCGGGCCACAGGCACTCAGCGCCAGCAGCACCCCCAGGCCCCACAGGACTCGCATTGAGCAGGAGTGTATACCGCACCCGCATGGCGACCTCGCGTAAGCCGCTGTTCGACCCCGACGAGAAGACCGCGACCGACGGCAGCCCGGTCGCGGCCCCGGACGCACAAGGCGATGCCGAAGCACCGGTCACCGCTCCGCCTGAGGCCGATGTCGTTGCGGGCCGTGCGTTGATGGTCGCGGCGCTGCTCGAACGCGCCCGGCTGGAGTCGACCCGTGACGCTGAGCGCTTCACCGCGCTCCAGGCCTGGGTCGATGAGATGGGGCTGTTCGGCAACCTGGGCCCTGATGGGGTCGAGCTGTTCGACGCAGCGCTCGGCAGCTGGGCAGACGAAGACGTCGAGTCCGTCGACTGGACGAGCGAAGAGCTGCAGCTGCTGTTGTGGGCGATGCAGAAGGTCGAGTTGCCCACCCTCGAAGCCCGCGCTGACGGCGCTGCGTTGCTGGCGAAGGTGCCACTGCTTGCTGACGCCGAGTCGTTCATGGAGAACGCCACGCTGCGTCCGGTCGATGAGCTCGAGGTGCATCGCGCGTTGTTCGAGGCGTTGCTCGAGGCGATTCGCAGCGAGGTCTACGCGCGCAGCATTCAGGAAGATCCGTCGTCGCTCGAGGGCGATGAAGAGCTTCAGGAACTGCTCGCGTCGGTGGAAGGCGAAGGTTTCGATCGCAAGGCCGCGGCCGCGAAGGGTCCGGCGAACGAAGCCATTCAGGGCCTTCGTCACTGGAGCCGCTCGTTGCTCACCGAACTGTTCGCCAGCGGCAGCCCGCATGCGGCGCACCAGATCGACTCGGCGAAGCTGGTCGCGCTCGATGAAGCGACGCTGGCGACGTGGCTGGGCATCGCGCACTCGCGTTCAGAGGCGATGGCCTGGCTGTGCGAGGGCGACGAGTACGAGTGAATGGTTGCACCTGATCGTCGGAGATGGGGTCATGCGGGACATGCGCGCCCTCGTCTCTCTCTTCGCGGCTGTTCTGCTGCTCGGGTGTCCGACTCCGGGAGGGGTCCGACAGGCGCCACCGGAGCGACGGGCCCCGCAGGTCCGCAAGGGCTTCAGGGTCCCGCGGGCCAGGTGACCGTCATCGACGGCGGTGTGGTGACCGGACCTCCGGGAGCGAGCGTGCTGGTCACCGCCATCGCGCCGGGAGCGACTTGTGCCGCGGGCGGCCTGCGGGTGACGCAGCTCAGCGACGGTGGCATCAGCTCGGTGTGCAACGGCACGACGGGCGCGACCGGCCCCTCGGGTCCGACCGGAACTTCACTGTCCGCGACCACACTGGCGGTCTTGAGCCCGCAGTGTCCGACGGGAGGCGTGCTCGTCGGGCTTCCCGATGGTGGCGCGTTGCCGGTATGCAACGGATCCACCGGAGCCACGGGCATGACGGGCCCCATCGGCTTGACCGGCCCGGCTGGCTCCATCGGTCCGACGGGTGCGACCGGGGCGACCGGCGCGACGGGTGCGACAGGCGCCACCGGCGCGACCGGATCAGCAGGTCCCGCCGGCGGCATCGGGCCCACGGGTTTGACGGGGCCCTCAGGTCCTCCGGGCGCTCCCGGACCGGCGCTCTACCTCGATGGTGGCCTCGCGTTCCCGAACGATACGCCGAGCTTCGCCGGCTTCACCGCCGCGACGTACACCGGCAGCATCGGTGGCGACATCGGAGCGAACGTGAAGTGCAACGCCGAGTTCCCAGGCTCGGTGTTTTGCACCGTCTCAGACTTCGATCGCGCGAATCCGCTCACCACACCGGGCGCGAGCGGCGCGTGGATCGACAGCGAGCGGGCGCCGAGCGGACAACGCACGCAGAACTCCTGCTCGTCGGGCGGCCTGAGCTGGAATCTGGGCACCTCCGCCGACACCGGCACCAACCTGACCGCGTTCGGCGTCGCGTCGGGTCAGGTGGCGTGCAACCAGGTCAAGCCGCTGGCGTGCTGCCGCGTGCCGAGCGCCATCGTCTTCCGCGGCTTCACCACGGCGACCTTCAACGGCAGCATGGGGGGCACCATCGGCGTCAACGCGAAGTGCGCGACCGAGTTCCCGGGTTCGTCGTTCTGCACCGTCTCTGACTTCGACGAGGCCAACCCGCTCCAGCTGCCGGGCGCGAGCGGCGCGTGGATCGACTCGAACCGCACCGCCACCGGCATGCGCACGCAGAACTCCTGCTCGTCGGGAGGATCGAGCTGGAACCTGGGCACCAGCGCCGACACCGGCACGAACCTCATCGCGGGCGGCGTCTTCGCCGGGCAGGTGGCCTGCAACCAGGTCAAGCCGATCGCCTGCTGCCAGCTACGCTGAGGGCGTGGAGCTCGTCCTCGCCACCCTCAACGCTCGCTACACCCACGCCTCGCTGGGGCTGAGATGTCTTCGCGCGAATCTGGGTCCCTGCCGCGAGCGTTCGATCATTCGCGAGTTCACGATTTCGCAGCGGCCGATCGACATCGTCGAGGCGCTGCTGACCGAGTCGCCGAAGGTGATTGGGCTGGGCGTGTACATCTGGAACGCGCGCGAGAGCCTCGAGGTGGTGCGGTTGCTCAAGCAGCTCGCGCCCGCGGTGAAGGTGGTGCTCGGTGGCCCCGAGGTGTCCTTCGAGCTCGAAGGCTCGGAATGGCTCCGGCTCGCAGACCACGTGATCACCGGGGAAGGTGAGGTCGCCTTCGCCCGCCTGGCGCAGCTGCTGCTCGAGGGCATTCAGGTTTCGACGCAGATCATCCCGGGTGGGCTGCCCGACGTGAAGACGATGGCGCTGCCGTACGGCGAGTACTCCGATGAGGACCTCGCGCATCGCGTCGTCTATTTCGAGGCGTCGCGCGGCTGTCCGTTCTCGTGTGAGTTCTGCTTGTCGTCACTCGACGAAAAGGTGCGCAACTTTCCCCTCGAGGCCGTGCTCGCTTCGTTGGCGCGGTTGATCGAACGCGGCGCGAAGCAGTTCAAGTTCATCGATCGCACCTTCAACCTCTCGCCCAAAGTCAGCCACGCGCTGCTCGACTTCTTTCTCGAGCGCCAGGCGCTGGGTCTCTTCGTGCACTTCGAGGTGGTGCCAGATCGGTTTCCCGAGGCCCTCCGCTCTCGCATCGCGCGGTTTGCGCCCGGCTCGCTGCAGCTCGAGGTCGGCATTCAGACCTTCGATGGCGAGACGGCGAAACGCATCAGCCGGGCGCAAGACAACCACGTCATCGAAGCGAACCTGAGTTGGCTCTCGAGCACCGGGGCCCACGTTCACGCCGATCTGATCATCGGCCTCCCCGGAGAAGACGCCGCATCGTTCGGGCGCGGGTTCGACCGGCTGGTGGCGACGGGCCCGGAGGAAGTGCAGGTGGGAATTCTCAAGCGCCTCAAAGGCACGCCCATCATCCGTCATGACG
>JAYVNA010000661.1:0-10766 GCA_043758715.1 Archangium sp.
GAGCTCGAGCTGCCTGCCGGCTCGACGGTGGCCCACCTCACGACCGCGCTCCTCGCGCAAATCCCCGAGCTGGCCCCGCTCCTTCCGAAGCTGCGCATCGCTGTGGCCGAAGAATTCGCGGGCCCCGATGACGTGATTCCCGAAGGCGCCGAGGTCGCGCTGATCCCTCCCGTCGCCGGCGGCAGCGGAGGCCTCTACCGCCTTCAAAACTCGCCCCTCTCCCTGCAGGAAGTCGTCGACGCCGTCTCCGGCCACGCCCGCGGAGGCCTCGTCACCTTCACCGGCGCCGTGCGCGATCACAGCCACGGCAAGAAGGTCACGCGCCTCGAATACGAGGCCTACGCCCCGATGGCGCAGAAGAAGCTCGCGCAGATCGGCGAAGAAGCGCGGGAGAAATGGCCGGGCACCGAAGTCGCCGTGCTGCACCGCCTCGGGACGCTGACACCTGGAGAGCTCGCGGTGGTGATCGCGGTCTCAGCCCCTCACCGCAAAGAGGCTTTCCGGGCCTGCGAATACGTGATCGATCGGCTCAAAGAAGACGTGCCGATCTGGAAGAAGGAATTCGCCGAAGACGGCGAGGTCTGGGTCGGGCTCGGGCCCTGACGCCGGTGGTGTTGCGCCCCGCCGATTTCGGCTATGGCACCACCCATGATTTCCAAACACTTTCGTTTCGCGATGTTCGGCGGGCTCGTTGGCCTGCTCATCGCGCTGACGCCCGGCTGCCAGAAGAAGTGTGACGCCGACACCTGCTCCGGCTGCTGTACGGCCAAGAACGAGTGCGTGAAGGACAACACCGACGCGCAGTGTGGCCTGGCTGGTGCGACCTGCGCGGCGTGTGGCACCGACCAGGCGTGCACCAACGGCGCCTGCGCCGCGATCGTGCCCCCGGATCTGGACGGCGGCGTCGATGCCGGCCCTCCGCCCTGCAGGACCGACTTCGACTGCGGCGCGGGCAACATCTGCGACACCGTCACGGGGCTCTGCGTGCGCGGCCCGACCTGCAGCCAGGACTTCCAGTGCCAGTCGCTCGACTCGCAAGATCGCTGCTACCGCTACGGCCAGCAGTGCACCTGCGATACCACCGACGCCGGTGGTGGCACGTGCCGCCTGCGCAAGGGGCCCTGCGAAGAGTGCACGGCTGACACCGAGTGCGGCTCCGACGTGGTGATCTTCGGACCGCCGGACGGCATCGGCGCCGGCCGCTGCAAGGCCTTGCCGGGCGACATGACGGGCAAGAAGTTCTGCAGCTACCAGCGCGTCGGTCAGTGCGCGTGCGGCACCATCGACGACGGCACCGGCTTCTGCCGTCCGCAGAACAACAGCTGCACGGACACGGGTTGCAACGTCGACAAGGACTGCCCCTCGGGTGCCGTGTGCAGCGTGAACCGCCCCGACGCGGGCGCCAATAGCTGCGGCGGCGTGTGCGTGGCGCGTTGCCGTTGGGACTTCGCCCTCAAGGACAACGTGGCCCCTGGCTGCGCGCCCGGAAAGACCTGCTGGGTCGACTCGGCGAACCTGAACCCGGAATCGATCTACTACGGCGCTGGCCGCTGCATGCCTCCCTGCAACGACAACAGCGAGTGCGCGGCCTCGGGCAACAACCCGTTCGGTGGCCCGAACCTCAAGTGCGCCGGTGAATTGCTCACCGACGGCACCGAGTCGCCCAAGCGCTGCCGCGCGAACGGCGCCTGCATGGACAACGCGGAATGCCCGGAGTTGATGGATGCGGGCCCGTACCTTGGCTACTGCGACCGCGGCACCTTCGTTTGCCGCGCCGACTGCCGCACCGGGGCTGACGTGGTGACGGGCAACCCGTTCAAGGACTGCCGTCCTCCGTTCGCGTGCAGCACGGACGCGGGTGTGAACTTCTGCCGGCTCGAGACCTGCGCTCAGCAGGGCGGCGCGGGCATCGCGTGCGCCCAGGGCCAGTACTGCTGCGGTGACGACAAGAACTTCGACGGCGTGGCCGACCCCTGCCCGCCGACCGCGCAGCAGGATCCCGCGGGTTGCTACAACGCGCCCAAGCCGCCGTTCTGCACCGAGTGCGGAGCGGGCACGGACTTCAGCATGGGCGTCGACTCGATGACCCAGGCGATGGCCGATCAGCAGTGCGCGGCGCTCGCGCCCCCGTCCTGGTCGGGTTGCGGCCCCGGCTCGAACAGCCCCAACTGCAGCCGGCTCAAGCCGAGCTGCCAGTACGCGGGTGATCGCGGCATGGCCGCTGGCATCGCGGTCTGCATGATGCCGTCGGTCAACGACGTCGGCTCAGTAAACCTTCGCTACGGGGCGACTTTCAAAACGCAGATCGCCTGCCCGACCAACTACTCCGTCAATTACGTCCGGCCGCAGCCCAACCCTTCCCAAGGCGTCGGGTACTGCAACACCAACGCTGACTGCAGCGTGCTGCAGGACGGCGGCGTGAGCGATGCCGGGGTGTGCGAGCCCGACCCGGCGCTGCGCCAGCAAGATGGTGGGTTGCTCAAGGCCTGCCGCTGCGACGCGAAGTCAGGCGCTGCGCAGTGCCCGAACGGAACGGCGCCGATTGGCGAAGTGCGCTCGTTCTGCAAGGACGCGGTCACCGGGTCGCGGTCGTTCTGCATCGAGACCGCGGTGTGCGTGCCTCCGCGTGGGTCGGTCTACAAGGCCACCACCGAGTTCGGCTGCGGGTTGTAGTCCTCTGTTCTCCCTCTCCCCTGCGGGGGAGAGGGTCGGGGTGAGGGGGAAACCCTCTTCTTACGGCGTGCTCATCATCGTGACGTTGAACACGAGGATGCTGTTGCCCGGAATGCCGTTGGTTCCCGATTCGCCGTAGCCCATCGACGCCGGAATGATCAGCTGGCGCTGGCCGCCGACGAGCATTCCACGCACGCCGACGTCCCAGCCCTGGATCACCTGGCCAGCGCCCAGCGTGAACTGAAAGCCGGTGGTCTGGTTCGAATCGAACTGCGTGCCGTTCGAGAGCCAGCCGGTGTAGCGCATCGTGACCGGGTGGCCGGTGAGGGCTTCGGGGCCCGTGCCCACGCTGATGTCGCGGATGTACATGCCGGCGACCTTGGTGGAGGCGGCGATATCGACCCCGAGTGCGTCGGCGTACTTCGCCTCTTCGAGAGGAACCACGACCGACGGCGCGCAGGCGACGAACAGGAGCGATGAGAGGAGCAGCGTTCTGCCCCTCACCCCCGCGGGGGAGAGGGAGACAGTGGACGATTTCATTTCTTCAGCTCCTGAACGTTCGCGTTTGCGCGACGACTGCGCGGTACTTCTCGAGCTCTTTCTGCGTGCGCTCAGCCGACCAGCCGAGCTTCGTGGCCAGGCGCGCAGCGACCTTCGCTGCGATGCCCAGACCCTGATCTCTCGCCCGAAGCACGAGCGGAATGCGCCGCGAGATCACGTCATCGAGCGTCCGCGCCAACTCGACGTCGACCGCCTCATCCACCTGGGCGAAGATCGAGGGCAGCTCGGGGTCGAGCCGCTCCAGCGCCGAAGGATCTGCCTTGCCCCGCGCGATCACCGTGGGGGCCCGCACGCCGTATTCGCCCGCGAGGTAGCGGGGCGCTCCGTCGGGAAGACCGGCCGTCTCGAGTGACTGGGTCAACGTCTCCAACGCGTCGTCAGACGCTTCCAGGCCCACCGCGCCGGGCAGCGGCCGGGTGGCGGTGGTCGACCTGGTGGTCACACCAAGCTGCTTGATGGCGTGATCGACCACCTCGGCCGCCATTTTCCGGAAGGTCGTCAGCTTGCCGCCGGCGATGGTGACGAACCCGGGCGAGTCGTAGATCTCGTGCTCGCGCGAAACCGCCGAAGCACCTTCGCTGTCGTCTTCAGGCTTGAGCAGTGGGCGCAACCCCGACCAGGTCGCCAGCACGTCATCGCTCACCAACGAAGCGCTGGGGAAATACGAGTTCGCGGTCTCGAGCAGGTAGTCGACGTCGGCCCTGGTCGGCTGCAACGAATCAGGCGAGCCATCGAAGAAGGTGTCGGTGGTGCCGACCACCGTGCGCCCCAGCCCCCAGGGAATGCAGAACACCGCCCGCTTGTCGCGAGGCGAGATCATCATCAGCGCGTGCTTCACCGGCAGCCGCGCGGAATCCATCACCACGTGAATGCCCTTGGTCGGCTTCAAGATGCCCGGCTCACCCGCGAGCGCCCGCACCTCGTCGCTCCACGGCCCGGTGGCGTTGATCACCACCTTCGCCTTCGCCTCGATGGTGGTGCCGCCTTCGGCGTCATGCACCACCACGCCGCAGATCTTCTGATCCGCGTCGCGCAGCAGCTTGCCGGCCTTGACGTGATTGAGCACCACCGCGCCCAGTGACTGCGCATCGAGCGCGCACTCGAGCGTGAGGCGCGCGTCGTCGGTGACGCAGTCGTAATAGAGGATGCCGCCGTTGAGCCCGTTGCTGCGCAGCTGCGGCTCGAGCGCGAGGGTCTTCCTGGCGCCGAAGGTGGTGTGGTTTCGGTAGTTCCCGAAGAAACACAGCGCGTCGTAGATCCACAAGCCGAGCGCGAGGGTGGCCAGCCACCGGCGATCGCCCTTGAAGTTCGTCACCAGGAATGGGAGCGGACGCACCAGGTGCCGCGCCAACTTCATCAGGCGCTTTCGCTCGTTGACCGATTCGAACACCAGGCCCAGCTCGCCCTGTTCGAGGTAGCGCAGCCCTCCGTGAATGAGCTTGCTGCTCTTCGACGAAGTGCCCGCGCCGAAGTCGAGCTTCTCGACCAGCGCGACCTTGAGGCCCCGCAACGCCGCGTCACGCGCGATGCCAGTTCCGGTGATGCCGCCGCCGACGACGATCAGGTCGAAAGCGTCTTCGCTCAATCGCTTGAGGGCTGCGGCTCTTGTCGAGTTGGGAGTGTCCACGTCGAACGGCTCAGATCTTCCTGCGTTTACCGGTGCGCTTGTAGGTCAGGTAGTCGCTGATGATGGTGGCGTGATCGAAGACGAGCTCGCCCATCGGCAGCGAATCGATGTGGAACGCCTTGGCATCGGCAGCGTCGTCGCTGCCTTTGGGATCGCCCTGGGCCCAGCCGATGTAGACGGTGCTGATGGTGTGCTTGCGGGGATCGCGGGTGGGGTCTGAATAGGTGAAGAACTGCTCGGTGAGATCGACCTCGAGGCCGGTCTCTTCGCGCACCTCGCGAATGCAGGCGGCGTGCAGAAATTCGCCCTCGTCGACGAAGCCGCCCGGGAGCGCCCAGCCGGTGGGCTCGTTGCTCCGCTTGATGAGCACGATGCGCTCACCCGAGAGCTGAACGATGCAGTCCACCGTGGGGGTGGGGTTCTTGTACTGAGGCGCCATGGGCGAGGAGTTCTTACGCGCCGCGTCCGGCGGCTGCAATTACTGCTCGCGCAGGTAGAGTGCGCATCCTCTTGCGGAATTCCTGGCTCTTCAGCGCGCTGCTGCTCCTCGGGTCGGGGTGCCGCATTCATACCCTCGATGATGGGCTCTATTCCTTCGTCGCCACCGAGGTGCTGCGCGATGACTGCGCGCTCGATGGCAGCGGCGTCATCGGCGCTGCCACCCTGCGCACCGAAGGCAACGAAGTGAGCCTGTCGCTGGCCAGGCCCGAGCTGCGGCTGGTCGGCACCTACCGCTTCAGCGTCGAAGAGATGACGCTCGACGGCACCCTCTCGAATTACGAGGCGGTGCTGCGCAGCCGCACCTGCCTACTCGACACGGTGAGCTTCCACGTCGACACCGTCACCACCAGCGCCACGAGCTTCACCGGCGCGATGTCGATCAACTACGAGGCGCGGCAGCCCGACGAGTGCGTGTGCAAGTACTGGTTCAAGTTCATCGCAACTCGCCAATGAAGGTCGCATGCGATTCCTGTTCATCGCAGCGCTCCTGACGGGCTGTCACCGCCCCTCGGCGCCTCCCACCCGCGACGCCGGTCCCCTCCCGCCGAACGCCCGCCGCACGCCGGTGACGACCACGCTGCACGGCGATACCCGCGTCGACGAATACGCCTGGATGAAGGAGAAAGGCCGGCTCGAGCTCGAGGCGCATCTGCGCGCGGAGAACGCGTACACCGAGGCGATGCTGCTGCCGCAGGCGGGGTTGCGGGAGCAGCTCGAGGCTGAGCTGCTCTCCCGCAGGCCGCGGGTGGTGGACGACTTCCCCGAGCAACGGGGCGGCTTCGAGTACTGGAACCGCAGCGACCTCACCGAGCAGTTTCCCCACCTGATGTGGCGCGCCCTCGACGGCGGGCCCGACACCGAGTTGCTCGACCTCAACGCGCTCGCGACCGACGCCAGCTACGTGAACCTGCTCGACACCGACCCGAGCGACGACGGGGCGCGCCTGGCCTGGGCGATCGACACCAGCGGTTCGCGCAACTTCGCGCTCCACGTGACCGAGCTCGATGGCGGAACGCTGTGGCCGTTCTCGCTCGAACACGTCACCTCGTTCGCCTGGGCGGCCGACGGGCAGACGCTCTTCTTCACCACCGAGAACGCGGCCAGCCGAAGCGACAAGCTCCTCCGGCTGGACCCTGGCGCGGACGCGGGCGTGGTGGTCTTTGAAGAGAAAGACGAACACTTCGACGTCTCAGTGCGCCGCTCGGATGGGCGTCACCGGTATCTCGTTCGCGAAGTGGGCAGCCTCACCACCAACGAAGTCGCGGTGCTCGACGCGCGCGCTCCGAAGGGCCGCTTCGAAGTGGTGCTGCCGCGCGTACAGGGCCAACGGTCTTCGCTGCACGAGGGCGCCGACGACTTCGTGGTGCTCTCTGAAGATCAAGGCGCAGAGGGCAGGGTGGTCACGCTGCCCATCAAGAATCCGGTCCGGGGCAAGCGCGTCGAGGTGGTGCCGCGCCGCCTGGGCGTGCCGATTCAGAGCCTTTCGGTCTTCGCGAAATACCTCGTGGTCTGGGAACGAATCGACGGCCAGCTGCGGGCTCGCGCGCTCGACTGGGCGACCCGGAAAACGCAGTCGATCGACGGCGCGGGCTTCTTCTCGCCCACCTCGCAAGGCAGCTTCGAGGGCACGCGGTTTCTTTACGAACTCGATTCACCCGCGCAGCCTTCCGCGGTGTTCGAGCGCGAACTCGTCAGCGGAGAAACGAAGAAGCGCTGGGAATACCCGGTCGAGGGCTTCGACGCGTCACGCTTCGAGGTGCTGCGCCTGTCGGCCGCGGCGAAGGACGGCACCTCGATTCCCATCACGCTCGCGCGCATGAAGGGCGTGGGGCCGCACGCGCCGCTGTTGCTCGAGGGCTACGGCGCCTACGGAGATCCGACCGGGCCGGGCTTCAGTCGATTCGGCCTGGCGCTGCTGGAGCGCGGGGTGGTGCTGGCGTACGCGCACGTTCGAGGCGGTGGTGAGTTCGGAGATGCGTGGCACGACGGTGGAAAGCTCGCGAACAAGTTCAACACCTTCACTGACTTCATCGCCTGCGCTGAGCATCTGGTTCACGAAGACCAGACCCTCTCGAGCCGGCTGATCATCACCGGCGGCAGCGCGGGCGGCCTGCTGATGGGCGCAGTGCTCAACCTGCGCCCCGAACTCTTCCACGCGGCCTACGTCGAAGTGCCCTTCGTCGACGTGATCAACACCATGCTCGACACTTCGCTCCCGCTGACGGTGGGCGAGTTCGAAGAGTGGGGCGACCCGCGCGAGAAGGATCAATACGCGTGGATGAAGGCCTACAGCCCGTACGACAACGTGAGCGCGCAGGCCTACCCCTCGATGCTCGTTCGCAGCGCGTACAACGACACCCAGGTGCTCTTTCATGAGCCCGCGAAATGGGTGCAGCGAGTGCGGGCGATGAAGGCCGACGATCGGCAGGTCCTCTTGTGGATGTCCATGGAGCCGGCAGGTCACGGCGGACGGACTGCGCTCGCGGACGTCACGAAAGACGAAGCGAAGAGCCTGTCGTGGCTGCTGAGCCAGTGGGGCGTCTCGCAGTGAATCAGCGGCGCGAACGCCAGACCGCCATCCACTGATCGGCCTCGGTGCGCGTCAGGCTGCCGCGCATCAACGAGTTCATCAGCGCTTCGACATCTTCCGGGTTCGACGTGTCGGTCCTGAGCACGCCCGACCCGACGAGCCCTGAAATCACCGTCGACTTGAGCACCCGAAGCGCAGCGTCATCGGCGAGCTCGGGGCCGGAGGGCATCGGGGGCGGGCTCACCGTGGCGAGTTCGTGCGCGTAGACCACCACTGCCTGCGAGAGGTTCAGCGAAGGTTGGTCTTCGGAAGAGGGGATGTACGAGACCGCGTGACACTGCTCGACGTCTTCGTTCTGCAGACCGTTGCACTCGGCGCCGAACACCAGCGCCCAGGTGGTATCGCGCCGACGGGTGGTCTCCTCCGCGAGTTCCCGCGGCGTCAGGCGCAGCCGGCCCTCGAGCACGCGCATGGTGGTGCCCACCACCCAGCTGCAATCGGCGATCGCCTGGGCGAGCGTGTCGACGCGCCGCACTTTCTCCACGGCGTCGGTGAAGTCGCCCTCGGGCCGGTGGTGACGCAGCACCGACTGCATGCCGGTGAGATGATTGGGCGAAGAGACCACCACCCAGTCCGTGAGCCCGAACGCCTTCATGGCGCGGGCGATCGAGGCCAGATTGTCCGCGTTGCGCGGGCGGACCATCACGAGGCGGGGCGGCTTCGACATCAAGGCCATCTGCGCAAGGTGTGGTCTCGTTGTCCACCGTTCAAGGCGGCTCGTGCACGTACCCGATGATGGGCTGCGGCGCGGTCGAGGTGCCACCGAAGTAGTAGCCCGAAGCCCATTTGTAGCCGGAAGGTGAGGTGGTCGCGCACCGGCGGGGATGCTCGGCGGTGACGTCGATCACCCGCCCGCGGATCGTTCCCGAAAGATGAAACAGGTACCTGGAATTTCCCGCGCCGCCGATCGCGAGCTCGTACCGAAGCGGCTCTTCAGCGGCGAGATCGTCAGCGTCGAGCGTGACGATGCCCTGGGCCGGGAAGAGGTGCGTGCCGGCGTGGTTCGCGTAGTGCGCGAGCTCGAGCACGTGCGGAGTGACGTCGAGCCGCCATCGCCACGCGAACATCAGGCCATCCTGCGCGAGATCGAGCTGCCCGCAGTCGGAGAGGCCGGGCAACTTGTTCCAATCGAGCTGATCGTTCGGCTCCGTGGGGTTCGTGAGCACGTACTGCGCGGTCGGCGTGAAGATGAACTCGTACGTGCGGCCCGTGGCGAAGGAGAGCCCGGCGAGTGGATTGGTCGTGGCTCCGTTCTGGGCGACGGTGGCGGCGTGCGCGCCGAGCGGGATCGTGTAGCGAGCCCAGCCCGTGTGCAACCCAGCATCAGGTGCGCCACCGTCGAGAACGCCGGCATCGAGAACGCCCGCATCGGGAGCGCCCGCATCGGGAACGCCCGCATCGAGAACGGCCGCATCGAGAACGGCCGCATCGAGAACGCCGGCGTCCACCGTGCCCGCGTCCGTCGTGCCGCCGTCTTCGTCAGGTTGAGTGCCCGCGTCGTCGATCGTGACGGGTAGACCGCAGGCGGTGAACATGAACAACGCGATGAAAGCCCGTCGCATGCCGGCTCTCTGTCAGTCCTCGGGCGAACAGAACACCCGCGCGCGCGAACGATGTTGCTGCAAATGGTCCGCGGTCAACGCCCAGCGGCGGTGAGGTCGATGCCCAGCCCGCGATTGGCGAAGCGGCCCATGCGTTCAACGAGCTGTTCCATCGCGGGCAGCACGCTCACGCCGCTGCGATCGGCCTCGTCTTCCAACTTCCGCCCGCAGCTCAAGTCGGAGCACACCTGCACGCCGATGACGCGCCGGCTGGTGGCATACGTCGTGAGCATGCTGACGTCTGAACCCGTGCCCGAGCTCCGGCACCAGTCGCACATGTGCGGGACCGCGTGCCCATCGCCGTTGGTGTTGAACGCGATTCCGGTCGGGGCTCCGCCGGGCACCGCGAAGACGAGGAAGATCTTCCCGCCCGCGGGGTGCGCCCACGCCAGGTAGTGCGGCACCACGAGGGGGAGCCGGACCTCCTTCGTCAGCTCCACCACTTTGCGGTCCTTCGGGCGAAACGCGCTCAGCAGCGTCTTCTCGGAGTCGAGCTTGAACATGACAGGCCCATCTTAACGGCCATGGGCCCCTCTGCCTGACGGCAAGACGGGCAGCTGATCGTTTCGGGGCCCTCTGGCAACCCAGGTGCAGGTTCACTCACCCTGAGGCCCTCCGTGCGCGCACTCGTCCTTCTCGTCTCCTTCGCCTCGCTCAGCGCCTTCGCGCAACCCGCCGATGCCCCCGCGATCGATCCCGGAGGGCGTGTGCGCTGGGGCATCTCAGGGAATCTCGGCTGGCACGTCCCTCAATCGGCGTTCACCCTCGGGCTCGAAGGGCGCGCGGGCTACCAGGTCGGCAACATGCTCTCGCTTTACGGCGTCCTCGGGTTCACCGGGGGCCTCGGCGTGGGCGGCACCATCAACACCCAGGGCGCCAGCATCACGGCCACCGGGCTCATCTACGGCTACCTCGGTGCGCTCGCAGAGCTCATGTTCGGCGATCGTTTCTTCCTCGCCGGAGGGCCCGTCCTCGCCCTCGGCACCCTGGCCGGCGTCACCACCGCGGGCAATTCGAGCGGGCAGGGCCAGCTCATCACCTCGTGGGCCGTCGGCCTCAAGCCGGGCGTCGACGTGCGCCTGGGTGTCGGCTTCGGCCGGGTGAAAGGCCCGCCCACGTTTCGCCGCGGCGGCTTCAACCTCGCGCTCGACGCGCTGATTCTCGTGCACCCGAATGGGATCGTCGGCCGCGCCGATCTCGACACCAACACCGG
>JAYVNA010000662.1:0-3477 GCA_043758715.1 Archangium sp.
CATTGAAGTAGACGGGAACGACGACAGTCACTTCGTGTTTCGGTGTGTTCATCGCGACTCCGATTGAGTTCTTCGTCACATTCGATCTCCGCTGTCGAGCGCCCAGTCCGCCAGATATTGCTCAAGCGGCAGCGACGAGGTCAGCGAGGCAACGGCAATCGGGTCAGCAGGGAGCGCAGTCAGGTATCCCGGGGCGGCGTCGAGGCCGAGTTCGGACACGAGCCGCTCAGCTCGTGAGGTCTTCGACTCGAAGAGGAAGAGCCGCTTGCCGCGCGCCTGTGCCCGGCTCAGGCAGCTGTGGACCAGTGCCACCCGGGCATCATCGTCGACCGCGCTGAGCGCCTGGAGGCGGTCAAAGTCCCCATGCGTCTCGACCAGCGCCGCGCCCACGCCCTCGACCTCGAGCAGGGTGGGGTGGCCGGGTCGAGCCAAATGCTGGCCCTCCCACTCCTCGCGGGACGCGTATCGGAAGTGCGCTCCGGGCGGCCTCGTTCGCTCGAAGCGCTCGAACAGCTCGCTCGCAGAGGCGACTGCTCGCTCGATCGCGACGCCGCGAGGTGAGGCCACTTTGAGTTCGGGCTTGCTCGACACGTAGCGGGCGGGGAAAAGCGTTGAGCCAGCCGCCTGCAGCCTTCGGAAGCTCGCGTTGGTCTCGGTAACGAAGGCCAACAGCAGGGCACCACCGTGTTCGCGCGTCAGCGCCACGGACTCGTCGATGATCTTCGTGAACGCGCCACGTCCCCGCGCGGCCGGCAGCGTCCACGAACCCGTCATGATGCCAACCAGCGCCTGCCGCCCGTCGGCGGTCGCGAGCTGTCGGTAGCTCACCGCGCTCCCCGCGAGCAGCTCGCCACCGTCTCGAAGCAACATCAGATCGGTCGAAGGGCCACCGACGCGCCGACGCATGGCCCAATCGAAAGCGCGCTCGTCGCCCCAGCCGGGGAAACAGGCGTTGAGCGACTGCAGATAGAGGGCGTCAGCTCCGCGCGGATTTCGTTCGATCTGCATCTCTTGCCTCAGGGAACCGGTGTGCCCGCGCCGATGCTGCAATCTCGCCCATGCTCGTCCACCAGAGGGCGTCGCCGTACTTGTCCTCGAGTCGCGTCAGCAGCACGTCGAGGTAGTTCATGTAGAGCGCGTCGACTCCGTCGAGCGCGACGTGCCCATGCGCGCTCTTCACGATGTGCGCCTTGATGGAAACCAGCCCCCCGAGCTCGATCAGTTGCTCTGCGCGCTCGGGCGGTGAGGTGGCCTGAAAGTTCGCGGGCAGGTGAAGGAGGCGGCCCCCGGCAATCCACTCAGGTCCCAGGAGCGACACGTCTTTCAGCCCGCTCATGGTGGCCCTGGCTCCCGGCGCGATCGCGGTGCGGATGTCGCGGGCCGAGGCGAGGTAGTCGAACCCCAGACGTGCCATCGCCTCCACCAGGCCGGGCGGCGCATTCCAGCCCGGAGGCGTCATGCCCTTCACGTACGGCAGCCCAGCCTCCTCGAAGAGCTGCATCGACTGTCGCAAGATGCGCTCGCATTCGTCGGCGGCCTGGTGCTGGAACTCGATCAGCACCGTGGGTCCGCGGTGAATGTGATGGAGGCCGTGGAGGGCGACTTCGGTGCGCGGCAGCTTGCGCAGATACGACACGAACTCCGGGTGCCGGGAGAGCCGCATCTTTCCCTCAGGATGAAGCGGCGCCAGATAGAGCTGATCGCGCAGCCACGGTACATGCCGCGCCGGGCTGGTGGGATGGGGCGTGGTCTCGCGCCAGTCGGGCGTGGTGAACAGCGTCACGTGCAGCTTTGGGTGCCGTTCCAGCAGGCGCTCCACCAACCCGAGCGCGCCCTTCGCGAGGTCGCCACCACCGTCGTAGCCGTCGCTCGCGCGGCCCGGGTGAATGTCGTCGATGGTGAAGCACAGGGCGGCCGTCTTCCCCGGCGGGAGCCAATCATTCACCCCGCTGTTCTCGCCCATCGCGCGTTCGGAGTCACTCGCGCCAACGCCTTCGAGTTCCGTGAATCGCGGGGTGGTTGTGGTGGTACACACGGCAGGCATGCGCGTCTCCGTCATTGGGTCTGGCTACGTCGGCTTAGTCGCCGGCACCTGCTTCGCTGATTCAGGCAACGACGTCGTCTGCGTCGACATCGACCAGAAGAAGATCGAAGCCCTCAAGGCCGGCATCATCCCCATCTACGAGCCGGGCCTCGAAGACCTGGTGAAGAAGAACGTGCGCGAACAGCGCCTCTCTTTCACCACCAACCTCCCCGAAGCGGTCGCTGGCTCGCACGCCGTCTTCATCGCCGTCGGCACGCCTGAGGGGGAAACCGGCGACGCCGACCTCCAATACGTCATCGCCGCCGCCAGTGAGATCGGCCGCGCCCTGACCGGCTACACCGTCGTCGTCGACAAGAGCACCGTCCCCGTCGGCACTGCCGACCTCGTGCGCGACGCGGTGGCCGCCCATACCAGCCACCCGTTCGACGTCGTCAGCAACCCCGAGTTCCTTAAAGAGGGCGCCGCCCTCGATGACTTCTTGAAGCCCGATCGTGTGGTGATCGGCGCCGACTCCGACAAGGCGCGCGAAGTGATGGGCGAGCTCTACGCGCCCTTTGTGCGCACCGAGAACCCCATCATCTTCATGGACACCCGCTCGGCCGAGCTCACCAAGTACGCGGCCAACGCCATGCTCGCCACCCGCATCTCCTTCATGAACGACGTCGCCGCCCTCTGCGAAAAGGTCGGCGCCGACGTGGACCAGGTTCGCAAGGGCATGGGCGCGGACAAGCGCATCGGCTACCCGTTCCTGTTCCCGGGGGTCGGCTACGGCGGTTCCTGTTTCCCAAAAGATGTAAAGGCCCTTGTCGCCACCGCCCGCGACCACGGCATCGAGTTCGATCTCCTCCGCGCGGTGGAGCGCACCAACGAGCGACAGAAGAAGCTCCTCGTCGCCAAGGCGGTCAAACACTTCGGCCCCGACCTCTCAGGCAAGTCGTTCGCCGTCTGGGGCCTCGCCTTCAAACCCAAGACCGATGACATGCGCGAGGCGCCGTCGGTCGAGGTGATCGAGGGCCTGCTCGGCAAGGGCGCGAAGGTGAGGGCGTTCGACCCGGTTGCCACTGCGACCGCCCGCCGGGTGCTCAACGACCGCGTCACCTTCGTGGAGCGCCCCTACGACGCGCTCGAAGGCGTCGATGCGCTCTTCGTGGTCACCGAGTGGAACGAGTTCCGCCACCCCGACTTCGCCCGCATGAAGACCCTGATGAAGGCCCCCGTCGTGTTCGATGGGCGGAACGTCTACGCGCCCTCGAAGATGAAGGAACTCGGTTTCACCTACTTCGGCATCGGGCGGAAGGCGTAACCCTCGGCAACGATTGCCCCTGCGCCCCTCCTCGCCTACGCGAGCGGTCTGAATGAGCGCGGGACCTCCGAGACACTCAGCGCCTCTGGAGCAGTTCCGAAAGGGAGCGTCATGAAGGGAATCGTCCTCG
>JAYVNA010000663.1:0-10719 GCA_043758715.1 Archangium sp.
TTCATCCCCCTCCGCGAGCGCCACGGTGAAGAGGCCGCCATCACCTGGCTCAAGAACAAAGTCACCATTCTCGACGGCGACATCACTGACCCGTGGATGGGCATGGATGAGACCAACGCCCGCGCGCTCAAGGGCAACATCGATGTTGTTATCAACTGCGCGGGCCTCGTCAGCTTCAACCCGTCGCTGGAGGTCGGTCTCAACGTCAACACCCACGGCGTGAAGTTCCTGGTCGAGGCCTGCCTCTTCTGGGACGTGCCCCTGGTGCACATGTCGACCGCCTTCGTGGCCGGCAACCGCAATGGCCTGGTGTTCGAAGACGAAGAGGTCGTTCGTTATTTCCCCCGCAAGGACGAGCTCGACGGCCGCGACTTCTCCCTCGAGCAGGAGCTGGTCGACGCGGAAAAAACCGTCGCCCGCCTCCGCGAAGAGGCCGACGACAAGGCCCTGGCTTCGAACTTCCGCGAGAAGGCGCTGACCCGCCTCAAGGAGGAAGGCCGCGACTGGAAAGACGAGAAGACGCTCCGCCTCGCCGTCGGCCGGGAGCGCAAGCTCTGGCTCACCACCCAGCTCGTCGAAGCCGGCATGGAGCGCGCGAAGCATTGGGGCTGGCCCAACACGTACACGTACACCAAGTCGCTGGGCGAGCAGGTGATCGCCGGCACCCCGGGGCTGCGTTACGCCCTGGTGCGCCCCTCCGTGGTGGAGAGCGCCCAGAAGTACCCCTTCCCCGGGTGGAACGAGGGCTTCACCACCTCCGCGCCGATGATCTACAGCTGCATCAAGGGCCAGACCGCGCTGCCCGCGAGCGCCACCTCGGTGCTCGACATGATCCCGGTGGACCAGGTCTCCGGCTCCCTCATCGCCATCACCGCGCACGCCCTGCGCGACGGCGGCCGGCGCGTGTACCACCAGGCCACCGGCGACTCGAACCCCTTCATCGCCAACCGCAGCGTCGAGCTCGTCGGTCTCTACAAGCGCCGCCGCTGGCGCAACAAGGAGACCGGCAACCAGACCGTCAACGCGCTGAAGAGCCGCATCGAGCCCAAGCCCGTCAGCAAGGCCTTCTTCGATCTCACCAATGCCCCGCTGATCGCCAAGGGCGCCGCCTGGCTCACCAAGCAGATCGACGCCAACCGCCCGACGTGGGGCGCGCCCAGGTTCAACGCCGCCCTCGACCGGGTGAAGCTGCAGCTCGACGACGTCACCGAGCAGACGGGCCGGGTCAACATGATCGTCGACCTGTTTTTGCCCTTCATCTGGTCGAACCGCTTCGTCTTCCGCTGCGACAACACCCGCTCGCTCTACGTCGACATGCCCGCTCACGACCGCGCGAAGATCCCCTGGGACCCCGAGGCGATCGACTGGCGTACCTACTTCCTCGACACGCACATTCCCGGCCTCGAGAAGTGGGTCTTCCCCGGCCTCGATGAAGAGACCGCCAAGCGCAAGACCGTGCACGCGTATCGCGATCTGCTCGAGCTGCTCGACGCCACCACCCACGAGTGGCGGCACCGGGTCGCCTTCCGCCTCTACGAAGGCGAAGAGTCACAGCGCTTCACCTTCGGCGAAGTGCACCGCTACGCCGCCCGCGTCGGCAGCGCGCTGCTCGCGCACGGCGTGGTGCACCAGGACCGCGTGATGCTGGTGGGCGAGAACCGCCCCGAGTGGGGCATCTCCTTCTTCGGCATTCTGCGCGCCGGCTGCACCGCGGTGCCCGTCGACAAGGAGATCTCCGAAGCGGAGATCGTCAACATCGCGCGCCGCAGCGAAGCGAAGATCTGCCTGGTGACCGAGCAGCTGCTCGAGAAGCACCCCACGCTCGAGAACGCGCTCGCCGCCGCCGGCCTTTCCACCAAGGTGATGCCGCTGGCCCAGGCAATGGCCGGCGACCCCCTCGCGCCCAACGGCATCGGCAACGTGAAGAAGGGCGCGGCGCCCGACGACGTGGCCTCGTTGCTCTTCACCTCGGGCACCACTGGCACTCCCAAGGGCGTGATGCTCACGCACCGAAACTTCTCCGCCCTGGTGGCGAAGCTCGGCGGCGCGTTCGACCTGGGCGTCGGTGACGGCGTGCTCTCGGTGCTGCCGCTCCATCACACCTTCGAGTTCAGCGCGGGCTTCTTGACCCCGTTCTCCCGCGGCGCGGAAGTCGCGTACCTCGACGAGCTCACCAGCGATCGCATCGGCGACGTGCTCGAGGGCGGCAACATCACCGGCCTCGTGGGCGTGCCCGCGCTGTGGCAGCTCTTCCACCGGAAGATCACCCAGGAGTTCGCTTCCCAGCCGAAGTTCATCGAAGAGGCCATGAAGGGCCTGATGTCGATCAACGCCGAGCTGCGAAACCGGCAGGGGATAAACCTCGGCAAGCTGCTGTTCTGGCCCGTGCACCGCAAGTTCGGCGGCAACATCAAGTTCCTCATCAGCGGCGGCTCTGCGTTGCCCGATGACGTGCACAAGGCGTTTCACGCGCTCGGCTTCACCCTCGATGAAGGCTACGGGCTGACCGAAGCGGCGCCGGTGTTGACCGTCACCCAGGCCGGTAACAAGCGGCTGCCCGGCACTGTGGGCAAGGCGCTCCCGGGCGTGGAGATCAAGATTCATGAGCCGGATCCCGAAGGGGTGGGCGAGGTGATCGCCCGCGGCCCCAACGTGATGGCGGGCTACTTTCAGGACCGCGAGTCGACCGCCGCGGTCTTGAAAGAGGGCTGGCTCTTCACCGGAGATCTCGGCCGCCTCGACCCCGACGGCAACCTGTTCCTGGTGGGGCGCCGCAAGGACGTCATCATCGATGCCAACGGCAAGAACGTGTACCCCGACGAGCTCGAGGAGCTCTACGGCGTGCACGTGCACCTCAAGGAACTGAGTGTCGTCGGGCTTCCCGATGAGAGCGGCGGCGAGAAGGTCGCGGCGCTGGTGGTGCCTGACTACAAAGAACGCCCGCGCGACGAAGTGCGCCGCGAGCTCGAAGAACACTTTCGCACCATCTCGGGCGAGCAGCCGTTCTACCGCCGGGTCAAGGTGGTCCGCTTTCAGGACACCGAGCTGACCCGCACCAGCTCGCGCAAGGTGAAGCGCTCGATGGTGGTCGAAGAGTTGAAGCGCCTCGAGAAGGCCGCCGACAAGGCCAAGAAGGCCGGCGACGACACCGACTGGCTCACCAAGGTGATCGCCGACGTCATTCAGAAGGATGTCGGCGAGGTGAAGCCTGAATCGCGCCTGCAAGTCGATCTGGGCTTCGACTCCCTGATGCTCACCGAGCTGTCGGCCGCGCTCGAGGCCTCGGGCGTGCCGGTGCACGCGGTCAGCGATCTCACCAAGATCAACACGGTGGAAGACCTGCGCCGCGTGGTCGCGCACTCAGGCCGCAAGCCGGCCGCCGAGGTGAAGGCGCGCGAGATTTCGAAAGAGGTCGCCCGCAAGAAAGACTCCGAGCTCGAGCTCAACCTGCCCGACGGCGTGGCAGAGGCCGGCCGCACCGCGCTCCAGGCCGGACAACGCGCCATCTACGGCGGGCTGTTCGATGTGAAGGTGAAGGGCAAGCCGTTCATTCCCCAGAATCGCAACTTCCTCATCGTCGCCAATCACGCCAGCCACCTCGACATGGGCCTGGTGAAGGTCGCCCTGGGCGAGCAGGGTGATCGCATGGTGGCGCTGGCTGCCCGCGACTACTTCTTCGATTCGCCGCTCAAGCGCGCGTACTTCGAAAACTTCACGAACCTCATCCCCATGGATCGCTCGGGCTCGCTGCGCGAATCGTTGCGGCTCGCGGGCGAATCGCTCACCCAGGGCTTCAACCTCCTCATCTTCCCCGAGGGCACCCGCAGCCCCAACGGCGAGCTGATGGAGTTCAAGCCCACCACCGGCTACCTCGCGATGGGCTTCAACGTCGACATCCTGCCGGTGTACCTGCACGGGACCTACGACGCGCTGCCCAAGGGCGCGTGGTGGCCGAAGTTCGATGACCTCGAGGTGCGCTTTGGGCCCGTGCTGGAGATCGGGAAGATGCGCGAGCGCGTCAAGGGCATGGCGAAGAGCGATGGGTACCGGCTCGTCACCCGCATGGCTGAAGAGTCCGTGCGGGCGTTGAAGGACGGGCGCACCGTGAGACCTGAAGAGTTGAGCGCACTGGCTCCGCCGCATCGGGAGCGGCGCCCGCGAACGGATAAGGCGTAAGCCCCTCACCCCGACCCTCTCCCCCGCGGGGGAGAGGGGGAGACAGACCAGGAACATTCTCATCACTGGCGGAACTGGTTTTCTGGGCACGCATCTGGTGCCGCTGCTGCGCGCGCAGGGCCACGCGCTCACGCTCATTTCTCGCACCAGGCCGCCGGCCGCCTGGAGCCAGGGCGAACACCCCGTGCGTCACGTGCAGGCCGACTTGAAGGACCGCGAGGCCGTGCGCGATGCGCTGCGCGGCGTCGAGGCGATCTTTCACCTCGCCGGCCTCGTCAGCTTCAAGAACGAAGACGGCCGCAAGATGTACGAGCTGCACGTCGACTGCACCCGCGAGCTGCTGCGTGACGTGCGCACGCTCGGCACCAAACCCCGCGTCATCTTGATGTCGACCTCGGGCACCATCGCCGTCTCGAAGGAAGAGCGCGTCGGTACCGAGGCCGATGACTACCCGATCGAGACCGTCGGCCGATGGCCGTACTACCTGTCGAAGATCTACGAAGAGAAGCTGGCGCTGGAGTTCTGCAAGAAGGAAGGCATTCCGCTCGTGGTGCTCAACCCCTCGTTGCTGATGGGGCCGGGCGATGATCGGTTGTCGTCTACCTGGACGGTCGCGAAGTTCCTCCAGCGCGACATTCCCGCGATGCCCGGCGGCGGCATGAGCTTCGTCGACGCGCGCGACGTGGCGCAGGCCGCGGTCAACGCGCTGACCCGCGGCGAGCTCTACGGCCGGCACCTGATGGGCCTCAACCTCACGATGAAGGACTTCTTCGGGCGCCTCGAGCGGCTCACCGGCGTCGCCGCACCCCGGGTGAAGTTGAACAAGCAGCTCAACATCCTGGGGGCGTACGCGCTCGAGCAGGTCGCCAGGTGGCGCGGGGAGAAGCCCACCCTCGACCCGCAGGAAGTCGAAGTGGGGGAGCACTGGTTCTGGTGCGATTCCACCAAGGCGGAGCAGCAGCTCGGCTTCGTCGCGCGCGACCCCTACGAGACGCTGCACGACACGGTGAAGTACGTGATGGCGAAGCTGCCCCCCGGCGAGCTGCCCGGACTCAAGGGCGAGCTGGCGGAGCTGCGCAACCGCTGATTACGGAGCGGGCGGCGGCTCGGGAGGCGCGTCACCCGGCGGCACTTCACCGGGCGCGGCGGCTTCGATCTTGTCGGTCGCCATGCCCAGCGTCTCCGCCCCGGCCTGGCGCGCGCCATCGAGCGCCGAGACCAGCTTCGCGTAGTTGGTGCGATCGTCAGCGGTGAAGAACACCAGCTTGTCGCCCTTCTTCTTGGCCGACAGCATGCGGGTCAGCTTCTCGACGTAGGCCGCCTGGTCCGTCACCACGTCGAGGTTGATCTTCATCTCACCCGACTCGGAGACCGTGACCACCAGCTGGTCTTGCGGAACCTCGTCGATCTGCTCGACCTTCTCGCTCTCGGGCACCTTCACCTCGATGTCCTTCTCGAGGAGCGGCGTCACCACCATGAAGATGATGAGGAGCACGAGCACCACGTCGACCATCGGCGTGATGTTGATGTCGCTGTTGAGGCCGGTCTGCGGCTGCACGGAAATCTTCCGGCGTTTGCGCCCGATCACTTTTTCACCTCTTCGACACCCAGCGCGATCGACTTGGCGCCGGCCTTGCGCGCGAGGTTCATCACCCGCCGCACGTCTTCGAACACCAGCGACTGATCGCCCTTGAGCAGAATGCGCTGGCCGGGGTTGCTGATGAGCTTCTTCTGCAGCTCGGCCTGGAAGCCGTCGTCGTCGTAGCTGTCGCTCTCGATGTAGATGCGCTTGTCGGGCGTGACCGAGACGACCACCGGGTCGTTGGCGCCCTTCTTCTCGTCATCGACCTTGACCGCTTTGGGCAGCTGCACGTCTTTGCCGCGCTGGAGCATGGGCGTGATCACCATGAAGATGATCAGCAGCACGAGCACCACGTCCACCATGGGGGTGACGTTGATCTCGGCTTTGATTCCCTTGTGACCACCAACACCCATTCCCATGGTGAGTGCTCGTTACTTCGCGAAGTGACGGGTGACGACGTCGAGGAACTCGTTGGAAGACTCGGAGAGATCCACCGAACGCGCGTCGACCCAGCCCTGCAGGAAGTTGAACGCCATCACCGCGGGAATGGCCACCAGCAGGCCGAAGGCGGTGGTGATGAGCGCTTCGGAAATACCGGCCGACACGGTGCCGAGGCCGCCGGAGCCCGCCGCCGCCATCTGCTGGAAGGAGTTGACGATGCCCATCGTGGTGCCCAGCAGCCCGATGAAGGGCGCGGTCGAACCGACGGTGGCGAGCACGCCCAGGCCTCGCTTGAAGGTCTGCACTTCGCGGGCGGCCTGGCGCTCGAGGGCGCGGGCCACCGATTCGATGGCGACGTCCTTATTGCCGGGCGCTGTCCGGAACGCGGTGAGGCCGGCGTTGATGGTGCGGCCCAGGTGGCCCACATTCTTGTTCAGGCCCGCGTTGGCGGCGGCGGCGACGTCACCCCCCGACAGCAGCTTGCCCATCTTCTCGGCGAACACCACCGACTCGGAACCAGAGCGCATGTAGACCACGATGCGCTCGAACATCACGAGCAGGCTCGCCAGCGACATCACACCCATCGTGAGCACGATGAGCTTCGCGAAGAGGCCCATCGACGACCAGAGATGACCAAATGAGAAGTCCATGAGCGCGACTTCCTAGCTGGCGCTGGGCCTCGAAGCCAACCTGTTTGATGGGGTCGGCTTACCGCGGCAGCTTGAACTGAAAGTTCTGCACGTAGTCGATGCTGATCGGCTGACCCTGGAACGTGGCCGGCTTGCAGTGCATCTGCGCCATCGCTGCCAACGCCGCCTCAGACAGATGGGGCAGGGGCTTCATCACCCGGCAGTTCTTGACCGAGCCATCGACCAGGATGTTGCACTTGATGATCATCATCCCCTCGATGTGCGCTTCCCGCGCCTCGCGGCTCTTCGAATAGATGTCGGCCAGCACCGACTTGTCGCAATCGGGGCGGGTCATGCCTTCGCCGAACGGCACCACGTCGGTGCCCAGCGAGCCACCCACCACGCCGCCGACCACGCCGCCCACCACGCCACCGACCACGCCGCCCACCACGCCGCCTTCCACCCCTCCGGCCTCGCCTTCGGGCTCAGGGGACGCTTCTTCTTCCTTCTGCGGCTCGGCCTCGGGCGGCTTCTCGGTGGGAATTTCCCTGGGCTGCACCAGGGTGTCTTTCTTGATCTTTTTTTCGACCTTCTTCTCGACCTTGGGCGTGTTTCCCCCGGGAGGAGGCGGCGGAGGAGGCGGCGGAGGCGGGGGCACCGCGGCGAAGAACTTCACCTCGGAGACGTCTTCTTCGACCGAAGGAGGGCGGGTGGTCAACCAGGCCACCAGGGCGAAGAGGGCCACGTGAATGAAGACGGAAATCAAGGTACCGGCGCCGAAGCGGCTCTTGGGGACGTCGCCTCGCTGCAGAACGGAATCGAACATGGCCTCTCACTCCTTAACAAAAACGTAACCAAGTTATCGAGATGCGTTGACACGGATGTGCGGGTGGGTAAGGAAGGCCCCGCAATTCGTTCCTTCCTGGAGGATCAACGTGCGTCCCACCACCTGGCTTTACCGCAGTGCGCTCATTGCGAGCGCGCTCGTTTCGTCTCTGGCCTTTGCTCAGGGCTCCGCTGTCGTCACCGGTATCGTGACTGACGCTGCGACCAGCAAGCCGGTTCCCGACGTGGTCATCACCGCGACCTCAAGCGCGCTCCAGGGTGAAGAAGTCGTCGTCACCGACAGCTCTGGCCTCTATCGCCTCGCGCAGTTGCCCGCCGGCGTCTACACCCTGAAGCTCGAGAAGGAATCGTTCAAGCCCTACTCGCGCACCGACATCAACGTTCGCACTGACCGCACCGTGCGCGTGAACATTCAGCTGCAGCCCGAGGCCGTGCAGGGCGACACCGTGGTCGTCGTGGGCAAGCCGCCCACCGTCGACATCGGCTCGACCACCACCGGCATCAACGTCGGCAAGGACTTCATCAACAACATCGCCTTCATCCAGCCCAACGGCTCGGGTGTGCGCAGCTTCGAGTCGCTGGCCGCGGTCGCCCCGCAGGTCATCGCCGACGAGTACGGCTACGGCTTCTCCGGCGCTCAGTCGCCTGAGAACCTGTATCTCGTCGACGGCGTGTCGGTCAGCGACCCGGCCTTCGGCACCAACGGCGCTCAGTTCCCCGTCGAGTTCGTCGAAGAGGCGAACGTCATCACCGGCGGCTACCAGGCTGAATACGGCCGCGCCACGGGCGGCGTGCTCAACGTCGTTACGAAGTCGGGCAGCAACGAGTTCCACGGCATGGTCTGGGGCAACTGGACCCCGGGCGCGCTGCAGGGCAACCAGCACGTCATCGAGTCAGCCGCTTCGTCGGTGCGTCTGACCGGCAAGCTGCTCAACACCGTCGACTTCGGCGCTGAGGTTGGTGGCCCCATCATCAAGGACCGCCTGTGGTTCTTCGTGGGCTTCGCGCCTTCGTTCGCGTCAAACCGGACCACCCGCGAGCTGCGGGCCTTCGTGACCGACCCGGTCACGATGGAACAGACCAACCCCACCGTTCCGGGCAGCACCAGGACCCGCGACGACAGCAACCGGGCCTTCTCGTACATCGCCAAGCTGACCTTCCTCATCAACGCCGACAACAACCTCTCGCTGTCCGTGGTCGGCTCGCCCTCGAGCTCTTCGACCCCGTCCTCCTTCAACGAGCGCCGCAGCACCTCGAACGGTTGGAAGGGCGGCGTGGTCGACACCTCTGACACCAACACCCTCTCGCTGCGGTACCAGGGCGGTTTCCTCGACAAGCACCTGTTGCTCGACGCGAGCGTCGGCTGGTTCCGCCTGCGTTCGGCGGCGCTGCCTGACGACGGCAGCGGCTTCTCGGACCTCAACAAGGCCGGCACGGCCGCCGGCACGCCCGCGGTCATCTACCGCCGCACCGCGCCCATGCCCATCACGCAGTTCGAGACGCTGACCGCTGAAGGCGCGGCGCTCTGTGTCGACGCGAACACCTGCCCGGCCACGGGCCGCGGCGGCGCGACGTACACCATCGGCGGCTTCGGCTTCCTGCAGGACGCGACCCTCGACCGCATTCAGGGCCGCGCCTCGGCGACCGCGCTGTTCCAGGGCCTGGGTCACCACATCGTCAAGGCGGGTATCGACATCGAGAACCTCCGTTACGACCTGAAGAAGGCGTACTCGGGTGGCAACCTGCTTCGCCAGAACACCTCGGGAAGCCGCTTCGCGGACTACCGCCAGTACGGCTACTTCACGGGCCCCGACACCGCCGTGCAGATTCCGATCGTGAACTCGATTCCCACGGCGACCTCGTTCGGCGCCTACCTCCAGGACAGCTGGTCGATCGCCGACGTGGTCACCCTGAACCTCGGCGTTCGCTATGAGAACCAGCAACTGTTCTCGGGCGACGGCTCGCTGGGCATGACGCTCAACAACATGCTCTCGCCCCGCCTCGGTGTGATCTACGACTTCACCCAGCAGGGCCGCAGCAAGCTCTTCGCGAACTACAGCCGCTACTACGAGGCGATGCCGATCGACATCGCCGACCGCGCGCTGACGGGTGAGTCGCAGTACCAGTTCCAGCACCGCGCCACGGCGAATGCCTCGCGCCCGGGCTGTGACCCGCTCGCCGACATCGGCCAGGCCACCAACGAGTGCCTCGACCCGCGCAACAATTACGCGATCAACGCCGTCAACGGCGGTGACTACGACCCCAACGCGGGCGGCCTGCAGACGGGCGCCGGGAAGACGCCGGTCGACGCGAACATCAAGCCCCAGAGCAGCGATGAGTTCGTCGTCGGCGGCGAGTACGAGGTCATCTCCGATGGCCGTCTCGGCGTCACCTATACCCACCGCTACATGAACTCGGTCATCGAGGACATGTCGGTTGACGAAGCGTCGACCTACTTCATCGGTAACCCCGGCGAAGGCATCGCTTCGGCTTTCCCGCGCGCGGTTCGCGATTACGACGCGGTCACCGGCTACTTCAACAAGGCCTTCAGCGACGGCTGGATGGGGCAGGTCTCGTACACCTACTCGTCGCTGCGCGGTAACTACAACGGTCTGTTCCGCCCTGAGACGGGTCAGCTCGACCCGAACATCAACGCCGACTTCGACCTCATCTCGCTGCTGCCCAACCGCACCGGCCCGCTCGACGCCGACCGCAACCACTTCATCAAGGCCTACGCGAGCAAGGAATTCATCATCACCGGCGGCTTCAGCCTGGTGGCTGGTGTCACCTACGAAGGCCGCTCGGGAGCGCCGATCAACTACCTCGGCAGCCACCCCATCTACGGCCGCGACGAGGTGTTCGTGCTGCCCCGCGGGGCCGGCGGTCGCTTGCCCTGGCGTCACGCGATCAACCTGAAGGCGGGCGTGCGTTACAAGATCAGCAAGGACAACGTGGTCGAGTTCACGGCCGACGTGTTCAACGTCTTCAACTTCCAGGCGGTGACCGGGGTCGATCAGACCATCACCACCTCAGACGTGCTGCCCT
>JAYVNA010000664.1:0-3473 GCA_043758715.1 Archangium sp.
GGTCACCTTCTCGAACGGCAACGCCAGCTCAGGCCGCGACGCGAGGAATACCCGGCCGCCCGCGAACAGAATGTCCTTCGCGCTTTCTGACGGCACCCCGAGCAACCGCGCCGCCACCGGCCGCAGCCGCTCACGCAACGTCTCGCACGCGTGCTTCACCGCCTGGCCGTTCAAGTCAGACCCGCTGGAAGCCGCAGTCGCCGAGGTGTTCGGCACCTTGTCAGTCGAGGTATTCATTACCCGCACGCTCGACGGAACCACGCCCAGTTCATGCGCGCAGATCGCGAGCATCTTGGTGTGCAGCCCCTGACCCATCTCGGTGCCGCCGTGATTGAGCTGAAGACTGCCGTCCCCGTAGAGCACCACGAACGCGCCGGCTTGGTTGAGGAACGACGTGGTGAAGCTGATACCGAACTTCACCGGCGTGAGTGCGAGGCCCCGCTTCACCCGCGGGTTCTTCGCGTTGAACGCGTCGATCTCGATCTTACGCTGCGCGTATTTCGAAGAGGCCAACAGCTCTTCGAAGATGCGCGGGAGCCGGTTGTCCTTCACCTCTTGCCAGAACGGCGTGAGGTTTCGGGGCGCGGCGCCGTAGAAATTCTTTCGTCGCACCTCGACCGGATCGAGCCCGGTGCGCTCGCAGAAGCGGCTCATCAGCTCTTCCATCACCGCCATGCCCTGCGGCCCGCCGAACCCACGGAAGGCGGTGTTCGAGGGCAGATTCGTCTTCGCCACCCGGCCCGTGAGGCGCACGTGCGGAACGAAGTAGCCGTTGTCTGCGTGGAAGAGCGCGCGGTCGAGGATTGCCCGGCTCAGGTCTGAACTGAACCCGCCGTCGCTGAACAGCTGAGCGTCGAGCGCGACGAGCGTGCCGTCGTTGGTGAAGCCCACGTCGAACCTGGTGAGGAACGGATGACGCTTGCCCGTCCACATCATGTCCTGGTCGCGGTTGAGCCAGACCTTCACGGGCCTCGCGGTCTTGAGCGCCGCCAACGACGCGAGCGCGGCGTAATTCGCAGCCTGCGTTTCCTTGCCACCGAAGCCGCCACCCATGCGCGGCACCTCGACCACCAGCTGATGCCGATGCCAGCCGAGCACGTGCGCGACGAGCGTCTGCACTTCGCTGGGATGCTGGGTCGAGCAGTACAGCTTGAGGGCGCTGCCCTCTTCCGGCACCGCGAGGGTGACGTGGGTCTCCAGATAGAAATGGTCCTGCCCACCGGTGCGCACTTCGCCCTGGAAACGAACGTCGGCGGTGGCGAGCGCCGCGGCCGCATCACCGCGCTGCATCAGGTGCTGTTCCGACAGCCAGCTCTGCTTCGTGATCGCGTCTTCGAGCGTGACCACCGCGGGCAACGGCTCGAGCTCGACCACCACGGCGGCGACTCCGGCGCGGCAGGCCTCGTAGGTTTCGCCCACCACCAGCGCGAGCGCCTGTCCGAGAAAGTGCACGTCTTGGCTGGCGAGCAGCTCTTCATCGTGAACCACCGGCCCGACGTTGTTCTCGCCCGCGATGTCACGCGCGGTGATGACCGCGTGCACGCCCGGCACCTGCTTCGCCTTCGAAATGTCGATCTTCCGAATGCGCGCGCGCGCCTGGGTCGAAGCGACGATCTGCGCCACCAGCATTCCCGCGGGCGCTGGAAAGTCGTCGACGTACTTCGCTTCGCCGCTGGTGTGCCGCAGCCCGCTCTCGTGCAGCAACGGCTGATGCAGCGGCGTCACCGGGCCTTCAGGCTCACGCGCCGCGGACTTCTGAGGCGGGTGAAGCACGGGCTCAACCACGGGGCACCTCCTCGCCGCGCTGAACGGTAGCGGCATGATGACCTGCGAGCGCGGGTTGCTTCACCTCGCGGGTCTCGTCGAAGAAACCCCTCAGCAGGTTCGCGGCCACCAACGAGCGATACGGCGCGCTGCCGCGGTGATCGGACATCGGCGAAAAGTCAGCAGCGAGGGCCTTCGCCGCCCGCTCGATGCTCGCCTCATTCCAGAGCTGGCCGACCAGCGCCGCCTCCGCCCCGTTCGCCCGCTTCGGAGTCGCCGCCATGCCTCCGTACGCGAGCCGCGCGACGGTCACTTCCCCCCCCGCATCGGTGTCGACGTAGAACGCCGCGGACACCGTGCTGATGTCGAGTTCGCGCCGCTTCGAGACCTTGTACGAGATCGCGCGCGCCGACGACGGAGCCTTCGGGACCTCGATCGCCGCGAGCACTTCCTTCGCCGCGAGCGCAGTCTTGCGATAGCCCGTGAAGAATTGCTCGAGCGCGACCCTGCGTTCACCTGAGCGGCCCCGGATGATCGCGGTCGCCCCCAGGCTCAGCAGCGCCGGCGCGAGATCGCCGATGGGAGACGCCGTGCACAGGTTTCCCCCCAGCGTGCCGCGGTGCTTGATCTGCCGCGCTCCGAAGTAACGCACCATGCGGTGCACCGAGGGCAGGCGCGCCTGACAGAACGCTTCCAGCTCCGAGATGGTCGCGCCGGTGCCGAGGCGGAAGCCGCCGTCGATTTCGGTCATCGCCTTGAGTTCGGTGATTCCCTCGAGGGAAATCAACTTGGGCAGCACCGCGAACTTCTTGGTGACCTCGAGCGAGAGATCAGTACCCCCACCGACGAAGCGGGCATCGGGGTGGGCGTCGAGCTCGCGCCACAGCGCCTCGAAGCTGGTGGGCGTGGCAAAGCGCTGGCCCCTGGCCTCGTAGTCGAGCGCCATCGACTCCGGGGCCGCGTGCTCGAGCTCGTCGGAGAAACGGTCCTGGGGGCAGGAGCCCGCGACCTGATCAGCGGCTTCGCGAATGGGCCGATACCCGGTGCAGCGGCACAGATTTCCGCACAGCTGATCGTCGAGCTTCCAGGGCGCGTCGAGATCGGTCCGGTAGGTCGCTTCGAACATCGTCATCACGATGCCCGGCGTGCAGTAGCCACACTGGCTGCCGAGGGCCTTCGCCATCGCGAGCTGGGCCGGGTGGTAGCTGTCGTCGGTCTTCAGCGCCTCAACCGTCAGCACGTGTTTTCCCTGCACCATCGGCAGCAGCAGCAGGCACGAGTTCACCGCGCGCCACGAAGGCTTGCCGTCAGGACCGCGCTCGGCGATCGCCACCGTGCACGCGCCGCAGTCACCTTCGGCGCAGCCTTCCTTGGTGCCGGTCATGCCCCGGCGATCTCGCAGGAACCGCAGCAAGGTCGTGGTGGGGCTCGCGTCGCGCTCTTCGATCCAGTCGCCGTTCAGGTTGAAGCGCAGGTGATTCATCGGCGCGATTTCTACCACCCCGGAGGCCTCCCGGAGCCGCGCTCGGCCGGTGATGCCGTTGACACGGATATATGTCCGCTATATTGGATGTGCGTGTCTTCCACCGTCACCCCGGTTCGCAGTTCCCCGCCCCGGGTGGCGTGTTGGTGCAGCTGTCGTCATTGACCGCCGGCGAACTTCGCCCTCGCTGCAGCTGCGTTCCCCTTTTCTCGATTGGTCCTTCATG
>JAYVNA010000665.1:0-10685 GCA_043758715.1 Archangium sp.
AAGGCGCGCCATGGGCTCTCGTCGCTGGTCGGCCGCAGCCAGGCCATGCGCGACCTCACCACCCGCATCTCGCGCGTGGCCGCCAGCGAGGCGACCGTGCTGGTGCAGGGCGAGTCCGGTACGGGCAAGGAACTGGTGGCCCGCGCCATTCACGCGCTGTCCGGTCGCTCGCGCGCGCCCTTCGTGCCCGTCAACTGCGCGGCCATCACCGAGTCGCTGCTCGAATCAGAGCTGTTTGGTCACGCCCGTGGGGCCTTCACGGGCGCCGTGAAGGCACGGCGCGGCCTGTTCGAAGAGGCGCACGGGGGCACCATCTTCATCGACGAGGTCACCGAGACTGCGCCGGCCTTCCAGTCGAAGCTGCTGCGCGTGCTGCAGGAAGGCGAAGTGCGGCGCGTCGGTGAGAGCACCAGCATCACAGTCAACGTGCGCACGGTGGCCGCCACCAACCGCGACATCGAGCTCGAGGTGAACGACAAGCGCTTCCGCCAGGACCTGTTCTATCGCCTGGCGGTGGTGACCCTGGTGGTGCCGCCCCTGCGCGAGCGCCTCGAGGACGTGCCGATTCTGGCCCAGCATTTCCTCGACCGGGCCAACGCCCGCAGCCGCAAGCCGCACCGCTTCGGCCCCACGGCGCTCGATCACCTCTCGAGCTATGGCTTTCCCGGCAACGTGCGCGAGCTGGAAAACCTGGTGGAGCAGGCCGCCGCCCTGGCCGAAGGCGAAGAGCTGCTGCCCGACGATTTCCCCCTTCGGCGGAAGTCGGGAGACCAGGTGGCGGTCGCCGTGGCGCCTTCAGCTTCAGGCGGGCCGGTGCAGTCGCTGGCCGACGCCGTCACCGATGCCGAGCGCCGCGCCATCACCAGCGCCCTCGAGCAGTCGCCCCACGATCTCTCCCGCGTCGCCGAGGTGCTCGGGGTCTCCGCCACCACGCTGTGGCGAAAGATGAAGCGCCTGGGGCTCAAGACCACCGGCGAAGAACCGCAGCTGTCTTGAAATCAGACTGCGTGTTTCAGATCTGAAATGCGTTCCGTTGCAGGTGTGAAATTCTCCTGCGCGCTGCACCGCCAAGCTCCTGAAATCAGGCTCGCTGAACTCTGGCACAGCGTTCGCTGAACACTTCAAGTCGGGCAGACGAAGGTGAAGGAGGTTCCCCCCCACCACTTCACCGGCCTCGCCTGGCTTCAGAACCGGAAGACCCGCGGCTCGACGCGAACCTGCGTCGAGCCGCCTTCTTTTGTGGATTGCCCTCAGCGTTTTTCGAAGCCGAAATCATCCTTTCATCGCTGCAATTCAGCCTTGAATGAGAACCGTCCGTAACGCTCGTAAGTGGTTGTATTGATTTGGCAAACGATATGGCACGCGGTTGGCAGACCAGGTACTCGACACGGCAGTCGATGTGTTGAAGGGGTTCCCCCCCACCGCTTCAGCAGCCTCGCTGTGTTGGCAGTGCAAGAAGACCCGCGGCCCGGTGCTCCAGTCGGAACACCGGGCCGCCTTCTTTTGCGGGTCTTGAAGCCCTGCTCCGAAGGAACTCCGGAGCGACTTGCGGCTCAGTGACCGAAGACCATGCCCAGGCGGCCAAACCATTCGGTGATGGGCCCGGGAATGACGCCCAACGCCACCACCGCGACAGCCGAGCTGATCAACGCGAGCTCGGTGGTCCAGTGGCGAACCGGGGTGGACACGTCGGCCGGAGCCGGACGCATGAACATGTACACGACCACTCGCAGGTAGAAGTACACGCCGATCACGCTCGACAGAATGCCGACTGCCGCCAGGCCCAACAGGCCGGCATCGACGGCGGCGCTGAAGAGGAACAGCTTGCCCAGGAAGCCGACCGTCGGAGGCACGCCGCCCAGCGAGAGCATGAAGGCCGCCATCGCGAACGCCCAACCCGGACGCCGCTGCACCAGGCCCGCGAAGCGCTCGAGGTCCCAGGTGTTGCCGCGGGTCTCGTCTTCGCGGCGCTCGAGCGCCGAGATGGTGCCGAAGGCGCCCAATGAGGTGACGGTATAGCCGAGCAAGTAGAACAGCAGGCCCTTGTAGACCTCGCTCGAGACGTTGGGCACGAGGCCCATCAGCGGGGTGGCGCTGAGCACGCCCACGTGGCCATCGCCCGCGGAACCCACCGGCGCGAAGAGCGCCGCGACGCCCAGCAGCAGGTAGCCCGCGTGCGCGATCGATGAGTACGCCAGCATGCGCTTGACGTTGCGCTGGGGCAGGGCGAGCAGGTTGCCGCCCACCATGGTGACGAGCGCGAGCGAGCTGAAGACGTAGAACGGCATCTCCGGGGGAATGCCGCGCCCGAGGAAGAGGAAGGTGCGAACCATCGCGATGAAGGCCGCTGCCTTCACGCCCGCGCTCATCAGCGCAGTCACCGGGGTCGGCGCGCCTTCGTACACGTCAGGCGTCCACATGTGGAACGGCACCGCCGCCACCTTGAAGGCGAAGCCGGCGAGCACCAGGCCCATGCCCGCGTAGACCAGACCGGGCGAGCTGGCGAAGGCCGCGGGCATGGCCGCGCTCACTTCGACCAGCTTGGTGGCACCGGTGGCGCCGTACAGCAGGGCCGCGCCGTACAGCAGCAGCGCCGCCGAGAACGCACCGAGGATGAAGTACTTGAAGCCCGCCTCGCTGGGGCGCGGACCGCGGCGCAGGAACGCCGTGAGCGCGTAGGTGGCGATCGACATCACCTCGAGGTTGATGAAGAGGGTGATGAACTCCGCCGAGAGCGCCAGCAGGCTCATGCCCGCCGCCGCGAAGAGCATCAGCGCGTAGAACTCACCGCGCTCGGCGTTGCGGTGCTTGAGAAAACCCGACGAGAGCAGCACGGCGAGGCCGGTGCCCAGGCACACCATCGCGGTCGTCCAGCTCGAGAACGGGTCGAGCACCGCGTAACCCTGCAGCACCGAGCGCGCGGGCTCGAAGGCGTTGTGCACCGCGACGAAGCCGGCCACCGCCGAAGCGATGGTGGCGAGCATCGCCTGGTAGGTGCGGGTCGCCGAGACGAGGAAGACCTCCGAGAGCATCAGCACGATGGCGGCGATCACCAGCACGCCCGCGGGCATCACGGGGAGGAAGTCGTTCAGGGTGAAGGTCGGAGTCGTGATCATGGAGTGCCGCCGGAAGCAGCGGAACGCTGCGCGAGACAGATGGGAGCGAAGCGGACATCTGGCCGAGGCAGAACGACCAGGGTCATGGCAGCACCTGGGCTTCACCGGGCTGCAGCGTCGGTTGAATCGGCTGCAGTGGTTTGATCAACATCGCGCGCGCCGGCCGTTGCATCCCGTCGGGCGTGAGGCTCGGCCTCATGGGGGTCGGCGCGTCGGCCTGGGCGACCGCGGCCCTGGGCAACTGGCGCACGAGCACGCGCACCAGGCGATCGTCATCTGGGCCATCGCCCGAGGCGAACTTCGCGCGGGCCACGTAGCGCTCGGTGCTGGTGTTCAGCACGTCGAGGAACGGCTGCGGGCGCAGGCCCATCACCGCGATGAGCACGATGAAGGGCAGGGCGGCGGCCACCTCGCGCTTGTTCATGTCGAGCAAGCCCAGGTTTTCCTGGTGCGTCACCTGGCCGAAGAACACCTTCTGCACCATCCACAACATGTAGGCCGCGCCGAGAATCACGCCGGTGGCCGCGGTCACGCCGAGCCACATCGGGAGGTTCGACTTGAAGGTCCCCAGCAGCACCAGGAACTCGCCGATGAAGCCGTTGGTGCCGGGCACCGCGATGCTCGAGAAGGTGACGATGAGGAAGAAGGCCGCGTAGACCGGCATCACCCGCGCGATGCCGCCGTAGTCGCTCATCAAGCGCGCGTGGCGGCGCTCGTAGATCATGCCGAAGAGCAGGAAGAGCGCGCCCGTCGACACGCCGTGGTTGAGCATCTGGTACGCGCTGCCCGTCGCGCCTTCAGGCGTGAAGGCGAAGATGCCCAGCATGCAGAAGCCGAGGTGGCTGACCGACGAGTACGCGATCAGCTTCTTGATGTCGCGCTGCGCCAGGCACATCAACGCGCCGTAGACGATGCCAATCACCGCCAGCACCGAGAACATCAGCTGGTGCTGCCGCGCGGCCACGGGGAAGAGCGGCACCGCGAAGCGCCAGAAGCCGTAGGTGCCCAGCTTGAGCATCACGCCGGCGAGCACGATGGAACCGGCCACCGGCGCCTGCACGTGCGCGTCAGGCAACCAGGTGTGCAGCGGGAACATCGGCACCTTGATGGCGAACGCGAGCGCGAAGCACATGAAGAGCCAGGGGCCGTAGCGGAACAACGCCAGCGCCACCGGGGAAAGGCCCACGCCGTTTCCGTCGGGGTTCGCCTTCAGGTAGCTCGCCAGCTCGCGGCTGGCGCCCATCATGCCGTTGTACATGGTGGAGTAATCGAAGCTGCGCGAGCCCGCGGGCGCCGAGAGGAAGTACACGGCGAAGAGCGCCAGCAGCATCAGCACCGAGCCGACCATCGTGTAGAGGAAGAACTTCACGGCGGCCTTCTGCCGCTCTTCAGAGCCCCACACGCCGATCAGCAGGTACATCGGCACCAGCACGGCCTCGAAGAACATGAAGAACAACATCGTGTCGATCGAGGTGAAGGCACCGAACATCGCCGTCTGCAGCACGAGCAGCGCGAGGTGGAACTCCTTCACGCGCTCCTGCACGAAGGTCCACGACGAGAGCACCACCATGGGCCCCAGCACGCCGGTCAGCAGCACCAGCGCCACCGAGAGACCGTCGACGCCGACGTGATAACTGATGCCGACGTCGGAGAGCCACTCGAGGCGGTACTCGAGCTGGAACTCGACGGGCGAGTGAATGTCGAAGCGGAACCACGCCCACAGGGTGGTGAGGAAGCTGCCGATCATGCCGGCGAGGGTGACGGCGCGAATCTGGCCCTTCTCGTCCTTCGGGAGGAACACGACGAGCGCGCCCACCAGCAGGGGGAAGAAGATGACCAGGTTCAGGATGCGGGAGTCGAAGACAGAATTCACGGCAGCACCTTGAAGATGGCCCACATCAGGCCGCCCGAGGCCGCCAGCGCCATCACGGCGGCGTACATCTGGGCGTCGCCCGTCTGCAGGTAACGCAGCACCGCGCCGGTCCGGGCGGTCAGCCAGGCCGTGCCATGCACCGCCATGCCGTCGATGAAGATCGAATCGACGACCTTGTGCAGCGCGCGCGAGAAGAGCGTGAGCGGCTTGATGACGAAGAACTCGTACACCTCGTCGACGAAGAACTTGTTGAACGAGAACTTCCGCATCGGCTCGGTCCACGCGGGGAAGCTGCCCTTCGCGGGGAGGTAGCGGCGGTAGAGGAAGAACGCGATGCCGCCCGAGACTATGGCGATGATCCACGCCTGCAGCCAGGGGCCCGCCATCGACTCGTGCTCGTGCGGCAGCTCGAGGAACTGCTTGCGCGCGATGAGCTCGTTGGTGGTGCGGAACACCGGGTCGAGGAAGTTTTCCATCAGCGTCTGCGTGATGGTCACCCCGCCGCGCTGCATGTGCATGATCGGCAGGCCGTGCAGCAGCGCCAGCACTGCGAGGGTGGCGAGCACCACCAACGGGCCCGTCATGGCCGCCGCCGACTCGTGCGCGTGCGGAATCTTGGCGTCCTTGCTGCGCTCGCCCTCGAAGGTGAGGAGGTAGGCGCGCATCATGTAGAACGCGGTGCCCGCGGCGGTCAGCGTGCCCATCACCCAGGCGATGGTCTGCAGGGTGTGGAAGCCCGCGATGTGCTGGGTGTGCGCCGCATGAAGAATGGCGTCCTTCGAGAAGAAGCCAGAGAGCGGCACGATGCCGGTGATGGCGAGCGTCGAGATGAGGAAGGTGGCCCAGGTGATGGGCATCTCCTTGCGCAGGCCGCCCAGCTTGGTGATGTCTTCTTCATCGGCGTTGCCGTGCATCACCGAGCCCGCGCCCAGGAACAGGCAGGCCTTGAAGAACGCGTGGGTGACGACGTGCAGGAAGGCCGCCCAGAAGGCGCCGACGCCGAGGCCCAGGAACATCAGGCCCAGCTGGCTGACCGTCGAGTACGCGAGGATCTTCTTGATGCCCTTCTGCGTGAAGGCGATCAGCGCGGCCACCAGTGCCGTGGTGGCACCGATGAGCGCGACCGTGATCATCGCCGTGGGCGAGAGCACCAGCAGGTAGCTGACGCGGCAGAACAGGTAGATGCCTGAGGTCACCATCGTCGCGGCGTGAATGAGGGCGGAGACCGGCGTCGGGCCGGCCATCGCGTCAGGCAGCCAGACGTAGAGCGGAATCTGCGCCGACTTGCCGGCGGCGCCGAGCATGAACAGCAGCATGATGATGGTGAGCGCCACTTCGTACGTGAGGCCGGTGAGCGGGCCCGTCACGATTTTTTCATCGAGGACGTCGGGCAGGTTGCGCGCCGTCTCTTCAAGCACGGTGAAGGCGAGCGGGCCCTTGTCGACGATCGCCGCCGAGTAGTTCGCGCTCACGTGCCCACCGGGCGCGTTCTGCGGGCGGGCGATCAGGCTCTCCACCAGCAAGACCAGCAGGAAGCTCGCGATCAAAAAGCCGAAGTCACCGATGCGGTTGGTGATGAACGCCTTGCGCCCCGCAAACGCCTTCTGCGGGTCGTCGTACCAGAAGCCGATCAGCAGGTAGCTGCACAGACCGACGCCTTCCCAGCCCACGAAGAGCAGGGGCAACGAGTCGGCCAGCACCAGCGTGAGCATCGCGCCGACGAACAGGTTCAGGTACGCGAAGAAACGCCAGTAGCCCTTGTCGTGGCTCATGTACTCGGCCGAGTACACGTGGATGAGGAAGCCCACGCCCGTGATGACGAGCAGCATGGTGCCGCTCAGGTGGTCGGCCATCAGGCCGAAGTTCACCCGGAAGCTGCCGGCGTGAAACCAGGTGCCGAAGTCGGCGCCCACCGCGTAGGCGATGCCACCGAAGGGAGAGGGCGAGGTCGCGCGGAAGTCGTTGATGGTCCAGAACACCAGCAGCGAGAGCAGGAAGCTGCCCAGCACCGAGCTGATGGCGACCAGCTGCGTGTTGGCGCGGCCGATGATCCGGCCGAAGACGCCGCAGATGAAGGCGCCCAGCAACGGCAGCGCGATGATCAACCACAGGGCATGGCCGGCGTGCGTCGGGTCGACGGGGGCGGTCTGAAGAAAGGCTTGGATCTTGTCCACGTGATTCCCCTCAGTGCTTCATCGACTGGATTTCCTCGATGTTGACCGTGCCTCGAGCACGGAACACCGAGATGACGATGGCCAGGCCGACGGCGGCTTCGGCCGCGGCCACGGCGATGATGAAGAACGCGCTCAGGTGCCCCAGGTCGTCACCGCGTTCGCGGGCGAAGGCGAGGAACGTGAGGTTCGCGGCGTTGAGCATCAACTCGATGCACATGAACACCACGAGCGCGTTGCGGCGGATGAGCACGCCGAACATGCCGAGGCAGAACAGCGCCGCGGCGAGAATCAGGTAATACGAAGTCGGAATCGTTGGAATCATCGTCCCCTCAGATGCGCGGCTTGGCGACGACGACGGCGCCCAGAATGGCGACCAGCAACAGCAGCGAGACCGCTTCGAACGGGAAGAGCCACTGGGTGTACATGATCTCGCCCAGGTGCTTGATGCTCCCGAAGGTCTTCATCTTCGAGGCGTCGGTGGTCCACGCCAGCTCGGTCACCGGCAGCTTGCGGAAGACCGCGACCAGCGCCACGAACAGCCCCACCACCGCCGCGCCGCCGGCGATGCGCGTGGGCGAGAAGGTCATCACCGGCCCCGAGTCAGAGAGCGAGAGCAGCATGATGACGAAGAGGAAGAGCACCATGATGGCGCCCGCGTAGACGAGCACCTGCAGGGCCGCGATGGTGTGGGCCCAGAGCAGCACGTAGATGCCGGAGAGGAAGAAGAACGTCGCCACCAGCGACATCGCCGAGGCGATGGGGTTGCGAGCGAAGATGACGCCGACGGCCGCCGCGATGGTGCACACCGCGAACACCCCGAACAGCCCCAGTTCGACGTATGCGTTGGTCACTTGAACTCCCCGAACACGCCCCAGGGCGTGGTGCCGTGCGGACAGCACTTCTGGGTGACGTGATCTTCGAAGTCCTTGCGGAACTTCTGCACGAAGCTCTGCACCGGCAATGCGCCTGCGTCGCCGAGCGCGCAGATGGTGTTGCCCAGGCCGATGGGAGGCCAGGGCGCGATCGCCTGGGCCACGTTCATCAGGGTGTCGAGGTCGCCGGGCTCGCCGCGGCCCTCTTCGATCTTGCGCAGGATGCGCGCCATCCACGGCTGGCCTTCACGGCACGGAGTGCACTGGCCGCACGACTCTTCTGCGTAGAAGCGCGCCACCCGCCACAGGCAGCGAACCATGCAGGCGGTGTCGTCCATCACCATCACGCCGCCGGAGCCGGCCATCGACTGCAGCGGCTTGAAGGCGTCGAACTCGAGCTTGACGTCGATTTCGTCGGCGGTGAGCACGGGCGCCGAACTGCCGCCGGGAATGCACGCCTTGACGGTGCGGCCCTCGGGCAGGCCCTGGCCGTAGGCCTTGTCGTAGATGAGCTCGCGCAGCGAGGTGTCCATCGCCACTTCGTAGGTGCCGGGCCGCAGCACGGCGCCCGAGATGGTCACCAGGCGCGTGCCACCTGACTTGCCGGCGCCCAGCTTCATGAACCAGTCCGCGCCCTTTTCGAAGATGCGGGGCAACGAGGCGATGGTCTCGACGTTGTTCACCACGGTGGGGCAGCCGAAGAGGCCGACCACGGCAGGGAAAGGCGGCTTGAGGCGGGGCCAGCCCTTCTTGCCTTCGAGGGACTCGAGCAGCGCCGTCTCTTCGCCGCAGATGTAGGCGCCGGCGCCGCGCACCTGGAAGACCTGGAGCTCGTAATCGGTACCCATCAACTTCTTGCCGAAGATGCCCGCCGCGTACGCCTCGGCGATTGCTTTATCGAGCACGGCCGACGGGTATTTGAACTCGCCGCGCGAGTAGATGTAGCAAGTGTGCGCGCCCAGCGCGAAGCACGCGATGCCGATGCCCTCGAGCAGCAGGTGCGGGTCGTTCTCGAGAATGAAGCGGTCTTTCGCGGTGCCGGGTTCCGACTCGTCGGCGTTGATCGCGAGGTAGCGCGGCTTGGTGTTCTTCTCGAGCGAAGGAACGAAGCTCCACTTGAGCCCCGTGGGGAAACCGGCGCCGCCGCGGCCACGCAGGCCCGACTTCTTCACCTCGTCGGTGATGGCCGCGGGCGCCATGGTGAGCGCCTTCTTGAGCTGCGCGTAGCCGTTGTTCTTCTGGTACCCGGCCAGGGTGTTGTTGCCCGGCTTGTCCCAGTCGCGGGTGATGACCTTCTCGGCGAGCACGCTCATGACAACTTCTCCAGCAGGGCGTCGACCTTCGCCTTGGTGAGGTTCTCGTGGTGGTCTTCGTTGATCTGCAGGCAGGGCGCGGTGCCACACGAGGCGAGGCACTCGGTCTCGCGCAGGAAGTACTTCGGCCCGTTTTCGCCGGCCTTGGTCTCGAGCTTCTGCTCCAAATACGCGAGCATGCCTTCGGCTCCGCGCAGGGCGCAGGCGAGGTTGGTGCACACGTCGATGACGTAGGTGCCCGGCTTCTTGGTGTGGAACATCACGTAGAAGGTCGCGACTTCGTAGGCGGCCTCCACGGTGCTCTCGAGTCGCTGGGCGACCAGCTGCATGCCCTCGGGCGGCAACCAGGTTTTCAGTGACTGGAGGAGTCGCAGCGCAGGCAGCATCGCCGCGCTCTTCCGTTCAGGAGGGTAATGCGAGAGCAGGTCAGCGATACCCGCATCGAACTTCTTCTGCTCGTCTGCGGTGAACAGGGGCTCCGACATGGCGGGCGGTACGTAGAAGCATCACCATGAATCGTCAACGGAATCCTTGGATTGCCGGATCAGGGACGGCGGCCTGATTCAGACGAAGAGGGCCTTGAACTGCCGATAGTGGAGGTGCGCGAAAGCCATGCTGATGGATCCGAAGACGTGCCAGATGGCGTGGCCCTGGAAGACGTGGTCTTTCGGGTCGCAGCGGGCGCCCGTGGCGTCGGAAGCCGAGAAGCTGAAGGCGATGGCCACCGCCAGCAGCGACAGCCCGAGGTAACGGTAGCTCCCTGCCCGGGTGACCCGGCTGGCCAACCCCTCGGTGAGCAGGATGAGGATCAGCATCAGCGCCACGATGCCTTGAACCGGAAGGTGGAGTTTGGCCACCACCACGGTGAAGACCGTGAGCCCTCCGATGGAGAGATACAGGGTCTTGAAGAGCCGATCGGCGCCGAGCTTGCCCATGCGAATCAGGTTGAGCAGCAGCACCAGGCCAAAGAAGAAGTACATGCCCCAGAAGTCGAACACCTGGGTGAGGAACGAAACGGTCGCGTGGTAGGCGAACGAGGTGAGGCCCACCCAGAACGCGACCGGCGCCCAGAAGCGCAGGGTGCGGCTCTCGTCTTTCCGGGTGAACCACCACAACCAGGCGGCGACGAAGAGGTAGGCGAGGGTGCTCCAGGTGTTCGCTGGCTCGGCGATGACGCCGCAGAGTGTCTCCTCGCACCACTTCACGTTGGGCAGACCACCGAGTTCCCGCAGCGGCGTCCACACGCACTCGGGGTTGGTGATGTTGGGGTAGTCGGTGAAGGACTGGGCCATGGGCGGCCACAAACAACGCGCAGCCCTTCAGGTCAACGAACGTGC
>JAYVNA010000666.1:0-3464 GCA_043758715.1 Archangium sp.
CGCCGGTAGCAAGGAGCCCGAACCTCAAGGTGCCAGAGCGAGCGCCGCGTCGGTCTTGCGCCGATTGACCAGGAACCCGAACAGCGCCGCGGTGAAGAACATGATCAGGCTGTAGATGGCTGCGGGCATCGCCATCACCGTGCTGTTGAGCAGCATCGGGCTGGAGGCGATCGCGATCGCCAACGTGCCGTTGTGCACGCCGATCTCCATGCCGATGGCGATCGACTGCTTGTTCGGCAGGCGAAACAGCATCGGCACGAAGTAACCCACCAGCATGCTGGCGAGGTTGAAAGAGAGCGCCGCCAGCCCCACCTGTTGGAAGTACTCGAGCAGGTGCACCCGCTCCTTGATCACCGCTCCCGCGATCACCAGCACGAGCACCGCGGCCGAGAGGATCCGCACTGGGCGCTCCAGGCGCCTGGCCAGCCCTTCGCGACGCGCGCGCACCACCATGCCCAGGCCCACCGGCACCAGCACGATGGCGAACACCTGGGCCACCTTGTCGAACTGCAGGGGGATCGCCTTGCCCTCGCCCACGAAGGCCACCAGCGCGAAGTTGACGATCAGCGGCAACGTGAAGAGCGAGAGCACGCTGTTGACCGCGGTCAGCGTGATGTTGAGCGCCACGTCTCCGTTGGCCAGGTGGCTGAAGAGGTTCGCGGTGGCACCCCCGGGTGAGGCCGACAACAACATCAGCCCCACCGCCAGCGCCGCCGGCAACCCGAAGAGCTTGGCGATGCCGAAGCACACCACCGGGAGAATCAGCATCTGGCAGGCGAGGCCGATGATGACTGCCTTCGGGTACACCACCACGCGGCGGAAGTCGGCGAGCGTGAGCGTCAGCCCCAGGCCCAGCATCACGATGCCAAGTGCGATCGGGAGCAGCACCGCTGTCAACGTGCTCGTTTCCATGGTGTTCCCCCCAACGTGGAGATCAGCTTGACGCGAAGCTTCAGGCGGCCCGGGCGGTCGGCTCGATGCCCTGGCGCGCCAACCACGCCAGCGCACGTTGATGACAGTGCTCGCGGTGCCAGGCGTGCCATTGCTGCTGACGCTCCGGCAGCCAGGACAGCGCCGTCTTGAAGCGCCGCTCCGGCCGTGACGCCGAGAGGGCCAGCTCGAGCGATTCCTGCAGCGTGCTGTCGCCCAGCGAGGTGACGAACTCGCGCATGTCGTCGATCACACGCTGAGGGTGACCCGGGGGCACGCGCACGAAACGCGAGGGCTCATTCTCGATCTCGGTGACGGTGAGGCCGCCGTGCTCCGCCGGCTCGAACTCCGGAGTCACCAGCAACACGTCGCCGGTGGCCTGGTCGAAGTACCAGCGCAGGTCCGCGGTCTCCGCCTCGAGCGCGATGGACAGCTCTTCGAGGTCGACTGGCAGTGCGCGGGTGGGCTGGGTCACGTGGGTCCGGGGTCGGGGGGGCGCGCAGCGTCTACGCAATGCCCTCGCTTCGCTCAAGACCCCGCCCGCCGATTACACCTGTCCGTCTGACGCCCTGCATCATGCTTTCCGCGCACCCATCGTCATTGACCTACCCGCTGGAGCCGATACACCGCGCCCTTTCGCACCTCCCGAGGAGCATCGATGGCTGCCATTCCCCCGGACGTCGTGGTCGATTTCAATCCCCCTCCTGTGGGCGAGGTGATGGGGCACCCCCGGGCGCTCTGGAACCTGTTCGGGGCCGAGTTCTGGGAGCGGTTTTGCTACTACGGCATGCGCGCGATGCTGGCGGCCCACGTGGCCACCCAGTTCTTCGCGCACCTGGGTGACGGCGCGAAATCGGCGGCCAGCCTGACGTATGGCGGCTTCACCTCGATGGTCTACATGACGGCGATCGCCGGCGGCTTCATCGCGGACCGGATCCTCGGGTACCAGCGCTCGATTCTGCTCGGCGGCAGCATCATGGCGGCCGGCATGTTCATGCTGATGGCGCCCGACCTGACCACGTTCCTCATGGGGCTCGCGGTGATCATCGTGGGCAACGGTCTGTTCAAGCCGAACATCTCGACCATGGTGGGCAAGCTCTACGCCCCCGGCGATGCGCGCCGCGATTCGGGGTTCACGATTTTCTACATGGGCATCAACGCGGGCGCGTTCTTCGCCCCGCTGATCTGCGCCGGCGTCATCGGCTCCCGCTTCGGCTACGGCTGGGGCTTCGTCACCGCGGCGATCGGGATGATCTTCGGCCTGGTGGTCTTCCAGGCCCTGCGTTCGTGGCTGGGCCACGTGGGCGCGAACCCGCCCGGCTCCGACGGCATCAAGCCGGTGGCGATGGTGGTCGCGGGTGCGGCGGTGCTCACCGTGCCGGTGTTCTTCCTGCTCTCGAAAAGCGACGTGCTGGGCGGCGTGCTGGCCCTGATGCTGATCGCGCTGGCGGGCTACTTCGTGCTCTCGGGCGTGCGCAGCGGAGAGAAGACGCAGCTGCACCGCTACATCGCGATGCTGATCCTCTTCGCGGGCAACATGGTGTTCTGGGCGCTGTTCGAGCAGGCGGGCTCGTCGCTCAACTTCCTGGCCGAGGCGCACGTGAACATGCCGGAAGCCTCGTGGCTGCCCGGCTTCCTCAAACACTTCTCGGTGTTCCAGTCGGTCAACGCGGTCTTCATCGTCGCGATCGCCCCGGTGATCGCCACCATGTGGCCTGCGCTCGCGAAGCGCTCGATGAACCCGTCGATTCCCCGCAAGTTCGCCATCGGGCTGATGATGGTCGGCGCCGGGTTCGCGGTGCTGGTGTTCGCCATCAAGACCTTCGTCACCGACGGCGCGAAGATCTCGTGGATGTGGCTGACGCTGACCTACCTGGTGCACACGGTCGCGGAGCTCTGCATCTCGCCCATCGGCCTCTCGATGGTGACCAAGCTCGCGCGCCCCAAGGAGACCGGGCTGGCGATGGGCGGCTGGTTCCTCTCGATCGCCGTGGCCAACTACGCGGCCGGGAAGATCGCGGCCATCGCGACCGCCGGCGACAAGGCCGTCGAGGGCGTGGCGCCGCGCGTGCTCTCGATGGGCGAGAAGCTGGCACAGTACCAGGACGTGTTCTTCCAGCTCACCATCGCCGGGTTGATCGTCGGGGCGCTCTACTTCGTGCTCGCGCCGCAAATCGACAAGCTGATGCACGGCGTGAAGTAACTCCGCTCACCCCCGAGCGGAGTCACCCTTCGCTCGGCACCTCAGGCCGCGGCTGCCGGCCCCGCGGGCTCCTCGGTGCGGACGAAGTCCTGCTCCTTGTAGGCCATCGCGTAGAAGATGAAGACGATGCCGAGCAGGCACATCACCCCGATGAAGAAGAGGAAGTAGACGGGGCCGACCAGGTAATAGGTCGAGACCTGCGCCTTTTCGGCGTTGAAGGAACCCGCGCTCGAGAGCGGCTTGCGATCGACCGCGTCCATCAGGCGGAGGCGTGAGCCGGCGCTCTCCACTTCAGCCACCAGGTATGTGCCCTCGAGCGTGCGCGGCTTTC
>JAYVNA010000667.1:0-3455 GCA_043758715.1 Archangium sp.
TGCTCGACCTGCGCCCTTCGGCCCTCTCGCCCCTGGGCGGTGGCCTCACGCTCACCCTGCCGGAGTAATCATGCTGCTCTTCTCGTTGCTGCTCCTGGCGGCTGCCCCTCCGCCCCTGCGAGTGGCGGTGCCCAACTTCGGCCTGGTCAACGTCTCCACGGAGACCGCCGCCTTCTTCATGGACCGTTTCGCCAACCGGCTCCGCGGCCGTGGGCTCGTGGTCACCACCGCCTCAGAGATCGAGACGGTGCTGGGCCTGGAGCGGCAGAAGGCCCTGCTGGGCTGCGCAGATGAGAGCACCTGTCAGGCGGAGATCGCCGCGGCCCTGGGAGCCGACGCCGTCGTGAAGGGGCGCATCGCCCGCTTTGGCGAACGCTTCGAGACCAGCGTGACGTTGATCGACCCCACCAACGCGGGAGTGATCGCCAGCGTCTCCGCCAGCGCCGGCGATGAGGGCGGGGTGCTCACCTCGCTCGACGCCGCCGCCGACGAGCTGAGCTCGAAGCTCCTCGCCGCCCGCCACCGCGGCGCTGCGGTCGAGCCCACTTCCATGATCGCCGCTGGCGATTCCTCCCGCCCGAAGTGGATCGCGCTCGTGCCGCTCGCCCTCGGCGTGGGCGCCGGCGTGGCTGGAGGGATCGAGCTGGCCGCCTCGTTCCAGAAGGTGCAGTTGATCGCCACCACCGATATGCCCGAGCAGCTGGCCGCGCAGGCCCGGCTCGATCGCGGCCTGGGCATCGCCCTCGTCGGCGTCGGCGTCGTGGGCCTCACCACCGCCGCGATCCTTTTCTTCACCGGCAAAGCGCCGGTCGCCACCCCCGTGGCCCTGCTCGGCCACGACGGCGCGTGGGTCGGCCTCGAAGGGAGGCTGCCGTGAGGCGCCTGGGCTTGTTGGCGGTGTGCTGCGCTGCATTCGGCTGCGCTGACATCGATGAAGCGCTCGCTCGGCGGCGGGACGGCGGCGGTGCCGCCACGGGCGGCGGCACGACCACCGGCGGAGGCGGAGGTGGCGAAGCGACCGGCGGGGGCGGCGGCAGCAGCCCGACGACGGGCGGCGTCTGCCTGGGTGAGCTCTGCTGGGAAAATCCCCTCCCTCAGGGCAACGCCCTCAACGCGGTCTGGGGCAAGAGCGGGGACGACGTGTGGTTGGTAGGCAGCGCGGGCATGGTGCTGCATTGGACCAAGGCTGGTTGGCAATCCCACCAGGCGGCCTTCCCCATCAGCCAGGGGCTGCGTTCCGTGTGGGGTGCCGGTAGGCACGTCTGGGTCGTGGGCACCCTCGACGACAGCGTGCCGACCTCGGTTCCCATGAAGCCGATGCACTTCGACGGGAACGTTTGGAATGTGGAGCAGTGGCAGGGCAACGCAGACCCCTCGCTGCTCTCCGTGCGCGGCCGCGATGAGGACGAGGTCTGGGCGTCTGGCCTCAGCGGCGTCATCGCCCGGCGCAACGACGCGGGCGTCTGGGTGTCGCGCACCTCTGAATACGCGCAGCGGGAAGACGGGGGCACGGCCCGCGACGTCGCCCTCACCAGCCTCGCGCTCGACAACGCAGGAAACTGCTTGGTGGCGCTCTCGGGCGAACTCAACGGTGTCGGCCCCTGCGACGGGGGCGCGCTCGAGCTGAGTCTCGACGCTTCCTGGGCGATCCCCAACAACGGCCTGTCGGTGCTCGCCAACGGAGAGTTTCGCGCCGCGAGCACGCGCACGCGCACGCTCCCCAACCTCTCGACCGAGGGCAACCTCTGGGTCCGCGGCAGCGATGGGGGCTGGGTCAATGACTACAGTGGAAGCCCCAACTGCCAGGCGATCTCCGCGCAGGGCACGTACGGGTTGGCCTACTGCGGCAACGGGGCGCTCCTCGAAGGCACGCCCCCGCGAGCCGAAAATGCCAATGGCCTCGATTCCAGCCAGACGTACCTGGGCCTGTGGACGCCCGGCACCCTCATCGACAGTTGGTTGGTCGGCCTCGGCGGCGCCCAGTACCGCTTCGTCGGGAACGGTTGGCAAGCCATGCAGAGCGGCCCCGTCGACATCGTGTTCAGCCTGTGGGTCGACGCGCAGCGGGTGGAAGGCGTGGGCTCGAGCAACACCGCGTTCACGCGCGCGGTGGACGCGCGCTGGTCTCGCGAGGACCTGGTAAACGGCGAAGGTGAGACGCGCGATCTCTGGGTGTCCGCCGACGGCACCTTCCGCGTCTACGCCGGCGTCAATCGCATGTTGCTCGAAGGCGCGGGCCCTTCGAGCGCGACCCAGGCGCTCGGTGTGAACAAGGCGCCGCCCGCAGAAGGCCGGCAGCTCAACGCGCTCTGGGGCACCTCACCCGAAGATCTGTGGGCGGCTGGCAACGACGCCGAGCTCTGGCACCGCACCGATGCGGGCTGGTCCCGCAGCACGCTCTTCCCCGACGGCGGTCAGCAGCTGTGGGATCTCGACGGCACCGACGAGCGCACCGCGTACGCGGTGGGCACCGGCTGCCTGGTGCTCAAACGCGACGCAACCGCCGATGGTGGTTGGGTGCGGCTGAGCCCCCCGGCGTGCAGCGACGAGCTCTTCGGCGTGTGGGCGGCGCCGCCCAACGACGCCGGCCTGGAAGTGGTGGCGGTCGGTTCACGCACCTGGTTTCGCAAGAACGGAAATTGGCTGAACGTCGACCCGCGGAGCAACTCGAACACGCTCTACAAGGTGTGGGGCACCGGCCCCAATGACATCTGGGCGGTGGGCGATTCCGGCACGTTGATTCACTTCAATGGGACGGCGTGGTCGCGCGTCGAGACGGGCACCCACTACCGGCTGGAAGCCGTGCGTGGGCGGCGCACGGGCACGGGCCTGTTGGAGCTCTTCGTGGCTGGCGAAAACGGCACCGTGCTGCGTCGCCTCGCGCCCTGACACGTGCAGCCGTGCTGGCATCAGTTTCCTGATCAGTCCTGAGGCGCGCGACATATGGTCCGCCGCCATGGGACGCGCTCTCGAGTTGATCCGTCTGCGCCTGAGCCGGATCTGGCTCGTCATGTTGTTGCTTTCCGTCATCGCGACCGGCTTCGCGGCGGCGTGGTGGCAGTTCGACGTCATGGAAATTTCAGACGACGAACGCGGCGCGTACGACGACGGCCTCAAGGCGTTCACGTTGCCCAAGCGGGCGGCGCTGCAGTTCGTTCAGGAAAAGACCGGGTTGGGCAAGCCCACCCGCTCCGAAGACGTGGTGATCGTCGCGCTCGACGACGCCACCATGACCCAGGTCTCCGAAGAGCCGTTCTTGCGCGAGCGTTACGGCTCGAGCCTGCCCTTCGATCGCAAGGTGTGGGCCGATCTGGTGCGCTACCTCGCCCGGGCCGGAGCACGCGGCATCGTGTTCGACACCGTGATGAACGAGCAGTCGTCTGACGGCACCGGCGATCGCGCCTTCGCCGAAGCGCTCCAGGAGATCTCCGTTCCGGTCATCCTCGGGTTCAACA
>JAYVNA010000668.1:0-3444 GCA_043758715.1 Archangium sp.
TCCCTCACCGCGATGGAGGTCGTGCTCGGCCTCGACAACCTCGTCTTCATCAGCATCCTCACCTCGAAGCTGCCGACCGATCAACGCAAGCTGGTCACCCGCATCGGCGTGGGCACCGCGCTGGTTTTGCGCATCGGCCTGCTCTTCACCATCAGCTGGATCATGCACCTCTCGTACGTGCTCTTCATGATCGGAGACCACGGCTTCACCTTGCGTCACCTGGTGCTCTTCCTCGGCGGCCTGTTCCTGATGGGCAAGGCGACCACGGAGATTCATAAGAAGGTCGAACACAAAGACGAAGAGGACGGCCCGAAGAAGAAGTCCGGCAGCCCGGTGGGCGCGATCTTGCAAATCATCGCCATCGACCTCGTCTTCTCCCTCGACTCGGTGATCACCGCGGTCGGTATGGTGGAGGACGTACCGGTGATGGTGGTGGCCATGGTGATCGCAGTCATCTCGATGACGTTCTTCGCCGGCGGCATCGGCGTGTTCGTCGAAAAGCACCCGTCGATGAAGATCCTCGCGCTCTCGTTCCTGCTCCTCATCGGCGCGCTGCTCGTCGCGGAGAGCCTCGGGCAGCACGTCTCCAAGGGGTACATCTACTTCGCCATGGCGTTCTCCGTGCTCGTCGAGCTGCTCAACCTGCGCTTCCGCTCGAAAGAAAAGCCGGTCAATGCATGAACACTTCGCCCCTCATTTCGCTGCGAGGGGTGAAGAAATCCTTCGGTGGGCTGAAGGTGCTCGACGGCGTCGATCTCGACGTGGCTGAAGGTGAGACCTTTGTGCTCCTCGGCGGGAGCGGAAGCGGCAAGACCGTGTTGATGAAGCACCTCGAGGGCCTGCTCGCGCCCGACGAAGGCCGGGTGATCATCGGCGGCCACGACCTCACGCAGCGAGACCCGCTCGCCCTCAACGCCGTGCGCCGCGAGGTCGGCGTGCAGTTTCAATCAGGTGCCCTGTTCTCCTCGCTCTCGGTGTTCGACAACATCGCCTTCCCGCTGCGAGAGCTGAAGCACCTGAAGGAAGACGAGGTGAAGTCGCGCGTCGACGAACTCCTCACGCTGCTGGGGCTCACCGAGGCGTCACGGCTGATCCCGGATGCGCTCTCGGGCGGAATGATCAAGCGCGTCGCCTTCGCCCGGGCGGTGGTGTTGCGGCCGAAGCTGCTGCTGGCCGACGAGCCGACCGCGGGCCTCGACCCGGTGACCACCGTGACGGTCGACGACGCCATCGTGCTCGCGCAAAAGAAGCTCGGTGTCACCGCCTTCATCATCACGCACGACCTGCCCACCGCCTTCCGCATCGCTGATCGCGTGGGGCTGCTCCACGAAGGGCGGATCATCGAGGCCGCTCCCCCTGACGTCTTTCGCCGCTCCCAGCACCCCGCGGTGTTCCGCTTCCTCAAAGACTGGCTCGAACGCGAAAAGGCCGCCCGCGCCTGATAGGAAGGGGGCATGGTTTCTCGCGTCACCCGCTCCGAGTTCACCCAGTCGCTGCAGGACAAGAAGATCGACATCGCTGAGGCCCAGGGCGACCCGAAGCTGGCCGGAGTCGATCTCACGAAGGCCGACCTGAACCACGATGGAAAAATCGCCGGCGCCGATGAAGCCGCCGCGTTGTTCCGCCAGGTCGATCGGTACGACAACAACGGCGACGCGGCCTCCATCACCTCTGCCACCGCGGCCGGGACGCCCACCAGGGCCGGGGCGCTCGCGACTGCGCTCACTGCGCGCGCCGTGTTCGAGGTGGCTGAGCCCAAGCCCCTGAGCGACTCGGCGTTGAAGACGACCTTTGCGAACGCGGGATCCCTGCCACTCGCGCGCGGGGCGCAGGGCGATCGCGCGGTCGCGGTGCAGTACGGCCTGGCGCGCCTGGGCTTCGCGATTGGCTCAGTCGATGGCCAGTTCGGTCCGGGCACCGAGCGCGCCGTGAAGGCGTTTCAGCAAAGCGCGCAGCTGCCCTCCACCGGCATCGTCGATCAGAAGACGCTCTCCGCGCTCGACGCCAAACTCGCGGCCACCGAGCTGCGCACGCCCGCCGAAGTCAGCGGCGATGCCCTCAAGTTCCTCTCCGACGCGGCGCTCTCGCTGCCGAAGCTCGCACCGCTGGTCGATCGCAGCCACCCGGCCGCCTGGAATCACCCTGAAATCCAGAAGGCGTACGGCGAGTTCGTCGGCGCCTACTGGGAAGCCTGCAAGACCAACCGCGTCGAGTGCGACTGCAAGACGCTCTCGTTGTTCTTGATGGATCAGTTCCGCAGCAAGGTGAAGGCAGACCTGGGCGTGCAGCTGCCGCGGCCTACCTCGCTTCCGGCCTCGGCCTGGGTCGCGGCCACCGCGGCGGACCCCAAAGGTTTCTTCGGGCGCTTCGAGACGCTCGCAGGCGTGCGCCCCGGCTACGACAACGCGCAGGCGATTCAGCGGCTCGACCCCAAGGCCAGCATGCTCGCAGGGGTGAACCTGCGTTACGCGAACGTCGACGCGAACATGGCCTCGCGCGCCGTGAAGGTGACGATTCCCTGGAGCACCGCGCGCGACAACGGCGGCGACAGCAGCGTGCCTGAGTTGCCCGTCGCGCAGCTCAACGCGGGCGATGTGATCTTCATCGACCACACCGGCGACGGAAAAGTCGATCACATGGCCAACGTGGTGAAGGTGCAGCGCAACGCCGAGGGCGTGGTGACTTCGCTCGTGCTCGCGACCGGTAGCTTCGACGACATGAAGGACGCTGACGGTTCGACCGCGCCGTCGGGCCTGGGTGAGGTGAACAATTACGCCGAAGAAGTGACCGTGCAGGTCGATGCCGCCGGCAAGGTGACGAGCTCGAAGGTGACCTGGAGCTCCGAGCCTGCGTGGTTGAGCGAAGGCCGCTACTCCGCGCGCACGTTGCTGATGGAGATGCGGCCGGGCGGGAAGATCTCAGCGGGCCGCTGGGGCTGACTTCAGGAATTTGACCACGGGCCCACATACCCGCGTTCACCCAGCTGCTTCTGCACCAGCGCCTCGTGCACCGCCCGGATCTGCTGGGCGAGTTCTTCACCCTCCAGCACGGCCACCGCCTCGGCGATCGCCTCGAGCGACGACATGCCCCCCGGGGGCGAGGCGCGCAGACTCCGCCGCCCCTCGGGCGCCGCGAGCGACCACCGCCGCAGCGATCTGAGCTCCGGCACCCGCTGCATCATCTTGCGCGCCTGGCTCCACGACGCATCGAGCACCACAATCGTCGAAGGCCGCGGCACCGAGGCCTCGGGCTCCGGTTCGCCCGGCCATAACAACCACGCGCCCTGGAGATCATCGGCTTTCATCGGCGCGTCCTTCGCGCCGAACACCCGCAGGTCCACCGAGCTGAGGGCTGCGGCCGCGTGACGCCCGGTGTTGCTGCGTTCGCTTTGCTCCAGCACGTGCTGCAACAGCACGATGCGCGTGCGCGTCTGCAAGCTCACCG
>JAYVNA010000669.1:0-28884 GCA_043758715.1 Archangium sp.
TCCTTCGGGTAGCCGGTCTTCTCGGCCACGATCGTCATCATCAACGCTTCGAGATCAATCGACGGTCCAGCGGCGACGGGCGCAGCCACGGCCGCGGGCGCCATCGACGGAGCGCTCGCGCCCGCCGGCATCGCGGCCTTCATGTGATTGACGATCTGCCCGAGCGTGCGAAGGGTCGCGAGCTCGGTCGGCTTCACTTCAGGAAGGTTCGGCGCGCGTTCACGCATCGCCGAGAGGATTTCCACGCGCTTGATCGAGTCGATGCCGAGGTCGGCTTCGAGCTCCATGTTCGCGTTGAGCATGTCCTTCGGGTAGCCGGTCTTCTCGGCCACGATGGTCATCATCAACGCTTCGAGGTCGACTGACGGGCCGGTGGAGAGGGGGGCTGCGGGAGCGGCGACGGGTGCAGACGCAGCAGCGCCAGCGGGCATCGCGGCCTTCATGTGATCGACGATCTGGCCAAGCGTACGCAGGGTCGCGAGCTCGGTCGGCTTTACTTCGGGCAGGTTCGGCGCGCGCTCACGCATCGCCGAGAGGATTTCCACGCGCTTGATCGAGTCGATGCCGAGGTCGGCTTCGAGTTCCATATTCGCGTTGAGCATTTCCTTCGGGTAGCCGGTCTTCTCGGCCACAATCGTCATCATCAGCGCTTCGAGGTCGACGGAGGGTCCAGCGGCCACGGGCGCACGAACGGGCGCCGCGACAGGGGCTGCAACGGGTGCAGCAACGGCGACCGGCGCAGCGACAGGCATTGCGACGGGTGCTGCGACGGCGACCGGCGCGGGCGCGGCGAACACCGGCTGCGGGCGGGGTGCCGGCATCGACTGCTGCATCGGCATCGCCTGCTGCATCGGCATCGACTGCACGCCCATCATCGCGCTCAGCCCGGCATACGAAGACTGCGCGGTGTTGAGGAAGGCGACGTGGCTGTCGGCCATCGAGCGCTGGTAGGCGGCGTGCGCTTCAGCGGTCTGACGCTGCGTTTCCTGGAACGCGTGCACCCAGGCCAGATGGGCGTCTGAGTTTTGGTACGCCCTCTCCCCGACCCTGTTTTGCTCCCCAACGCCGTCGCCCCCAGGGGTTCTGCCCGCGGGGGAGAGGGAGACAGTTGAGGAAGGAGCGGGCACGTGCACCTCGACCGGCACTTCCACCCGAATGATCTGCGGTTCCGGAAGCGCACGCGGCCCGTTCGGCTTGGGCAGATCCTTCGCGCCACCTACCGGAGGATACGGACGGCCGGTGTTCGCACCGTTGATCGGCATTGTCATCGCGGGCTTCTTCGCCGGCTTGTCCGACGCGGGCTGGTACGGCGCCCACAGCGGCGCGAGATCCATCGACACGCCGGCGATCGCCAGGCGGCCAAGCCCTTCCTGCAACGTCGTCACTCCGTGCTTGCCCTTGCGATCCAGGCTCACCGCGCGGTGAGGACGATCGCCGAGAATTCGACCGACAAGCTCAGTGAGCACGCTGCCCGCGCCCACTTCGACGAACGTGCGCACGCCGCGCGCGTACATCGCTTCGATCTGCTCCACGAAGCGCACGGGCGAAGCGAGCTGCGCCGCCAACTGCTCGCGCGCGTCCTTGCCGTACACCGCCGCCGTCGCATTACCGTACACGTCGAGCTTCGGCGCCGAGAACGTCACGCTCTCGAGGAACGTGCCGAACGGCGCGCTCGAACCCGCGACCAGCGGGCTGTGAAACGCGGTCGCCACCGGCAACCGCTTCGCCGTCATGCCCTTGGCCGAAAGCGCGGCCTCGACCTTGGTGATCTCCTCGACCGAACCCGACAGCACCACCTGGGTGGGCGAGTTGTGGTTCGCGACCACCACCTTCGCGCCACTCGCCGCGACCGCCGCCTTCACTTCGTCGATCGACTTCGCCACGGCGGTCATCGCACCGGGCACGGCCGACGCGTCACGCATCAGCTCACCGCGCTTGCGCGCCACCTTCACCAACGACGCCGCGTCGATGACGCCGGCCTCATGGAGCGCGGCCACTTCGCCAAAGCTGTGCCCCGCGACGCACGAAGCGTTCACGCCCACCTGGTGCAGCACGTTCGCCAGCGACTGGCTGTGCACGCCCAGGGCCGGCTGCGCCCACTCGGTCTGCGTCAGCTTCTTCTGCTGCAAGTCGCGATCGGCATCGGTGAACACCGGCCGCGGGAACACCACGTCATGCAGCCGCTCATTTCCAAACGGCAAATTCGCCGCGTCGTCCCACGCCTTGCGCGCGGCATCGAAGACCATCGCGGCCTCGGCCCCCATGCCGACGTACTGGCTGCCCTGCCCCGGGTAGAGGAACGCCACCTGACCCGCATCAGCGGCGCCCGTCGCGTAGTGCACGCCGGTGGGCGTCGAGTACGCCGTGCCCGGCGCCTTCTCGATGCTGGCCGCCGCACCGTTCAGCTTCTCCGAGAGGTCCTGCAGCGAAGAGGCGACCACCGCGAGGCGGGCCGCGTCCTTCGAAGAGAACGACAGCTGGGTCTCACGCGCGATGAACTGCAGCTCCCTGGTCGAGCTCGCCAGTTCCTTCGCCTTCGTCACGAGCGCCGCGGGCGTCGCAGCGCTGATCAGCACGAGCTCGGTCGGAACCGTGCGCAGCCGCCACGCCTGCTTGCCGTTCGACTTCGGCACGTACTCTTCCAGCGCGACGTGGAAGTTGCTGCCGCCGAAGCCGAAGCTCGACACCGACGCGCGGCGCGGGTGCTGGTTGTCGCGGATCCACGGGCGGCGCTGGGTGTTCAGATAGAACGGGCTCTTCTCGATCTCGAGCTTGGGGTTCGGGCGATCGACCTTGATGGTGGGCGGCAACACCTTGTGGTGCAGCGCCATCACCGCCTTGAACAGGCCCGCAGCCCCAGCCGCGGCCTTGGTGTGACCGATCTGAGACTTCACGGTGCCCAGCGCGCACCACTGGTTGTCCGGGCGCGCGCCACCGAAGGCGAGCTTGAGGCCGGAGAACTCCGCGGCGTCGCCGGCCTTGGTGCCGGTGCCGTGGGCTTCCACGAGCTCGACCGTCTCAGGGCCGTAACCCGCGACTTCGTACGCACGGCGCAACGAACGCGCCTGGCCCTCGGGGAGCGGCGCGTACACGCTGTTCGCGCGACCGTCCGACGCCGAGCCGATGCCGGTGATGACCGAGTAGATGCGATCGCCCTCACGCTCTGCGTCTTCCAGACGCTTGAGCGCCAGCATCGCGATGCCTTCACCGAGCAGCGTGCCGTCTGCGGTGTCAGAGAACGGCCGGCAATCACCCGAAGGCGAGAGCGCAGGCGTCTTGCTGAAGCAGAGGTACATGAAGATGTCGTTCATCGCGTCGACGCCGCCGGTGATGACGAGGTCTGACTGGCCGAGCTGCAGCTCGTTGATGCCCATCGAAACCGCGGCCAGCGACGACGCACACGCCGCGTCAGTCACCGCGTTGGTGCCACGCAGGTCGAAGCGGTTCGCGATGCGGCCGGCGACCACATTGCCCAGCAGGCCGGGGAACGACGATTCCTGCCAGGGGGTGTAGCTCTTGGCGATCTTGAGGCAGATGTCCTGCGCCTCGGTCTCGGGAATGCCGCTCTCACGCAGCGCCTTGAGCCAGACCGGCTTCTGCAGGCGCGAGACCATGCTGCCGAGCAGTTCCTGCGCCGAGGTCACGCCGAGCAGCACGCTGATGCGCTCGCGATCCATCTTCGAGAACTGGCCCTGGCTCGCGTCTTCGAGCACCTTCTGCGCGACGATGAGCGCGAGGATCTGCGCCGAGTCGGTGGCGGGCACGATGGTCGGGGGCAGGCCGAACTCGAGCGGGTCGAAGTCCACCGAGCCCAGGAAGCCGCCGCGCTTGCTGTAGGTCTTGTCGAGCGCCTTCGGATCCGGATCGTAATAGTCCTCGATCAGCCAGTGCGACGAGGGCACGTCGGTGATCAGGTCCTTGCCCGCGAGAATGTCGTTCCAGAAGCCGCGCGAGTCAGTGGAGCCGGGGAAAAGCGCGCTCACTCCGACGACGGCGATGGGGGTCTGCTTACGGTGCGTTGACATGGTGACGACCTCGATGCGGTGAAGAATTGAAGATCAGGAAAGACGCCGCGGCCTGAACTGGAACGACGCGGGGGAAACGGGGAGACCAAAGGTGCGCAGCTGGCCGGCGCGGGTGATCACCGCCGCGCCTTCGAGGAGGTTGCGGGCGATCTGCACCACCGAGCGGTTCTTCGGCTCGGCGAGGAAGCTCTCTTTCGCCCAGCGGTTGAACGCGCCCATCGCGGGGCCCGACCAGATCTGAAAGTCGGCGCGGCGCGAGGCCTCGCCGTCGATCGCCCACTTGCTGGCCTTGCCGAGGTACCAGCGGAAGACGAGCGCCATCTTGTGCTTCGGATCAGCTTCCGCGCGGGTCACTTCGTGCGCGTCGCGCTTGAGCCAGAAGCCCTTCGTCTCGGCCCAGATCTCTTCGAAGGTCGCGTGCAGAATGTCGCGCTCGAGCTTCTGCTTCAGCTCAGCGGGGATGCTCTCGAGCGACGCGTTCGAGTGGTACGCGTCGTACAGCTTCGAGGCGCGCACGCCGAACATCGTGCCGCGCTTGAGCACCTGCACGTTGACGCCCAGCTCGAACATGTCGGCTGCGGGCGCCATGATCGAATCAGACACGTCGGCCTCGGCCAGCATGGCCTTGCCCAGCTCCGACAGCCCGGACTCCAGCGCGGCCTGGTTCACGGAGCCGGTGACGACGTACGCCGCGCCCATGTTGAACGCCGCCGCCAACGAGCCCGGAGTGCCCAGGCCACCGGCCGCGCCCACGCGAATCGGGCGATCGAACTTGTGCTGCGCCACCAACTCATCGCGCAGCGCCATGATGGTGGGGAAGAGCGCGACCAGCGATTGATTGTCGGTGTGACCGCCGCTGTCGGCCTCGACGGTCACGTCTTCGGCGACCGGCACGCGCGCGGCGAGCTCGGCTTCACCGGCGGTGATCAGCTTCTGTTCGACGAGCGCGCGCAACATCTCCGGGGGGGCCGGCGACATGAACTTCATCGCCACTTCGCGGCGGGAAATCTTGGCAAACACCTGGTGCTTGCGCGCGATACGGCCCTGCGCATCGAGGTGCAGGCCGGTGGCGGCGCAACGCACCACCGCGGGCGTCAGGCCCATGAAGGCCGAGGCCGAGATGATCTTCACGCCCTTGCGAAGCAGCAGCTCGGCGACACGATTTTCGAGCGCGGGCTCATTGGGCGAGTGGATCAGGTTCACGCCCCAGGGCAGCCGATCACCCAGCTTCGAGGCCAGCTCGTCGAGCGCCGCTTCCACCCGCGGGTAACCGAGGCCGCCGGCGCCGAAGAAGCCAACCATGCCGGCCTCCGCCATCGCGATGCACATTTGGGTGGTGGCGATGCCGTTGGCCATCTCGCCGGCGACGTAGGGAAAGCGAACGCCGTGCACTTCGCAGAACGAACGATCGCCCAGCCACTCCGGGTACATCGCAGGCAGGGTGGCGAGCAGCGGCAGATCGCCGGGGGCCGCGGTGGTGACGACCTGGCCCCCGGTGACGAGGCCGATGCGCTGGCGCGACAGGTCGCGGACGACGTGCATCGGCTCGCGCACCTGCGCGATGACCGTGGCCAGCTCGGTGGGCTCGAAGACGGGAGGCACGGGGCCGGGACGCCAATGGCCGACCGGCGTCAGCTCAGAACTCTTCATTCGCCTGCTCAGGTGGGACGGGAAGAACGGTGCTTCGGTGGATCAGGAAGGCCCGCTGTCTCGCATGACCTTCGTCATCGGCTCGTCACGAACCGCTGACAGAAACCACCGCTGCGCTGCGTCGCAAAAGTCCCCACCCGGAGACTGCCAAGTAACTGATATTGCTGCGTCATTTCAGGCAAGACAATCCCCCGGCGCGGCAGAACCGCGACCGGGGGACATGGTGCCCAGCCCGAATGTGCTCCCCGGAGTCCCGCGGCCCGCCGATGGGGCCTGCCGGTGCCGGCCTCCAGGGCTTGGGAGCCCACGCGAGGTGGGACTTAAAGCCTAATGCGCGATCGTCCTGCGGCCGGTGACCAGAGAGATCACCGCCAGCACCAGGAAGATGAAGAAGAGGATCTTCGCGACCCCGGCTGCGGTGGACGCGATGCCGAAGAAGCCGAACACGCCGGCGATCAGCGCGATGACGAAGAAGATGGCGGCCCAGTAGAGCATGGCGAACTCCTTTCAATCCTTGAACGCGCGCTTGAGCTCCGACATGCGCGCGTGGGTGAATTCCTGAGCGGGGAGCAGCTCGCTGAACACCAAACCCCGCAGATCGGTCGAGAGGCTCGGGAGATCCCGTTTGTAGTCGGCGAGGCCGTGATCCTCCCCTGACTCCAGGGCAGCGATGGCTGCTTTCTCGCTGAAGGCGGCCGCGGCGGCTTCGATGGCATTGGTGAGGGTGCCCCAGGCGCCCGAAGAATCGGCCGCCACGCCCCCCAACGCGCTGATCCGCGCGATCAACGCCTCCACGCGCTTCTGGTGAGATTCCAGACATGACTGCAATTGCGCGCGCACCGGACTGTCCTCGATCTTCTGGAGCGCCTTTTCGTACGCCTCGACGGCAGAGCGCTCGCCGCGGAGGAAGCTGTTCAGCTGTTCCACGTTCTTGTTCGACCTGGTGTCTGCGATGGCCATGACAGCGGCCTCCTGGTTCGAGTGAGTCCTACGAACCGGGGGCATTCCAAGCGGCGTGCCAGCGCTTTCCGCTCGGGAAAAGCGGGGAGCCACTCCACAGAAGGTGAGCGTGAGGGCCCACCTGTGGCGCAGTGGCATGCGCGCGTCGTTAGCCACTTGAGCGATGCGCTCGCTGTCGCTGCTGCCGTTCATGCTGTTCACGGTCACCCTGGTCGCCACCGTGACGGCAGCGCTGCTGACGCGCAGTTCGTTCGAGGAGGCCGCCCAGGCGCGCCTCGAACAGTTAGCCGACAACGCCACCGAGCGGCTGATGGATCGGTTGGAGATTGCGGGGAGCATCGCGCGGGGCACCGCGGGGCTCTTCGCGGCGGAAGAGCGGGTGTCGTCGCCGGCGTTTCACGCGTTCGTCGGCTCGCAGTCGATGACGCGCTGGTTTCCGCACGGCCGGGTGTTCTGGGTGGCGGCGCCCCGTCCGGGCGAGCAGGACGCGGTGCTCGCGCGCGGCCGCAGCGAGGCCCCCGGTTTCAGATTTCGCCCGTCTGATCCGCGCTACCCGGTGCTCTTCGTCTCCCCGAAGTCCGAGGTGAACCAGCGGGTGCTCGGGCTCGATCTCGCGCTCAACGACGCCCGGCGCGAAGCGATCGAACGCGCGCGCGACGGCGGCGAGCTGGTGCTGATCAGCGACTTCACGCTCGAGCCGGGTTGGCCCTCGGCGGCGGTGCTCTCCCCTGCGTACACCGGCGCCGCCGACACCCTGGAAGAGCGGAGGGCGCACTTTCGCGGCGTGGTGATCGTCAGCGCGGCGAGCGACGATCTGCTCGAAGCCGCGTTCGCCACCGCTGACGCCGCCGCCGAAGTGGAGCTCGAGGATCTCACCGGCGGGCGCCCGCTGTGGAGCACGCCTGACTTTCCCACCACGAAGACGGGCGTGCAGCGCCAGGTGAACTTCGGAGGGCGAGAGCTGTCGGTGCACCTGGTGCCCCGCGCGGGCGCCCACGACGACGCGCAGCGGTTCGCCTTCATCGCCATTCTGGTGGTGGGCACGCTGCTCGCCTTCGCCTTCGCCGGGCTGACGCTTCAACAGCTGCGCGCGCGCCGGGCCGCCGAGCTGGCGCAGCAAGAAAGCCGGGCCGCCTTCGACGAAGCCGATCGCCGCCGCGCGTTGCTCGACCTGGTGGTGGGGCAGAGCTCCGACGGCATCATGATGGCCGACGGCCACGGCACCTTGAGGTTGTTCAACCAGGCCGCCGCCGAGCTGCACGGCGTTCGACGTGACGAGGTGTTGTCACCGGGTTGGCAGCCCACCTGGGCGCTCACCACCCTCGCGGGGCAACCGTTGCCCGCTGATCAGACGGCGCTCGCGCGCGCGCTCGGGGGCGAGCTGATTCGGGGCGAACGGTGGATGGTGCACCGGCCCGATGGGGAGACGCGCGTGCTCAGCGGCACCGCCTCGCCTCTGAAGAACCCCGACGGCACCACCGCCGGCGCGGTGTTGGTGATTCGCGACGAGACCGAGCGGCTGCGCGCCGAGGCCGAGCAGCAACGGTTGATCGTCGCGCTCGAGTTTTCCAACGCAGAGCTCGAGCAGTTCGCCAGCGTGGCGAGCCACGACTTGAAGGCCCCGCTGCGCGGCATCTCGCAGCTCGCCCAGTGGCTGGAAGAAGACCTGGGTTCGAAGTTGAGCCCCGAAGATCACCAACACCTCGAGCTGCTCAAGGGCCGGGTGCGCCGGTTGCTCGGGCTCATCGACGGAATTCTCGGGTACGCACGCGCCGGACAATCTTCGATGACGCTCGAGCGCTTCGATGCCCGCGACGCGGCGGCGGAAGCGTTGGTGCTGCTGGCGCCTCCTCCGGGGAGCGAGGTCGTGTTGCCCGCCCCGGGCCTGCGCATCGAGGGCGACAAGGCGCTGCTGCTTCAGGTGCTGATGAACCTGCTGAGCAACGCGTTCACGCACGGCGCCCGGGCCTCGGCGAAAATCGAACTGCGGGCCGAGCAGGAAGGCGCGTTCGTGCGCTTCGCGATCAAGGACAACGGCCCCGGAATTCCGCCCGAGTATCACCAGCGCATCTGGGGAATGTTCCAGACGCTGGTACCGCGCGACGAAAAGGAGAGCACCGGCATCGGGCTCGCCGTGGTCCGCAAGGTGGTGCAGGCGCAAGGCGGGCGGGTGTGGCTCGAGTCAGCCGAAGGGGAAGGCGCGACGTTCTTCTTCACCTGGCCCCTGCAACCGCGCAGGGGCCGATCGTGAAGCCAGCGTGACTCAATTGCCGATCCGCCATTCGGGGGTGTGGCGTGGTGCGACTTTGAAATGTGTCCCACCGCGTTTGCCGTTACTCGCTCAGGGGGGACCTGCATGACCCGACTCGCAATCGTCGAAGATGATCCCATTCAGGCTGAGCTCTTGAGCGACACGTTGGTCGCCGAGGGCTACGAAGTGCACACCTTTTCCGACGGGCAAGCGGCGCTCACCGCGCTCGAGAGCGGCCACCCGGCCGACGTCGTGCTGGCTGACGTGGCGATGCCGAATCTCGATGGGCTCGCACTGTGCGCGGCGCTCAAGAGCTCCCGGCCCGAGCTGCCAGTGATTCTGGTGACGGGTGAGACGAAGGTCGAGACCGCGGTCGGCGCCTTGCGCGCGGGCGCCTACGACTTCTTGAGCAAGCCGGTCGAGGCCGCGTTGTTGTTGCCCTGTGTCGCGCGTGCAGCCGAGCGCCAAAGGCTCTCTCACGAGCTCAAGGCCGCCACCCGCGCGATGCCGGCGATGGACTCCGGGCTGTTCGGGCAGAGCGACACCATGCGCATCGTGCGCGAGCTGGTCGCCCGCGTCGCCTCTTCGGGCGCGAGCGTGTTGGTGCACGGCGAGACCGGTACCGGCAAGGAACTGGTCGCCCGCGCGCTGCACAAACAGTCCTCGCGCGCGCGCGGGCCTTTCGTGGCGATCAACTGCGCCGCGCTGCCCGCCCCGCTCGTGGAGAGTGAGCTGTTCGGTTACGCCAAGGGCGCCTTCACCGACGCGCGCGCCGCCAAGTCAGGCATCTTCGTCGAAGCGACGGGAGGCACGCTCTTCCTCGACGAGGTCGCCGAGCTGAGCCTCGACAACCAGGCCAAGCTGCTGCGCGCCCTGCAGGAACGGAGGGTGCGGCCGGTGGGCAGCAACACCGAGGTGCCCTTCGACGCGCGCATTCTGGCGGCCACGCACCGCGAGCTCGAGGGTGAGATCGAAGCGGGGCACTTCCGGCAAGACCTCTTCTTCCGCCTCAACGTCATCAGCATCGATCTCCCGCCGCTGCGCGAGCGCGGCATGGACATCGTGCACCTGGCCACTCACTTTCTTCGGGAGGTCTGCGCGCGCGACAGCCGCGAGGTGCCTTCGATTCCACCTGAGGTGGCTCAGAAGCTTCTCGCCTACCCGTGGCCGGGCAACGTGCGCGAGCTCGAGAACTGCATCGAGCGCCTCGCCGCGCTGGCCACCACGAACATTCTCTCGGTCGGTGATCTCCCGGAGAACGTTCGGCTGCACGAGCGGGAACGTTTCACCGTGCAGGTCGACGCAGCCGAAGAGGTGGTGACGCTCGACCAGCTCGAGAAGCGCTACGTGCTGCGCGTGCTGCAGCTGGTGAAGGACAACCGCAGCCGCGCGGCCGCCATGCTGGGCATCGACCGCCGCACCCTCTACCGGCGCCTGGAAGGTTGGGGGCTCTCGACCGGAAGGCAGAGCCCGCCGCAGGCGCCGGTCGCGCGAGGAGCGACGCCGTGACCAAGCTCACCGTGTTGGTCGCCGACGACGACGAGGTCGATCGGCTCGCGGTACGGCGCGCGCTCAAGGGCATGACGCTGCTCGAAGCGACCAGCGTGGGGAGCGCCGAGGCGATGCTGAAGGAACGCCACGTCGACCTCGCGCTGCTCGACTATTTTCTGCCGCCCAACACCGGCCCCGAGGTGCTCGCGCGCCTGGTGGAAGTTCAGCCCGGACTGCCGTGCATCTTTCTTTCAGGTCACGGCAGCGAAGAGATCGCCGTCGAAGCGATGAAGTCAGGCGCTGAAGACTACTTGCCGAAGTCGGCGGTGAACGAACCGCGCCGCCTCGCGCGCCTGGTCGAGCGCACCTGCGCGGCCAGTCAACTGCGGTTGCAGGTTCAGCGTGAACAGGCCCGCTTCGCGCTCGCGTTGGAAGCCTCGGGTGCAGGCACCTGGAGCACCGCGGGCAGGCCACCGATGGTCAGTGGCGAAGAGCGATTTCGCGCGCTCTTCAACCTGCCCGAGGGCACCCGCTGGCCGCTCGAACGCTGGCTGCAGTGCTTCGAGCCCGACGACGCACAACGCCTGACGAGCGCGTTACTGGAAGGTTCGATTGCGCTGCAGGCAGAGCTGGCGAACAGCCCGGGCCGCTGGGTCGAGCTGCGAGGCCGGCGCGAGGTCGGCGGGCTCAGTCACTTCGGGACGGTGCTCGACGTCACCCAGACCAAGGCGGCCGAGACCCGCACCCTGGCGATGAAGGACCGCCTGATGGGCATCGCCAGCCACGACCTCAAGAACCCGCTCTCGGCGGTGAAGATGGGGGCGCAGCTGCTGGCGAAGAGCGAACACTTGAGTGAACGCGAGCGGCGCGTGGTGGCTCACATCACCGCGAGCGCCGAGCGCATGACGCGGCTCATCTCGCAGTTGCTCGACCTCACCCGGGTGCGCCTCGGCGGCGGCTTGTTGCTCGCTCGCAAGGAAATCGAGCTGTCGTCGCTCATTCACGCGCTGGTCGAGGAGACCCGCCTGGGCGCGGGGCGGGTGATCGAAGAACACCTCGAGCCCGTCACCGCGCACGCCGACCCCGATCGCTTCGCGCAGGTGGTGAGCAACCTGTTGAGCAACGCCGCCAAACACGGCGAGCCGTCGTCGCCCATCATCGTGCGGCTGCGCGAAGTCGAAGGCCGGGCCGAAGTCTGCGTGGAGAACCGGGGCGAGCCCATTTCACCGGCGATGCTCGACACCCTCTTCGAGCCCTTCGTGCAGGGCCCGGGCGCCGAGACGCGCGACGGCATCGGCCTGGGCCTGTTCATCAGCCGCGAGGTGATGCACGCCCACGGGGGCACGCTCACCGCCACCTCGACGCTCGAGGGCGTCACCCGCTTCGTGGCGCAGCTCAATCACGCATATTCCACCGCCGACCAGTAACGATCGATGATGGTGAGCAGCTCGACGAACCGCGTGAAGTCCATCGACTTCACGAAGTAACCGGCCACGTTGAGCCGGTGCGCCTCTCGGCGTTCTTCTTCCTGCGTGGAGGTGGTGATGATCACCACCGGCGTCGAGGCGATGCTGGCATCGGCCCTCAACGCGCGGAGAAACTCGAGCCCATCCATTCTCGGCAGGCGCAGGTCGAGAATCACCAACCTGCGGGCCCGCGGCATGGTGTCGCCGCGCAGCACCTCGAGTGCCTGCACGCCGTCTTTTGCTTCGCGCAGCTGATGATGAATGCCGGCCCGGGCCAGGCCGCGTTTGACCGTCATCAGGTCGACCGAATCATCATCTACGAGCAGCAGGTTCAACATGACGCTCAGCGCGCCCCGGGGCCGAGCGCGCCCTCCTCAGTGCGCAGCGCGTTGAATCGACTCGAAGCCCGACATCAGCGAGCCGCGGGTGTTGCCCCAAACGTTGCGCAGGCCGCGCCCGAACAACTGCATGCCGGTGGGCCGCGGCCGGAGTGCGCCGAAGAGCGCCGCGCCCAACAGGGTGCCGGCGCCGAACATGAGGCCCGCCGTCCAGCCGGGGTAGCGCTTGGCCGTGGTGGTCACCTGGTTGGTGGTCTTGTTCAACGAGCGGCGGAAGCGGCCGAGTTCCTTCTCGACCCTCTTGGTGGCCTGCTGCGCCGCGAGGCTCACGTCGTCTTTGAGGCCCTCGAAGTTGCCTTCACGAGCGTCAGACGCCGCGCGCTTCATCGAGCCCTGAATTTCCTGTTTGGTAGCCATGGTCTTCTCCCTGAATTTGAATGAACTGGTGATGTTTCGGTTTTGCAGGCTGCGTGCCTTCAGCTGCCGGGGTGGGTGTTGTGCGGGGGCGCGGGCTCGTCGACCTTGAGCAGGTTGGTGACCCCCTTCACGCCCTTCACCATGCGGGCAGTGCGAACGGCGCTGAGCTCTTCCCAGCCCGAGGCGACCTTGCCGGACAGCTGCACCACGCCGTTTCTCACCGCGGTGGTGACATTCTTGAATTCGGGCCGGTCCTTGAAGGCGATCTTGAGGTCGCGCGTGAGATCTTCATCACGCGCCTGCACGGTCTCCTTGTCGGACGAGGGGACGACCTCCAGCTGGTTGTCGATCTTCTTGACCCCGGAGATGCGCCCGGCCTCGGCTTCGGCGGTGCGCTTGACCTGATCAGTCGGGACCATGCCGAACAGCGTGACCACGCCGTTCATGGTGTCGACACTGATCTCCGTCGAGGGGATCTGCGACGTGGTGAGCAACCTCATCTTTACAGCGCCGGTGATGCGGGTGTCGGAGGCGGTCTTCTTCGCCTGCTGATCGTGGCCGAAGCCCCCGCGCTCATCATCGTTGAGGCCGTCGGGCCCCTTCACCTGGCTGTCGACCCGTCGTACGCCCGGAAGCCGATCGATGAGGGCGATGGCGCGCAGTTGTTCGCTGTAGCTCTGCGTGTCGCCATCGAGCCTCACCACGCCGTTCTCGACCGAGTGCACCTTGATCTTCGCGTCCTTCAACTGGGCGTCCTCGGAGAGCACTTCTTTCGCGCGCTTCTCCACGTCCTTGTCGGCGGTCTCAACCCGCTTCTCTTCGGCCGCGGGGACGACCTGCAGCATGTTCTTCACGGAGCGCACGCCGTCGAGCGAGCGCACTTTCTGTTCGGCGAGGGTCTTCGTTTCGGCGCTGGGTACCTTGCCCGAGAGCGTCACCACCCCGTCGTTCGTGTCGATACGAACGGCGGTGCTCCTGACCTCGGAGGTCCAGAGCGCCATCTTCGCTTTCACGGTGATCAAGCCATCGGGGACGGCGGCGAACACCGGCGCCGCGCCGAGCACGAAGCCCAGCGTGAGCGCCTTCAGCAGTCTGTGTTTCATGGGTAACTCCTGGGTTGGAACTTCATCCGCATTGCCAAGGAGCAGCTTTCGGGCCGTACAGTGATTTCGCGCTCCAGAAGCCGTGATGACCGTTCGGGGGCGTGGCGAAATGCTCAAGCTGCTCGGTCAGTGTGGCGATCTGGCGCGCCGACCACTGCCGGAACGGGCCGTAGCAGGCGCTCGCGCGGGGGGGTGGCACCGTTCGTCAGCCGAATCCGGCTGCCCCACGCGCGCGCCGAGGGCGAAGGTGACGGCGAGCGCTCAGTCCAGTTGTTGGGCGAGTAGGTCCACGTCTGGCCGTTGGTGCTGAGCAGGGTGTTGCCGCCGAAGAGCATTTCTTCTTCGCCGCCATCGGCGCCGAGGCCCGCGGCGATCAGAAGCTGGTAACGGATGCCCCAGGTCATGAATCTCCTGGAACGGCTCGTGGTGGTGTTGGTGCGCTCAGAAGGCCCGCTCAATGTGGGCAGCGTGGCTCGGTTGTGCGGGAACTTCGGGTGTGCGCTGCGGCTGGTCGCGCCCGTCGCCGACCTCGAGGTGCGCGACGCCGTGATGATGGCTCACCCGTCCGAGGAGTTGCTCGCCAACGCGCCGCGCTATTCGACCCTGAGAGCGGCGCTCGCCGACGTGGCCCTGGCCGTCGCGACCTCCTCGAAGATCGCCGACGCGGCCACCGCGCCGTGGCTCTCGGTCCCGCGGGCGCGACTCCTCTTGCCGAACGCAAACGAGAAGCTGGCGCTGGTGTTCGGCAACGAGCGCACCGGACTGTCGGTCGACGAGGCCGCGTTGTGTCCGCGCGTGGTGCGGCTGCCGACTCCGGGGCCCACCGAGAGTCTCAACCTCAGCCACTCCGTCGCGGTGACGTTGACGCTGTTCAACTCGGCCGCCGAAAACTCCGACGGCAACACGGAGTTCCGCGCCTCGAAGCCTTCGCGTGACGCGCTGGTGCAGACGCTCAGCGCGCAGCTCGACGTCCGCGGGTTCTTCAAGGGCGGGGCGCGCGCGCGTGATTCGTTTCAACCGCGCCTGCAGGAACTGGCCGACAAGATGGACTTGAGCGAACGGGACCTGGTGCTCTTGCAAGACGTGCTGCGGGTGCTCGCAGGAGAGAAGTGAGCTAGGTGGCCCGGCCATGACGACCACGCTCATCGACGACATCGAAACCAGCCGCGACGGCGCGACGCTGATCATCAAGTTCGCCCGCCCTGCGAAGAAGAACGCGCTGACCCTGGCGATGTACTCGCGCATGAACACGGTGCTCACCGAGGCCGCCGACGACAAGAGCGTGCGCGCGGTGGTGTTCGGCAGCACCAGCGAGACCTTCACCGCCGGCAACGACCTCGGCGACTTCATGCAGAACCCGCCCGACGGCGAGAACTCGCCGGTGTTCCGCTTCATCAACCTCATCGCTACCTTCGAGAAGCCGTTGCTGGCCGCGGTCGATGGCAAGGGCATCGGGCTGGGCCTCACCATGCTGCTGCACTGCGACTTCGTGTACGCCACTGAGCGCACCAGCCTGGTGGCGCCGTTCGTGAACCTGGGCCTGGTGCCCGAGGCCGCGTCGTCGCTGCTGCTCCCTCGCCTGGCAGGGCACGTGCGCGCTGCCGAGATTCTGCTGCTGGGCGAGCCCATCGACGCGAAGCACGCGCTCTCGCTGGGGCTCATCAACGCCATTCTCCCGCCCGACCAGGTGCTGCCCAGGGCGCTCGAGACCGCGCGCAAGCTCGCCGAGAAGGCGCCCAACGCGCTCAAGCTCAGCAAGGCCTTGATGAAGGACTCCGCCGCCGTCAGCGCGCGCATGCAGCAGGAAGGCGCTCACTTCGTGGCACAGCTGGCGTCGCCTGAAGTGGCCGAGGCGATCGGCGCGTTCTTCGAGAAGCGCAAGCCCGACTTCTCGAACTTGTGATGCTCACGCTCGTCGCGGTTCTCCTCTGCGCCGTTCCGGACCTCCCGGCAGAGGCGGGGCGGCGCACCGACGTCCTGATCAGCGAAGGCTTCAACCTCACGCACGGCTTCAAGCTCGACGCGCAGCCCGAGAAGACCACCGTGCGCCTCGAGTTCTTCCTGCCCGAAGCAGGCGAACACACGTTTTTCTTCTGGGCGGAATCGCCCGAGGGGTTCTTCAGCTACCGCCTGCTGGCGCCGGATGGACAGGTGCGCCAGGCCTGGTCAGGACGGACCGGCGAAGTGCGCGTCACCCTCGACGCGGCGAGCGGAAAGTACCTGCTCGAGCTCGAGCGCGCGCCTGCCACCGCGGGACGTGCGGTCTTCGCAGTGAAGGGCCCCGTGGTGCTCGAGTGCAAGCTGGCGGCAGAAGCTGAACACGCGGCTGCGCCCGCGAAGGGTTTTCAGTGGCCGTATTTGCTCTACGTGCCCAGCAAGGTTCGGTCTTCGCGGCTGCTGGTGGCCCCGAACAACACCGGCTTCACCACCGAGGACGTCGAGCTGCTTCGTTCAGCGGGAAGTTGCGAACTGCGCCAGCAACTCGCGCTCGCCGATCGCCTCGGCGCGCCGGTGTTGGTGCCGCTCTTTCCCCGCCCCGCCCGCGGCGATGATCAAGAGAACCTGTACCTGCACGCACTCACCCGCTCGAGCCTCCAGACGAAGGTGGAGGCGTACCGCCGGGTCGATCTCCAGCTGCTCGCGATGATCGACGACGCACGCGCGGTGCTGAAGGCGCGCAACGTGAAGCTTGCTCCCGAGGTGTTGCTCTGGGGGTTCTCGGCTTCGGCCTCTTTCGTGAGCCGCTTCGCGATGCTGCACCCGGAGCGCGTCAAAGCCGTCGCCTGCGTCTCACCCGGCGGCTGGCCCATCGCACCGCTGGCGAAGCTGGGCCCAGACGAACTCCATTATCCCGTCGGCATTGCGGACCTCGCGCAGCTGATCGGGAGCCCGCTCGACCAGGCGCGCCTCAAGCAGGTCGCGTGGCTGTTCTTGCTGGGGGCGCTCGACCAGAACGACTCCGTCGTGCATCGCGACAGCTTCTCCGCGGATGACGAGAAGCTCATCACCCGCCGCTTTGGTCTGACGCCCGTCGCGCGCTGGAAAGAAGCGGCGCAGCTCTACAAGCAGGCCGGGCTCGATGCGCAGTTCAAGATCATTCCCGAGACCGCGCACCAGGTGTCGCCCGAGATGGCCGAAGAGATCGAGCGGTTCTTCTCGAAGTTCTGAGTCTACTTCCTGACCACATCGCTCAGCGACGGTTCTGCGCTGAACGAAGCCGTGGGCCGAACCAACAACCGCGGCCGCCCACCCCACGCCACCACCCACTCCACCGCCAGGTCCGCGCGCACCTCGTGCAACTGCCGCCCCGGACCCCAGATGGATTGATGCCGGGCCTCGAGGCGCAACGCCGAGGGCCACTGCGCCTGCAACGCCAACCGCGCCACCAGCCGCGTGCTCACCCCGGCATACGGCATCGGGCCGGTTGAATCGAAGGCGACTCCGAGCGCAGGCCCCACCCCGATCGTCAGCAGGTTCCTCGCATGGCGGCTCTGCGCCGCGAGCAGCACCCAACCCGCTGCGCCTGAAAGTGTGTGCTGCGACCTCCAGCCGCGAAAGTCGTTCGCGAACTCGAACCCGAACCCCACGTGCTCCTTCCACTTCGGAGCCGGCGGCGCGGGCGCTGCGATCGAATCGAACGCCACCAAAGTGAAGTGGCTCTGCACCACGTGGAACGCCGAGAGCGAGGGCGCGAAGGTGATGCTCCCTTCGAGCATGCGCACGCCCACCGGCGCGCCGAGGCCCCGCAGCCGCTGGTCGCCGAGCCACTCGAGCAGGCCCGCCTCATCCAACTGAACCACCGGTACGGTCGAGCCATCGTTGCGGCGCCACACGCCTCCGCCCAGGCCGGTGCGCCAGTGCCCGGACACCGGAAGACTGCGGGTCGCGGGAATGATCTCCTCGGCGGTCACCGCGTCTTCTTCCGCGTGTAGAAAATCGGGCGCAGACACGTCACCAAACACCTCGCTCACCAGCGCGCCCTGCTGCACCGTCACTTCGTCGAAGAGCGCGAGCTTGTCCTCGAGTTCGTGCTGGGTCTGCAGCTCTCCGGCCGTAGGGTCACGCTTCCGGGCCCAGCGAGTAGCCACCGAACATGCCCCTGGCGAGGTGCGCGGGCCCGAGCGTCGGCAAGGTGATCGCCGCGAACTGCACCGCGGTGTCGAAGCTGGGTCCGAGGCTCGAGCGCCACACGGGCCGCACCAGCAGGTGTCCGAAGAGAGACTCAGGCGCGCGCCCCGAGGCCTGCACGAACAACACTTCGATCTGCTCGAGCTCGTCGGGCCGCGTCCACGCGTCGAAGGCGGGGCATTCGCCGGGGCTGAACGGAACTCCGATGAACTGGCCGAGCGCACGCGAACGGGTGAATTCCTGGCAGCGAACCAGATCATCGGTGGGCAGCGCGTTCACCGGCACCAAGGCGCTCTCGGCGAAGGTGAGCAGATCGAGCTTCGCGCTCACCCGGCCGCGCGGCCTCGCGAACGCGGTGCGTGCCTGATTTACCGGGTGTTCGGAAAACGAGAGCGGCCGCTCGAACGGCAACACCCAGCCATTCGCGCGCCGCCACTCCGGCGTCTGACTCCAATGCCGCTCGTCGTCCCACGCGGAGAGCAGGGCGTGCACCACCGCGCGGGCCCGCCACAGCTCAGCGCGCGCGGCCGGAGCGAGCGCCTCGTCTCGGAAAGTGACGAAGCCGTCCTGCTTCGTGAGCACGAAGTCGGTGCCGCGCCATTCAGGCTCGGCGATCCCCGTCTCGCTCGAGGGGAGCGACTCGTCGAGCACCAGCCTCAAGCGCGGGCCCGGCACGTGGCGCAGTTCGGGAGACAGCGCCTCGAGCCCCGTCACGAACGCCGCGAGCTCTGCGTGAGAAAAGCCGCCCCGCACCTCGAGGCCGGCGGCATCGAGCGCATCGACCGGTGCCAGCGCCCCGAGCAGGCACAGCGCGGCGCCGAACATCAACGCGCCGCGAGCGCCGCCACGCCATCAGGGCGGAGCTGCGGGTCAGCCATCACCAGATCTCCGACGTGGGACATCACCATCGCGGCCTCACGCGGCGTGACCTCGCGCGCCACCAACAGCTGCCCACGATGTTGCTGCAGCACCCGGCCGAAATGTTCGCGCCGTGCGAGGGCGATGCCTGCGAGGCCCGCGAGATCGTCGATGGCCGGCCCGGCTCCGAGGGCGAGGTCCTGCTTGAGCTGCAGCTCGTTGGCCACCAGCCAGTCACGCGCGAGCATCATCGCGTCAAAGCTCGGCTCGCGCTGGCTCGACTTCGGGAACGGCGCCGGCTCGAAGGGGGCCGGCGGAAGCGGCGCCGCGGGCCCGGGAACTCCGGGCTGCAAGGGAATCGGCTCGACCTTGTAGGGCATCGGCTGCGGCACTGGCGCCTGCTGCAGTTGACGCAGTTCCTGGCGTTCCCGCTGCGCCGCGCGGCGTTGGTTCGCGGAATACACGGTAGTGATGATGCCGCCGGCCACCGCGAGCAACAACGCGCTGCCCGCCACCACCGTGCTCGAGGGCGTGCCGCTGGTACCGCTGCTGGTGGCGTTCGACGATTGACCCGAAGCGCCCGAGGTATTGGCCGACTGCGCCGAGGAGTTGCTCGACTGCTGACTGCTCGCGCTCGACTGCCCGCTCGAGCCCGAGAGCCCCGCCGACTGGCCGGAAGAATTGCCCGAAGCCGCCGACGACATGCCGGACTGATTCGAGTTCTGGGAAAGCGCCGCACACCCCGTCGCCATCAACACAACCATCGGATTTTTCGCATCGGTCAGTGGTGCTTGAAGGCGACGCTGAAGAAGGCGAACGCCGCGCCGCTGAAGGCCACCGAGAGCGCGAGCCCGCCGAGCCAGTGCGCCAGGCGCGCCACCGTAGGGACCACCGACGCGAGCGGCCCTTGGGGCTGCAGCAAGGTGGAAGGCGGGTTCCAGTTGCCCGAGAGCGTACACTCCGCGAACGGATCGAGCGCGCTGATGGAAGCGGTGTCGCGCGCCTCGATCATCGCGATCATGCGCGCCTTCGCCTCGAGGATGCTGGTGGTGATCCGGTCAGCGGCGACCGAACCACCGATGGTGAAGGTGAACGGGTGTCCCAGCTCGAGCCGGCTGTGCGAGTACGCGCCGTTGCGCCGCACGGTCACCAGCGTGGGCCGCGGCAGCTGCGCGATCGGCAAGAAATCGACCCAGCCGTTCGAGAGCTGCGTCAACCCTGAGGTAAACACGTACTTACCCTCGCGATACGGAGGCGGCTTCCACAGCTGGCGGTACACCAGCGAGATGACCGAGACGAACAGCACGAAGAGGGCGGCGGCCATCGACAAGAAGACCTCCTCGTCGTGCCGCGGGTGAATGCCCACCCGCCCGCGCTGGAACAGAAAGTTCAGGCAGAACACCACCACGCCCGAAGCGCCGATCGCCATCACGTACCTGAACCACGTGCCGTTCCAGTCGCGATCGCACAACAGCAGGCGTGGGTCCTTGTCGCTACCTGGCAGCGTGAGCTTCACCAGCCGCTCGCGCACCGCCTGTGGCAGATCGTTGAACTTGATTCGCATGGATGCCCCCTTCTCATGAGGGCGTTTGCCTTCCGCCCTCACTTCTCGAAGCCTCGATGATAGCCGCTCGGTTCGGGACGGGGGCGTCTAGAGTTCTGACCTCAGTCAGCGGGGTTCATGGAAACGCAAGCCAGCCAGCAGGTGGTGTTCGAGCAGACGATGGAAGGCCTGATGCGGGCCATTCGGCCGCGCATGACGCCGGGATGCAAGACGCGGCTGAAAGCGGCTGGCTTCGACATCGATGCCACCCTGCTGCCCGCGTACTCCTTCGAGGTGTGGATGAAGTGCCTGGTCGCATCGGCCGAAGAGACCTGGCCGCACGAGCCCCGCGACGTGGCGCTCTTTCGCCTGGGCGAGGCGTTCATCGAGGGCTACCGCGAGACGTTCCTCGGGCGGGCGGTGCTCGGCTTGATTCGGGTGCTCGGCCCGCGCCGCGCGCTTCACCGCGCCACCCGCAACTTCCGCTCGGGAAACAACTACACCGACACGAAGATCACCGAGCTGAGCCCCACGCATCTGGAGTTGTGGATGAACGAAGTCGGCCCCTGGCCCACCTTCACCCAGGGCCTGGTGGAGGCGGCGCTGCGCGCCTCAGGCGTGGTGCCGAAGGTCGAGATCAAGAACCACGATGGGCACGCCTGCACCTACGTCTGCACCTGGGTGATGACGGCCTAGACCCCGGGCGTGGGCGTGGCCGTCTCGATCGCGTTCACCAGGTCGGGATCCATCAACTGCCGGTAGAGGTACTCGACCACCAGGCCGGTGACGCACCAGATAGGCAAGATGCGCCACGAGGTCATCTCGAAGAAGTTGCCGCTGTCTGCGTAGAACCAGATTTTGTAGCCCGTGCCCCAGAAGAGCAGCCAGCCCGAGAGGCATTCCCACAAGAAGATCACGAAGCCGTACACCACCGCCCGCACCGGCCACGGCACGTCAGAGGCGTTGCGGTAGAGAAACTCGATGCAGAACGACGCCACGCCGTAGACCAGGAACATCCACAAGCTGCACTGGCCGTAGAGCGAGACCGCCGGCACGTGCCACACCGCTCCGAGATCGAGCGCCTTGTCGACCTGCCAGTCGAACTGAAACAACAACCCGAGCACCGGCACGCCGCGCAGGTTGCGCACCAGGTTGTAGAAGACGATCTCCAGCGCCACCCCGAAGAGCCCGTAGATGCAGAAGCGGAAGAAGCCGTAGCCGAGCTCCTCCAGCCCTCGCCGGCGCCCCTTCGCGCGAACGTGCACCTGTTTCTTCGGCCTGCGCAGCACCCGGTTCGCCATGGGCGTGAAGGTAGGGCAGCTCGCGAAAGCTTCCGCTTTTTTGACCGAAGCTGTGGCACCCGTAACGTGCCTGTATGACCGAACAGCGCATGGACGATCGCGAGCCCCTCGAAGCCACTCCCCTGAACGTGGTCGACGTCGAGAGCGGGGTCGAGTTCGACGGAGCAGCGATGAATCGCTCGGGCCACGGCATCGCGTTTCACGCTTCGATGGAACCGCCCGTCGGCGCCGACCTGCAGGTGACGATGTCGGGCCAGCGCTCGAAGGTGCGCGTGCTTCGCGTCGAGCCCAAAGGCGATGGCGGGTTCGACGTGGCCGGCCGAATCACCCGCTGATTTCTGGCAGCAAAAGGCCCCGAATCGACCCGGGGCCTCATCGCGGCATGGATCGACTCTCGGCTCCTCGCTAGGTTGCGCCTTCACACCAGGGCCGACCGGAGTCACCATGAAGCGCATCCTCTTGCTATCCATTCCCCTCGCGTTGTTGGTCGCCTGTTCCACGCCCAAGAAGGGGTGCAAGGAGACGGGCTGCAGCGCCGGCAGCGTCTGCAATGCCAACTCGGGCGCCTGTGAGCTCGTGGGCGGCGGGGGTGGGGGCGGCGGCACGGGCGGGGGCGGCGGCGGTGCCACGGGTGGTGGTGGTGGTGGTGGTGGTGGCAACGGGCTCGACGCCGGCGTCGACGCGGGCCCTCCGGTTGATCCCTTCGATGACGGCGGCGTCTTCGTGCCCGGCGACATCTGCACCTACGCCATTCCCGTCTCGTTCGACGGCGGCGTGGGCGCTGACGGTGGCGCGGCCTCGGTGGTGACGATTCCCGTCGATCTCTCGACGGCGACCAACCAGTACAAGGCGGCCTGCAACACCAGCAGCGGCGCCAGCAACGATCTCATCTTCAAGCTCACCCTCACCGAGCCCAAGGGCCTGGTGGTCACCGCGACCGATACGTCGGTCAAGAGTCAAGACGCGGTCCTCTCGCTCATCACCTCGCCCTGCACGGCGCTGGCGACGGCGGCCTGCGTCGACACGACGAACACCCCCGAGGTGCTGACGCTCGACCGCTTGCCCGCGGGCACCTGGTACGTGATGCTCGAAAACTACGGCTCGGACACCCTCGACAACGGCACCTACGACGTGCAGTTCGAGCTGACCGACCCGGCCCCGGGGCCCGCGAACGACACCTGCAGCATGGTGCAGGCGCTCACCTTCACGAATGGCACCACCCAGGTGACGGGCACCACCGTAGGCGCGTTCAACGACACCGCCGGCGTGCCGCTCACCTGCAGCTCCAGCTCGGCGCTGCAACCCGAGGTCTTCTACTCGTTCACCCTCACGCAGCCGCAGAACGTCACCGTGCTGGTGACGCCGCCGGCCACCTCCAACCTCTCCCCGGCGGTGGCCATCACCAACACCTGCGGCGTGGGTGGCGCGGGTCACCAGCGTGGCTGCGCGACCGGCAGCGGCGCGACCTTCACCGCGCGCGCGCTCCCGGCTGGCACGTACTTCGTGGTGGTCGACGGGAATGGCTCGGACACCGGCGAGTTCACCCTCGACGTGACGCTGGCGCCTCCGTCGGCCGTGGTGGCCAACGACACCTGCGCCTCGCCCACCACGCTGGTGCCGAACGTGAGCCAGATGGTCGACGCGAACGCGGCGGCTGGCGACTACACCTACAGCTGCGCGAGCCCGGGTGGCGGTGACGTGACGTACCAGTTCACCACCACCATGCCGCAGCGGGTGACCATCACCGCCACCGGCACCGGCGGCGCCGATGGCGTGCTCTCGCTGCGCGCGGCGCCCTGCGATGTCGACACCAACGAGGTCAGCTGCGTAGACACGGTCTCGAACCCCGAGGTCCTCACGGTGCGCAACCTGCCCGCGGGCACCTATTACGTGTTGCTGGCGGCCTACAGCGCCTCGGCGGGCCAGTTCGGGCTCACCCTCGCGCTCGACCCGCCGCCGGTTCCGCCCACCAACGACACCTGCAGCGCGCCCCAGGTGGTGACGCTCACCGCAGGTACCGCGATGATCCACGCTGACCTCACCGACGCCGCCGCAAACTACACGCCCGAGATGGCCTGCTCAGCCCCAGCCCCAGCCGCCACCGGCGGCGACGTGGTCTACGAGGTCGCGGTGCCGGCGAACCAGACGTTGACGGTGGTGGGCACGCCGGTCGGCACCATTCTCGACCCGGTGCTCTTCGCGAGGGAACCGGTGTGCACGATGACCACCGACCTCGCGTGCATCGACATGAGCGGGAGCGGAGCCCCCGAGACCCTGGTGGTGGCGCCTGCCGCATCACCGAGGACCATCTTCGTCGTCGTGAAGGCCTACGCCCTCACCGCCCCCGGAGAGCTCGACCTCACCTTCACGGTGCAGTGAGCTGGCTGAGCGCGCTGACGATCAACACCAGCGCGCTCACGCCCATCATCACCGCGAAGCCCCGGGTGAGCCGCCCGGAAGTGACCCGCTTGTTGAGCATCGCGCCGATGAACGCGCCGGCGACGAAGCCGAGCGCGACCGGCAGCAACGAGCCCCACGGCAACCCGCCCTGGGCCTGCGCGTAGACCCAGACCCCGGGAAGCGCGATGGGCGGCAGCAACAACGCGAGGCTGGTGGCCTGCGCCTGCTTCTGGCTGAGCCCCAGCCCGCGCGTCAGCACTGGAATGAGCACGATGGCGCCGCCGATGCCGAGCAGGCCCGAGGCGAACCCGGCCAGGCAGCCCGCGATGACGCTCAAGGGAATGTAGCCTTGGGGTGGCACCTCGAGCTGCGGGCGATCGGCTTCGGACTTCGGCACCCGCCACGCGCGCACCGCGGCCAGCGAGAGCAGCACCGCGAAGATGATTCGCAGCACCGGCCCGGGGAGCACGTTCGCCACCAGGCTGCCGAGCGGAATCGCGGGCAGGAAACCGAGAATCGCGAAGCCCACCACCGGCCAGAGCAGCACCACCCCGGCGCGGCGGTATTGCCAGACCGCGGGCGCACCGAGCGGAGGGAGCAGCGCGGCCAGGGTGAGGCCCTGCGCTGCGTGCTGCGAGAGCCCCAACGCGAGCGCGAGCAACGGCACGAGAATGAAGTTGCCGCCGACGCCGAAGAAGCCCGAGAGCAGCCCCGCAGCGAGGCCAGCGCCCGAGGCACCGGCGAGTTGTGCGGCCGTCAGCATGAGCCCGTGTACACCACCCTCTCTCCCGCCGAAGACAGGCAGATGTATTACGAGGCGCCCATGCGCCCGCTCTGCCTGCTCAGCGTCGTCCTGCTCTCCTGCGCCGGTGCACCGCGCGCGCTGCACCCCGCGCCCCCCGGCCTCGAGAAGTACGGCGCCGCCATCGACTTCACCCAGGCCGGCGACGAAGCGGTCGAAGTGCTGCGCGGCTACCTGCGCCTCGACACCATGAACCCGCCGGGCAACGAGACCCTGGGCGCCGAGTATCTGAAGGCCGAGCTCGCCAAAGACGGCCTCGAGTCGCAGGTGCACGAGTTTGCGCCCGGCCGCGGCTCGCTGGTCGCGCGTCTCAAGGCGAGCGCCCCGTCGGGTCAGAAGCCGCTGTGCCTGCTCTCGCACATCGACGTGGTGCCCGCGGAAGCGGCGCTGTGGCCCAGGGAGACCGGTCCGCTCTCCGGCGCGCTGGTGGACGGAATGATCTGGGGCCGCGGCGCGCTCGACATGAAGGGCCTCGGCACGCTCGAGCTGCAGACCTTCCGCTGGCTGGCGCGCAACCACGTGCCCCTGCACCGCGACGTCATTCTCCTCGCGGTCGCCGACGAAGAGGTCGGTGAAGGCGGCATGAAGCTCGTCACCGAATCACTCTGGGGCGAGCTCGATTGCGGCCACATCATCAACGAAGGCGGCATGGGCGTGCGCGGCCTGCTCACCGAGAACCAGACGACCTTCGCCATCTCGGTGGGCGAGAAGGGCATTCTCTGGGTGCGCGTGGTGGCCGAAGGAGAAGCCGGTCACGGCAGCACGCCCACCGACACCCGCGCGCCCCCGCACCTGGTGGCGGCGCTCGAGAAGCTCGCCACCCGCGTCGCCAAACCGCGCGTGCAGCCGGCGATGTACGAGCTGCTGCGCCGGGTGGGCGAGAAGAACGGCGGCGCCGCCGGCTTCGTGATGCAGCACCCGGCGCTGGTCGACACCTTCGCGATGAAGAAGCTGCTGGCCAAGCCCACCACCCGCGCCGGCGTCACCGATACCTGCCAGGTCACCGGCTTCGACGGCAAAGGCAGCGCGCCCAACGTCATTCCTTCGCAGGTCTCGGCGGTGATGGACTGCCGGCTGCTTCCCGGTACCACCCCCAAGGCGATGCTGGCTGAGCTGGAGGCGCTGGTGAAAGACGTGCCGGGCATCAAGCTCGAGGTGCTGCAGGCCTTCGAAGCCGGCGTCTCGGAGATGGATGATCCCTTCTTCGACGCCCTCGCCCGCCACGCCGTGGACGGCCGGGATGACGCGGTGGCCGGGCCCATCATCTCGCCCGGGTACACCGACTCGATTCTCGCCCGGGCGAAAGGCGCGCGCGCGTACGGCTTCGTGCCGTTCGACATCACGCCCGAAGAGCTCGCGACCTTTCACGGCCGTGATGAGCGGGTGAGCGTGAAGAACGTGCACCGTGGCCTGGAGATCCTCTTCAAGGCCGTGGTCGACGTCGCCGCGGTTCCCTGAGCCTTCAGGGCCCGGTGCGCACGCACTGCTCGACGCCCAGGGCCGCGGCCAGATCTCGCAACGTGCGGCTGATCGCCACCGAGAACTTCGCGGGCGGCAACGACTCCGCCTCGGCGAGCGCGTCTTCGAGCGACACCCGTGCGCCCATCGGCAGGTCCACGTCGATCGCCTCGCGCACCCGCACGGCGGTGAGCACCTCGGGCAGCTTCGGGCACATCTTCGCGAACGCGCGTTGGGCTTTGGCGGTGATGGCCTCGCGCTGGGCGGCGTTGGGCTTGAAGCGGTAGGTGAAGCTGAAGGGCCCGGCGCTGGGCTGATGCGCGTCACGCTTCCACTTCTCAACCACGCCGCGCACGCAGGCGACGTCGCTCAAGGTGGCCTCGACGCGCATCACCGAGACCTCGGGCGACTTGCCGAACTGGGCCTGCACGCTCACCTCTTCGGTGCCTTCCTTCACCAGCGGCAACGCACACTGGCCCAGCGAAGGAAGCTGCTCCATCAGCCAGGGCTTGAGTGAGGGCACGTTCATGCCCGCCAGCGAGGTGAGCGCAGGCGAAGGGTCAGCGGAGAGGACCAACGCGAGGAGCACGGCGTGCATCACCGCAGTTTACGCTCTGCTAGAGCGTGGCCCATGCGTATCGTGAGCATCGGCGGCGGGCCCGCGGGCCTCTATTTCTCCTTGTTGATGAAGAAGTCCTTCCCGCACGTCGACATCGAAGTGTTCGAGAAGAACCAGGCCGATGACACCTTCGGCTGGGGCGTGGTGTTCTCGAAAGAGACCCTGGGAAATTTCCGCGAGGCCGACCCCGAGAGCCTGGCCGCCATCGAGTCACGCTTCGCCTACTGGGACGACATCGAGACCACGCTGCGCGGGGTGACCACGGTCTCCACCGGGCACGGCTTCTGCGGGCTCGCCCGCAAGGAACTGCTCCACCTGCTGCAGCGGCGTTGTCAGGAGCTGGGCGTCAAGCTCACCTTCGGCCAGGAGCTGCCGGTGGACCCGTTGCCCGACGCCGATCTGATCATCGGCTGCGACGGCGTGCACAGCCCGCTGCGCGCCCGCTACGCCGACGACTTCAAGCCGCACCTCGACTGGCGCAAGTGCAAGTTCACCTGGCTGGGCACCACCAAGCCGCTGCGCGCCTTCACCTTCCACTTCAAGGAGACGCCCCACGGCCTCTTCCAGGTGCACGCCTACCCCTTCACCAAGGAGCCGATGCAGCCCTCGGGCGCGCGCTCGACCTTCATCGTCGAGTGCCGCGAAGAGGTCTGGAAGAAGGCGGGCCTCGACACCATGAGCGAGGCGCAGTCGGTCGCGTTTCTCGAAGCGCTCTTCAAGGACGAGCTCGACGGGCACCCGCTGTGCCCCAACAAGTCGATCTGGCGCACCTTCCCCACCATCAGCTGCGAGCGCTGGCGGCGCGGCAACCTGGTGCTGATGGGCGACGCGGTGCACACCGCGCACTTCTCCATCGGCTCGGGCACCAAGCTGGCGATGGAAGACGCCATCGCGCTCCACGCGGCGCTGAAAGTTCACGGCCTGGACGTCGAACGTTCGCTCGAGGCCTACGAGACCGCGCGCAAGCCCGAGACCATTCGGGTGCAGCGCGCGGCGCAGACGAGCCTGGAGTGGTTCGAAAACGCAGCGCGCTACGTGAACCAGCCCCCGGCACAGTTCACCTTCAACCTGATGACGCGCAGCAAGCGCATCACCTGGGACAACCTGCGCAAGCGAGACCCGGCGCTGGTGAAGGCGGCCGACGCGCAGTTCGCGAAGACCCACGGCTCGAAACCCAATCACGACGGCAGCCTGCCGCCTCCGCTGTTCGCGCCCCTGACGTTGCGCTCGCTCACCCTGGAGAACCGGGTCGTCGTCTCGCCCATGTGCCAGTACTCCGCGAAAGACGGCGTGCCCGACGATTGGCACCTGGTGCACCTCGGCAGCCGGGCGGTGGGCGGCGCGGGCCTGGTGATCACCGAGATGACCGACGTCTCACCCGAGGGCCGCATCACCCACGGCTGCGCGGGCTTGTGGAACGACGCGCAAGCGGCGGCGTGGAAGCGGGTGGTCGACTTCGTCAAGGCGCACTCGAGCGCGCGCGTCGGAATGCAGCTGGCGCATGCGGGGCGTAAGGCGAGCTGGGGGCTGCCGTGGGAAGGTGATCAACCGCTGAAGGCTGATCAGTCGCCGTGGCAGGCGCTCGGCCCGTCCGCCTTGCCCTTCAAACCCGGCGCTCCCGCTCCCAGGGAGATGGACGTCAATGATCTGTTGCGCGTCAAACAGTGCTTCGTCGAGGCGACCCTGCGGGCCGAGCGGTGTGGCTTCGATTTCATCGAGCTGCACATGGCGCACGGCTACCTGCTCTCGAGCTTCCTCTCTCCCTTGAGCAACCGCCGCACCGACGCCTGGGGCGGCTCGCTGGAGAAACGAATGAGGTACCCCCTCGAGGTCTTCGAGGCCGTGCGCGCCGCGTGGCCGCACCACAAGCCGCTGGGGGTGCGGGTGTCAGCCACCGACTGGCTGGGCCCGACGGGCCAGACGATCGAAGACACGGTGGAGCTGGCCCGGCGGCTCGAAGCGCTGGGCCTCGACGTGATCGACGTGTCGACCGCGGGCAACGTGCCCGAGTCGAAGCCCGAGTACGGCCGGATGTACCAGGTGCCGTTCGCCGAAGCGGTGAAGGCGGCGACGG
>JAYVNA010000670.1:0-3438 GCA_043758715.1 Archangium sp.
TGTCGGTAATACTCGACGAGCTCGCCCTTGGTGATGCCCTCATCGGGGAAGAGCACCTTGTCGGAGTTCGAGATCTTCGGCACCTGTGCGGCCTGCGCAGGAGCGGGCGCATGACCGAAGTTCGGCGTCGGACACTCGGTCGGCAACTTGTCTTCGCGAAACCGCAAGAAGGCCGGCTCGCGAATCGAGAGGCCTTCGGGCCAGTTCTTGAAACGCACCTCGACCACCAGCTGCGGGGTGCACCAACGCGCTTCCTTCTCTTTCGGGACCTCGCCGATGCACGGAGGCGCCTTGAGCGTGGACGCTTCGAGCAGCGGCCGAATGCGCTCGCTGATCTTCGGCGTGATGCCCGACCCGACCTTGCCGGCAAACACGAACTGCAGCCCGTCCCAGGTCGCGAGGTAGAGCGCGTTGAAGTCGTCCGCGTAACCAATGACGGCGAAGTCGGCGACGTGCTTGAGCGCGATCTTCTGCCAGGTGTTGTTGCGCCCGCCGCGATACGGCGCGGAGAGATCTTTCGCGACGATGCCTTCGAGTTGTTGGGCGCGCACGGCCTCGAGCAGGGCTTCTCCTTCGCGCTCCACGTATTCGACCGGCAACAAGCGCTCGAGCTTCGGCAAGCGCTTCATCAAGCGCGCTTTGCGTTCGCGCAGCGGCAGCGGCCGCAGATCAGCCCCCTCGTCCATCAGCAGATCGAAGCCGAAGAACACGGCGGGGCTCGCGCGCATGCCCATCTCGATTTCCCGTCGTCCCGTCAGGGTTCCGCGCGTGAGCAGCCGCTGGAAGATCGGCCTGCCCTCTTCGTCCTGAATGACCAGCTCGCCGTCGATGATGAAGTCTGCGCCGGGCACCTGTTCGAGCGCGCTGACGATCTCCGGGAACTGCCGGGTGGCTTCGCGGCCGCGGCGAAGCACCAGCCGCACCTTGCCGCCTACCCTTTCCGCGAGCAGGCGAAAGCCATCGAACTTGAGCTCGAAGCCCCAGCCGTCCTTCGTAAAGGCGGTCGGGCGAGCCTCCGCGAGCTGCAGAACGATGTCGTCGGCGTTCATTTTCGTTTGAGGTACGGTACCAGCCATGGCCGCTCGCGCGATGGGTACTGGAACGATCAGCTTCGGGCTGGTCAATATCCCGGTGAAGGTGTTTTCGGCGAACAACACCACCGAGAAAATCAGTTTCAATCAGCTGCACGCCGACAAGAAGACCCGGCTCAAGCAGCAGATGTACGACCCGGACACCGGCGAGATCGTCCCCCGCGAGAAGATCGTGAAGGGCTACGAGTACGCCAAGGATCAGTACCTGGTCGTCAGCGAAGAGGAGCTCGATGCGCTCGAGTTGGCGACCTCGCGCTCGATGGACATCACCGAGTTCGTGCCCCTCGACAGCGTCGACCCGCTCTACTTCGAGAATGGCTACTACCTCGGGCCCGACAAGGGGGCCGAGCGTGCGTACAAGCTGCTCGCGGCTGCGTTGACCGATGCGCGGTATGCGGCGGTGGCGAAGTACGTCGCGCGCGGAAAGCAACAGCTCGTGGTCTTCCGCCCGCTCAAGGGCGCGATCGTGATGCAGCAACTGCGCTACGCCGAAGAGGTGAAGGGGCTCGGCGAAATTCCCATTCCCGATGCCACCGTCACCGACGCTGAGCTCGGCCTCGCAAAGCAGTTCATCACCGCGATGGCGAAGCCTCAGTTCGACATCGCGCAGTACCGCGACGAGTACCGCGAGAAGCTGCGCGACATGCTCGATCGGAAGATCAAGGGCGAGGCCGTCGATCTCACGCCGCAGCCCGCTCCCGTCGCGAAGGTCGTCGACCTCATGGAAGCGCTCAAGGCGTCGCTCGCGCGCGGGAGCGCGACGGCTCCGGCCACGGCTGCTGCGCCTGTCGAGGCCGAGCGCAAGCCGCCCAAGCGCGCGGCCGGTTCGGAAGCGGCCGCCGAGAGTGGTGGAAAGAAGAAGAAGGCCAAGGGCTGATTCCAATTGGCTCTTGCCGTCTTTCTGCTGACCTACGTTTTTCTCGCAGGGTTCAAGCTCCCGTACGTCAAGCTCGATCGCACCGCGGCTGCGTTGGCCGGCGCGGCTGCGATGGTGGCCTTCGGGGTGATCAAGCCTTCTGAGATCGCCTCTGCCGTCGACGTCGACACCCTGGTGCTGCTGCTGGGGATGATGTTGCTCGCGGCCTATCTCACCCGCGCCGGGTTCTTCCGCGCCGCCGCGTATTACGTGCTGAGGCACTCGAAGACGCCGCGCGGCCTGTTGTTCGCGCTGGTGATGATCAGCGGGCTGCTCTCGGCGTTCCTGGTGAACGACACCGTGTGCCTGATGCTCACGCCGCTGGTGCTGGTGATGGTGAAGAGCGCTGACTTGCCGCCGCTCCCGTACCTGATGGGGCTGTGCATGGCGTCGAACGCGGGCTCGGCGGCGACGTTCACCGGCAACCCACAGAACATGATCATCGGGGTGGCCTCCAAGATTCCGTACGGACAGTTCCTGGGCTTCATGGCGTTGCCCGCGCTGCTGTCGTTGGTGGTGGTGTTCCTGGTGCTGCTGAAGGCGTTCGGGAAAGACCTGCCCCATCGATCCATTCACCCCGACGGAGCGGCCCCGCCGGTCGACCGCAAGCTGCTCGTGATCTGCAGCATCGCGGTGGCAGGCATTCTGATCGCGTTCTTCAGCGGTCTCTCACTGGCGTGGAGCGCGCTCGCCGGCGCAACTGTGGTGATGGTGGTGGCCGGCGTGAACCCCGAGGAGCAGTACAAGCAGATCGATCTCGGGCTGCTGCTCTTCTTCGCGTGCCTGTTCATCGTGGTGCACGGGGTGAACGCAGAAGGCTGGGCGCTGAAGATGCGCCATCTGTTCGCGCCGCTGATGGTGGGCGGGCCGATTCGAGAGTCTTTCGGTTTCACCTCGCTCTCGCTGGTGGCCTCGAACCTCTTCTCGAACGTGCCCTACGTAATGCTGGCGCGGGTCTGGGTACCGGCGATGTCGGACCCGCGGCTCGGGTGGCAGGTGCTGGCGCTCGCTTCCACGCTCGCGGGCAATCTCACGCTCATAGGCTCGGTGGCAAACCTGATCGTCTTCGAGGGCGCGAAGGACACCGTGAAGGTGACCTTCTGGCAGTACTTCCGCGTCGGCGCGCCGGCGGCGCTGATCTCGCTCGTCATCGGAGTTGCGACCCTGCTGGCAGAACGCGCGCTGTTCGACTGAAAGGTGCGAGGCGGTCAGTCCGCCTGCATGAGCCGCTCGAAGAGCAGGTCTTCGAGGCTGCGCCGCCCATCGACCAGGGCAACGATCTCCACCCGCTTGCCGTCCACCCGGTAGATCAAGCGCCAGGGTGGCTCGGTCACCTGGATCCACTCCCGGATGCCGTGGCGAGCGAGTTCGGGGACGACCCGGCCACGATTGGGCAGGGTGTGCAGGCTGGCTGCCAGCGCCTCAATTCGA
>JAYVNA010000671.1:0-3423 GCA_043758715.1 Archangium sp.
GACGGTGCGGGTGTGCTGTTGGTGGCGGAGGGTCCTCCGCTGCGGCTGCTCTTTTACGCCGCCGGGGGGTGGACCGAGTTGCCCACGCCGCCCGATGGCTTCGCCGGCGCGGTGCTGACGGCCGTGGTGGCGCGCTCGGCCAGCGAGGTCGTGCTGTTCACGGACACGGGGGCGACCCGCTTTGACGGCAAGAGTTGGCAGGCGCTCGCGCTGGGCCCGGGTGCGAGTGGAGTGACCCCCGGCCCCTGGGACGACTCGGGGCTTCGGCTCGTTTTTGCCCGGGGTCAAAACCTCACCACCGTTCGCTACGACGTGCGCACCGGACAGCCGCTGGAGGCCGAGCTGGCCTTACCCAACCCCGACCTCCGTCTTCCCATGGGGCGCGCGCTCAATGGCAGCTCAGTGGACTTTCAATTCCTCACCACGGGCTTCCGGTTGCCGACGCGGGTGTATCGCTTTCATCAGGGCCGCTTCGAGCCCGGCGCGCTTGCGGGTACCGGCGTGCTGCTGGACACCCCGGGATCTCCCATCGCCGTGATGCTGCGGGGCGACGGCTCGATCGACCGGCTCACCTTTGGTCCCTTCGTGACGCTCCAGGGGGGCGTGGTGCTGGCAGAGACCACCGCCGTCCCCACGCAGTTGACCTGCACCTGCGATCGCCCGGTCTCGTTGGCCTGCGGCTGCGATCCCCGGAAAGTGGCGACGGAGGCCCGGCCCAGCCCCGCCGCCGATGCGCTCGGCGTGGTGTTCTTCGACGACGCTGACGGGAGGCGGAGGCTCTTCTTTCGCCGCATTCCCCTGCCCTTCACCCGTTCGCCGTTCGAGGAGAGCGCTCCGTAAGGCGGGCGGTGACGTTTTGTGCGGCTGTGAGGCGCTGACCCTGCATCGGCTGCGCCCCACATGAAGGGTGGTGTCAGCGCACAAATTCGGCACGGTGGAAACCTCAGCTTCGGACATGCGGCGGGAAATTCGCGCCCGCACAGAGAGGAGCGTGAGCGGCTCTCAACTGTGCAGTCGGTGCAAGAAGCCCATCGCCTCCCCGGCGAAGGCCTGCGTTGCGTGCGGTCAGCCGGTCACGCTGCAGCTGAAATTCGGCGACTACGTCGCGGTCGAGCTCATCGGCCAGGGCGGCATGGGCCAGGTGTACAAGGCGTTTCAGAGCCGCTTGAAGCGAACCGTGTGCATCAAGACGCTGCTGCCCCAGTTCGCGGCTGATCCGGAAACCACCGGGCGCTTCGCGCGGGAGGCCACCACCACCGCGGCACTCAATCACCCGAACATCGTCTCCATCTTCGACGTGGGGACGACGCCCGAAGGCGTGGCGTACCTCGTGATGGAGCTGATCGACGGCAAGCCGCTGCGCATCGTCCTGCGCGACGAGGCGCCCATGCAGGCGCCCCGCGCGCTCATGTTGATGGACCAGATTCTCGCTGCGTTGGCCGAGGCGCACACCCACGGCATCGTCCACCGCGATCTCAAGCCCGCCAACGTCCTGGTGGTGATGCAGCGCGACGGTACGGAGCTGTGCAAGCTCCTCGACTTCGGCATCGCCCGCGTCCTGGCCGAGACCGACGAGCGGCTCACCCGCACGGGGATGATGGTCGGCACGCCAGGGTACATGGCGCCCGAGCAGATCGTCGGTGGCGAGGTGGACCACCGCGCTGATCTCTACGCGGCCGGCGCGATTCTCTACGAGATGCTTTGCGGCCAGCGCGTGGTCAGCGGCAGCACCGATCTCGAGCGCTTCAAGAAGGTGCTGCTCGAAGATCCACCGCCGCCCTCCTTGCGTACCCAGTCGCCGGTACCCAAGGCGCTCGACCAGGTGTGCCTCAAGGCGCTGGCCCGCAAGCCGGAGGAACGCTTCGCCAGCGCGAGCGACTTCCGCGAGGCCCTGGCGCAAGCGATGCGCGCCCAGACGGATGCCGGCGGCTTCCACGCAGGGCAGATCGAGCGAACCCCGATCGCCACGGCAATGAACTCGGGGACCTCGAGTGACACCCACAGCCGCGCGCTCATCGCCGCGATCCTGGCCGCCGACGGCGAGTGGGATCGCTACCGCCACCTCGAGCCGCTGGAGCGCTCGATTCGCGAGGCGGTCATCACGAGCGACTACAAGGTGCTGCACACCACCCTCACCACGCTGCAGGAAGAGCTGAAGCTGAAGGGCCCGAGTGAGAACCTGAAGATGCTCGTCGACCTGACGCGCGTGGTGCTCGAGGAGCAGCTGGCGGAACTGATCGAGTGGTTGGCCGACCCCACGCGACGGTCGAGGGGCAAGTGGCTGCTGCAGATCCTGGGGCGTCGCCCGATGCCCAGGTACCTCGAACTCCTGCCCACCCTTTCCGTCGAGGTGCAGCGATACCTGCTCGAAGTGGTGCGGGCCATCGACCCCGACGCGAGCGCGCTGACGGCGCAGGTGAAGACCCTCGAGCCCAATGCACTCAAGCCGGTGCTGATCTCGGCGCGCGGCTGGCAGGCAGAGCAGTCGTTCGCGGTCTTCCACGCGGCCTTGCAGTCCGGCGACGCGGCAGTGCGCCTGGCGGCGTTGGAGTCGCTCGACGACGCCACCGCGCTGAGGTTCGGGGCGTTGGTGCGTCAGCGGCTGCACGATCCCGCTCAGCCTGTGCGCGCCGAGGCGATGCGCTGGGTGGCGCGCGTGGAGGACGCAGCGGCGGTGGCCGATCTCGATCGCCTGGCGCGGCGGACTTCGCTCTCACCGCAGGAGCGCAAGGTGGTGTGGCGTACGCTGGGGGAACTCAAGACGGACAAGGCGCTCGAGTTGCTGGCGCTCACGTTGAACACCGCGAAAGAGAGCGACGAGGTGACCGAACTGGCCCGGGTGCTCTTGAAATCGCAGGCGCCTCAGTCGGTGCAGTTCGTCCACTCGCAGCTCGCCGGCAGCAGGGGGAACCCGAAGCGCAAGGTCGCGATCGAGACGGCGCTGCGTGAGCGGGCGGCCGCGGCCCGCTGAGCTGGGCACCGCCCACTCCTTTCCGCCCTTCCCTCGATTTTGCTGAATGAATGGGGCCGGGAAATCGCCTGTCGAGAACCGTGGCTCGGCTCCGACTCGTGGTGAAGGCGCCATTTCGGCGCTCTCCTCTGGAGGAAGCACCATGAAATTCATGATGATGATGAACATGCCCGCTGGGCAGCGGGACTACGAGATCTTCAAGTGGGCGAAGGAAGACATTCAGGCTCACAGCGAGTTCATGAATCGCTTCAACCAGGAGCTCCGGGACGCTGGTGAGTGGGGCTCGGTTGCAGGGCTCACCCCACCTCCGCAGGCGAAGCTCGTGCGTGCGGCCAGGAACGGGGGGCCGCTCACCGACGGGCCTTTCCTCGAGACAAAAGAGTTTCTTGCCGGCTTCTGGATCGTCGAGGTGCCATCCGCGGAGCGGGCGTACGAACTCGCCGCCAAGATCT
>JAYVNA010000672.1:0-10514 GCA_043758715.1 Archangium sp.
AGCCACGGCTCCGCCACGCAGGCGATGAGAAACACGGTGTGGAACACCGTCATGAACCGGTAGTGCGGCAGCCCGAATTCCTGGCCTCCGCGCGCGAACGCCCATTCGGCGTTGCGTTTCGAGAGCCGCAGCTCGACCAGGCGCTCAAGGCCCACCAGCGCAATGAGGCCCGTGTAGAGCCACAGCGAACTCACCATCGCAGCAGCACCAGCTCCGCGCAGAAGCCAGGACCCATGGCCATCATCAGCCCGAGGTCGCCGGGCTTGGCGGCCTTCGACTCGAGCAATTCCGAGAGCACGAAGAGCACCGACGCCGACGAGAGGTTGCCGACCGAGCGCAACGATTCCCAGCTACGAGCCAGCGCGCCCGGCGGCAGCTCGAGTGACGTCTCGAACGCCTCGAGCACCTTGGGCCCACCGGTGTGCGCGACCCAGTGATTGATGTCGCTGCGCTTGAGCCCGTGCTCCGCGAGGAACCCGTCGACGTTGCCGCGCACGTTCTCGAGCACCATGTCCGGCACGCGCGCCGAGAGCACCACCTTGAAACCTGAATCGAGAAAGTCCCACCCCATCACGTCTTCCGTGCCCGGGTAGAACACCGACTTGGTGGCGACGATGCGAGGGCCCTCGACGGGGTTTTCGGCGCCGCGCACCACCATCGCCGCCGCGCCGTCGCCGAAGAGCCCGGCGGCCACGATGCTGCCCACTGCGATGTCGTCACGCTGCACGGTGAGGCTGCACAGCTCGACCGAGAGCAGCACCGCGTTCTGTTTCGGAAAGCCGCGCAGCAGCTCGCTGACCCGCGCCGTGCCGGCGACTCCGGCCACGCAGCCCAAACCAAACAAGGGCACCCGCTTCACGTCAGGCCGCAGCCCGAGCACGTTCACCAGCCGCGCGTCGATGCTGGGCGTCGCCAGCCCGGTGATGCTGGTGAAGCAGAGCACGTCGATGTCTTTGAGCTCGAGGCCCGCCCTGGCCACCGCGGCGCGCACCGCTTCGGCGCCCAGCTTCACGGCTTCGCGAATCCACACCGTGTTGCGCTTGGCGAAGGTGTCGAGCGCCGGGTAGTCGCCGATGGGAATGGCGAGGTGCCGTCCGCGCACCTGCACCGAGGCGTGCAGGGCGTTGACCCGCGCGGGGTTGAAGGACCGGTGTTGTGACCAGAGCGCCTGCAGCCCGGCCGAGAGCTCCTCCTGCGAGTGGTAGTGAGGTGGCACTACACGCACGACAGCGGCAATCGACGGGGACGTCATTGCCCCGGTCTTAACGGACGGGGTGTCGGCGCGCTGCTGTAAGGCGGTCATCGCGCACTTTCGAGCGCCAGCGCCTTCAGCACGGCCGAAGTCAGGCGATCACAGCGTTCGCCCATGAAGCTGAACAGCTCCTTCTCTTCACCGGCGAGCTGACTTGCAAGCGCGGCTTGCAGCGACTTCCGGGCGCGATGCAGCCGCACCCGCACGGCCTCCTCACTTACCGAGAGGGCCTGACTCACTTCGGGGCCGCTCAGGCCTTCCACGTCACAGAGGACCAGCACGGTGCGCAGCTTGGCGGGCAGGGCGTCGACGTTGCGCGCCAGCACCTCGCGAAGCTGGTGACGGTGGGTCTCTTCGTCGGGCCCCGGCAGGGTGGAACTGAGCTGCGCGAGCTCGGCATCATCGTCGTTGGAAAAATCGCTCATGCGGCCTCGCAGCTTCAGACAGGAATTGGTCACGATGGCGAGCGCCCAGCCCGAGAACGAGCCCTTGCCGGTCCACTGCGCCAGGGATCGGTAGATCGCCATCCACGCTTGTTGGGTGACGTCTTCGGCGCCGGCGTCATCGCCCAGGTGCGCGCGGGCGGTGCGGTAGAGGCGCTGGTTGTAGCGGCGCACCAGGCGCTCGAAGAGCGTGTGCTCGCCCCCGAGAATGCGGGAGACGAGCGTGGCGTCGTCATCGGGTGGAAGTGGGGCGCTCATGGTCGTCAGAGACCCTCCGCGGGCATTTCGTTACATGGGGTCACCGCAGACTAACTTCGGGCCGCTGCCTTCGACTCCCCAATCCTGCCCCTTGGGCTGGCGAGCCGGGCGCTACGCTCGCCCGATGTCAGGCATCAGAGCGGCTGTCCCGGGTTTCGTCGCGGCCTTCGTGGTCGTCTTGATGGGCTGTTCAACGCCGCCCGGGACGGAGGATTCGGGCGTCACCGATGCGGGACCCGTCGACTCGGGCGTCCTCGATTCAGGGGTGGTCGACGCCGGCCCGGCGGTGGTCATCGACTTCCAGCCCACCAGCGCGGAGTTCCCGCCCTCGGTGAACAAGATCGGGTTCAACAGTTTCTGGAACTCGACCAACAACGACAGCAACTTCGACGCCTGGACGATTCGCCGGAGCGCGAAGTACCGGGCGCCGATGATCTCCGGGTTGATCGAACCGAAGAGCCTGTTGGCGCTCCCCGACGCTGGGCTCGATGCCTTCGAAGAGTGGGACGGAGACAAGACCGCGGCCCAACTCGAGGCGCAGAGCTGTGCGCTGTGGCAGCCGGGGTACACCAACGCGCTCTTCTTCGCAGACGCGGGCGTGGTGGCATCTCTGGCGCGAGCGTGAGCGCCACCATCACCATTGCTCCGGGGGAAGTGGTGATGATCTTCGCGGGCGCTGCACCCTCGTACGGGTCGACGCTCTTCGATGATCACTACGTGCGCTCGGCTGAGTTGGTCAAACGCGACGGCACCGTCGCTGCGCCGTTGGGGCTCTCGCACTCCGAGGTGAACACGAGCCTGACCGGCACCAGCGTCGCGCCCGTCTGGTGGACCAGAGACGTGGTGGTGGGCGTGGTGCTGTCGGGTTCCACCGCCGACACCACCTACCGGGTCGACTTTCCCTGACGAGGGCCCTCAGGTGGTCATGCCTTCAGCCCTCAATTGCAGCGCGAGTATTCCTTGCCGAGCGCGTTGATGATGGGCGAGCCGTTCGAGTTGAGCGTGACGGAGAACGGCTGCACCAGCTCGACCGGGGCGTTGCCGTAGCTGCCGTAGAGCTGATTGTTGCGCACTTCCCACAGCCCGCCGTTCGCGCTGCCCGAAGAACCGAACACGCTGCCATTCGCGCCGGAGTTGTAGCTCTCGCTCTGCCCGCCCATCGACCAGGTGCCATCGCGCCGGTAGACGACCCGCGAGGTGCTCGTGGTGCCGGAAGTCTTGTTGTACGCAAAGCTGCACCACGCCGACGAGGTCAGCAGCATCGAGAGCTGATCAGCGCCCGCGGCCTTCGCCGTCCCGCTCCCCCTGGGGGGCTGCTGAGGCTGCTGAACATTGTTCCCGTTCTTGGCGAGCCAGGCCTGGGCCTGGGCCAGCGCTTCCTTGTCCGCGTCTTCCTCCGAGCCCTGCGCGGCCTTGACGGCTTTGGCCTGCAGCGCGCTCTGCTTCTTCACCGCCACCCCTGCACCCGCGCGGCGCAGCTGCACCGGAATGCCGCCGATGGTCATCGTCATGGCGTCGCCGTCGACACGGTAGCTGGCCTTCTCGGACTCACCGGTGTCGTCGGTGATGAGCACGGTGCTGCCGTCGGCGCTCCACTTCACCTTGCCTTCGTCCATGGTGCCGGTGCCGTTGCCGGCGAAGGTGATGAAGGGCTCGTTGCCCGCCAGCCACGTTCCCACCAGCCTGGGGTCGACCTTCGGGGCACCGCACAACGCGACGGAGATGACGAACGCCAGGACCATGTGAACTCCTTCAGGCGAGTGGGCGCTGCGTGCTGAACCTACAATGAGCCCGGCCCGTATTCCTGTTCTGAGGAAGGCGGCTCTGCCCACACCCGTAAATCTGAAAAGGGCCCACAGTCGAGGGCGTGCAACCGCTCCCCTCGATCGCCCTCGTCGCGCTGGTGATCGTCGGGTGCCCGGCCCGCCCCGGGAAGGGCCTGGCGATCACCGTTCAGTTCGCCCCGAGCTCGCAGGCCCGGTGTGTGATCGTCGGCGTGAACGAAGCGGGTGGTTCGGACAGCATCGAGACGGAGCGCATTTCTCGAGGAGAGAGTGACTCGCTCGTCGTCGGAGTGCAGCCGACCCGGCACGTGTCTGGGCCCGTCGTGCCCTGGGTCCACGGCTTTGCCTCGGAAGACTGCACCGGCCCCGTCGCGGAAGAGGTGACTTCCCAGTCCGTCATCGATCTGGACGTCTCAGGCGTGCAGTCGATCACCCTGACCCTCGAAGCGATTGAGCCCGACGCCGGGACGGGCGGAGGAGGCGGCAGCCTGGCGGGTGGTGGCGCTGGCGGCGGTGAAGCCGGCGGAGGTAGCGGTGGCGGGGCGATCGGCGGCGGCGGTGGTCAAGCCGCGGGTGGAGGCAACGAGCCACCGACGGTGCTGTCGCGAACTCCCGCGAACCTCGCGATCGACATCTCGACCGGCGAGCGGCCGACGGCCACCTTCAGTGAAGAGATGGACGCAGCGACCCTCACCTCGCTCACCTTCACGCTCGAGCATGCGGGCACTGCAGTCACCGGCGCGGTCAGCTACGCGGCAGGGACCCACGTCGCCACCTTCGTTCCCAGCGTGGCGCTGCGGGGCAACGAGGTCTACGTCGCGAGGGTCACCGTCGGCGCCACCGACGTCGCTGGCCTGGGCTTGGTGGCCAATCAGACCTGGAGCTTCACCACCCTGCCGCTCGAGCTCGGCAGCGCGCAGACCTACTCCGTGCTCGGCTCGACGGTGACCAACACGGGTCCCAGCGCCCTGGGCGGAGACCTGGGAGTGACTCCGGGGGTGACGATGTCGGGCTTTCCCCCGGGGATCGTGACGGGCGCGACCCACGCGGGCGACGCCGCGTCGGCGCAGGCGCGGATCGATCTGTTGGCCGCCTGGGCCGATGCCGTGAGCCGCACGCCGACGAACACCATCAGCGGAGACCTGGCGCTCTCGACCTTCACTGCGGGCGTTCATCACGCTCCGGCCGCGGTCTCGCTGAGCACCACCCTGACGCTCGACGCGGAGGGAGATCCCAACGCCGTCTTCCTCTTCCAGATGGACGGCGCGTTCAACACCGCGGAGGCCAGCAGCGTCACGCTGGTCAACGGCGCCCAGGCTTCACACGTGTTCTGGCTGAGCGTCGGCGCGGTGACGGTCGGCGCCGCCGCCTCGTTCAAGGGAACGATCATCGGTGCCGCGGCGGTCACGCTGGGTGCGGCCAGCGTGATGCAGGGCCGGGCGCTGACCCTCGAGGGCACGGTGACCCTTTCGAGCAACACGATGGTCAGGCCCTGATCAGCCTCGCAAGGCCGTTTCGCTCCGGTGACGCGAGTTCCGTTGGCCTGGTCCAGGGTCCCCGCAACGGGTCCGTGCACGGGCGGCTCCTCGCCCAGACCGCGGTCACCCTGCAGAAGAACTCGGTGACTGAACCGGCGCCCTGAATTGATGGGTGTGCGGGTGGGAGAGCAGCCCCACCCGCGCTCGTTCAGGGTAGGTGTGGTCGATGCCGTGGCGCGAATACCAGGCGGTGGTCGAATTCTACGGGGCGCGCAAGGCCAAGCGCAGCGAGGTGCCCTTGATGGAGCACATCGACCAGGGCCTGACGGTGCTGGAGGCGCTCGGCGCGACCGAGCGGGCGAAGCGGGCCTATTGCCTTCACCCGATGCTCCAGGCCGATGAAGACCTCGCCCTCAGCTACGAGCGGGGCGTGGCCACGCTCACGGACGATCCAGCGGTGCTGGTGCTGGCGCTGGAATATCGGCACATCGCCAACGCCACCCTCTCGCCCCGGTCGATCTCCAGCGCCGACGACATTCCGCTCAGCCCACTGGACGAAGTGAACGACATGCTGCGCGCGGACAAGGTGCAGAACTGGAAGGACTTCGTACGTCATCACCGCGCTACGCACCCGCGCAGCGTGGAGCTCGAGCGGTACTTCAAGCTGTGGCACGCGGCGCTGAGTTTGACCCCGGCGCGCGTCGCGGAGCTCCTCACGCTGATCGAGGGCGGCGCTCCGAGCTGAGGTCAGCTGGGGGGCAGCTGCGGGAGGCCGTCTTTCACCTCGTACCAATCGGGCTTGTCGGCCATGTAGATGTGCGCCTCGCTCTTGAGGCCGGTGGGCGTGGTGAGCGCGCCGGCGCAGATGGCAACGCTCGATTCATTTGAATCGCTGAAGAACAGGCTCGCGCCGCACTGGCGGCAGAACCCGCGCTGCGCGGTGGGCGAGGCGTCCCACCAGGCCAGGCCGTCGCGGCGCTGAAACGAGAGCGCACCGCGCGGGGCAGTGGCGTACGCCCCCGGGCCGCCGTGAAATTTCTGGCACCGCGCGCAGTGACACCACGTCACGTCGGAGACGGGTGCCTTCACGGTGAACACCACCGAGCCGCAGCCACATTCGCCGTGCACCACGGGAATGGGTTTGGTCTTCGGAGCCTTCTTCTTCGTCGCCGGCCGGGTCGCTTTCTTCCCCATGGGGCCGAACCTACCGATTTTCCTTCCACTCGGGGGGCGCCAGACGACCCGCTTCTGGGCTATCGGGAGAGCGGCAATGGCAGGGCTTCTGGCGCAGGGACAGCGGACGACGGATCGACGCGGGCTGGTGCTCGCGTTGCCGCTGGCGTTGCTCGCGCACGGGCTGATGGTGCTGGGCTTCATCGGATACTCCAGGGTCACCGCCGGGCCCCCGCGGCCGGTGAAGATCGTGAACCGGCCCGTCTCGATGCGGCGCATCGACTCCAAGGCGTGGGCGAGCAATCGCGGCCGCATGTCGCCGCCTGAGCGCGAGGCACCGCTGCACCCGAAGGGGCAGGTGGTCGACGTCGCGCCGGGCAATCAGCAGGTGCCCACCGAGTCGAAGTACCTCGCGATGGATAACAACAAGGTCAAGCAGGAGACGCGCGCGAAGGAGCAGACCAACAAGTACAGCCGCGCCACCGCCACCACGCAGGCGCAGCCGGAAAAACAGGCCTCGGCGAAGGGGAAGCCCGCGCCGCTCGCGCCGCCTCCACCTTCGGGCATCGACCTGAGCCAGAGCATGCTGGGCCGCGCTGCGCCGACCCTGTTGCCTTCACAGGCGCGGGGCACCTCGAGCGAGCAGCAGGAGTCACCCGCGGTGCCAGGCACCGAGACGGGCTCGCAGGCGACGCCGGGCAGCGACCAGGAAGGCGGCGGCGCGCCCAACGACGACTTGAACAACCTGCCCGAGGGCCAGGGCACCTTCCTCAACACGCGCGAGTGGAAGTACGCCGCGTTCTTCAACCGGGTGAAACAAGCCGTGTCCGCCAAGTGGGATCCGAACGCCCGGCTGCGCGCGAAGGGTCGCGGGCTCGGCGTCGATCGCCTCACGGTGCTCAACGTGGCGCTGCGGCCTGATGGCACCCTGGCCGATGTCTTCGTGGCGCAGAGCTGCGGCATCGAAGATCTCGATGTCGAGGCGATGAACGCGTTCACCAAGGCGCAGCCGTTCACCAACCCGCCGGCCGCGTTGGTGGAACAGGGCTTCATCCGGTTTGGCTTCAGCTTCCATGTCTCGAACGACGGCATGGCGATGCCCTTGCCCTTCAGGTTCCGGTGATGAGCCCGACGTGAAGGCCCTCGGCGCGCTGCTGCTGGTGGTGTTCGCGGTGGCTGCCGGGTTGCTCTTCGTCACCTCTGAGCGGCCTGAACCTGAGCCGGTCGCGATCAGCAGCCCGCCCCTCGCCCCGGCTCCACCGCCGCAGGTTGAAGTCCCGGCGCCCCCAGCGACTCCCCGAGCAGCCCCGGCCCTCGAAGATCCGTTCTGCTCGGCCACCGGCGTCGAGTCCTTCAAGCTGCGCTTCACGCTCGAGCAGGCGGTCAACGAGTGGATCAAACAGCAGCGCACCGACGCTGGCAGCGAGCCAGGCGCGGTGGAGTTATTGCGCGTGCTGGGACAACCCAGCCGGCTCGCGGGCGTCAGAGACGTGACCGCGCGCTGGCCTGATTTTCTGCCCGCGCAGCTCACGCTCGCGATCGAGGCGCAGCTCGCGGGCCAGAGCGAGGAGCGGCTCGCGGCGTTGCGGCGGGCGCGCAAGCTGGCGCCTGATGATCCCGCCATCGGCTGGGCGATCTCGGAGGCCACGCGTTACTCGGGTGATCTCGACGAGGCGATCGCCGGCCTCTCGGCGTTTCTGGCGCGCGACCCGAACCCCGAGGTGTCGCGGCTGCGCGCCAGGCTCGAGGTCGCCCGCGACATTCAGCAGGGCTACGAGCGGCAGACCCGCAACGGCGTGACGATTCTCTGGCCGGCTGCCAGCTTGAGTTCTTCCCAGGCCAACGAGGTCGCAGGCCAGGTCGATCGTTCGCTCGATGACGCCGCCGCGCTCACCGGCACCGAGCGTCGCCGGACGCTCACCGTGGTGGTGTACCCGAGCCGATCCGAGCTGCTCGCGGTCTCCTGCGCGCGCGCCTGGGCCGCGGCCTTGTTCGACGGCACCCTGCGGGTGGTCGCCAACACCACCACCGAAGGCGTGGACGTAAGAGAGCTGCGGCACGAGACCCTGCACGCGCAGCTCTCGCCGCTCGCCCCCTCGGCGCCAAAGTGGTTCCACGAAGGGGTGGCGCAGTCGTTTGCGCGGGAACCGCCGCCCACGAAGGTCTGGGGCCTGATGGTGAAGAACCGCACCTGGGTTCCTTTCACCTCGCTCGACGGCAGCTTCCAGGCCTTCGAAGGCGCAAGTGATGCCGAGCTCGCCTACGCGCAGGCCTACGGCCTGGTCGAGCTGATGCGCGAGCTCGGAGGCGACGCGTCGATCGCCACCGCCCGCGCGGCGTTCCAGACGGGCGCCGACACGCCCACCACGTTGGCGCGCGCGTGCCGGCGTTCGGAGGTGACGGGCGAGGCGCTGATCACGTTTCTGTCCGCGCGACTGACCCGGCCCAGGTGATAGCTTCTGACCCAATGCCCATCAAAGCTGCTGCACCGCGCACCGCTCCGCAGACGAAGGCCCCCGCTGCAGGCAAGGGAAAGGCTGCCGAGACGGTCCCCGCCGCATCGAGCTCGGCGATGAAGCGGTACGAGACCAAGGCCCGACTGGAGTGGGACGCCGCGCCTCAGGCCCGCGGATGGGGTTCGAGCCGGGAAGAGATGCGCGAGCTCGAGAAGGAGCCGATGGAAACCCAGCAGGGGACCGTGAGCGATGTCCGCGCGTACACGCTCAGCCAGTGGATGGCGTGGCGCGTTCCTCAGCTCAAGTCGAATGAGGACAACGTTCAAATTCCCAGCTGGCGCTGACGGCCATCAGTCGGTGATCGTGTTTCCGTGAGGTGGGGGAGTTAATCAGCCCTTCCTATGGCTGACCCTCAACCGCGGGTCCTGGTGGTCGACGACGACCCAGGCGTGCTTCAAAGTATCGAACTGCTGCTGTCAGACGACTGCGAGGTCACGGTGTGTGATTCTCCCACCCGGGCTCTCGAGCTGGCGGCCGCGACGCCCTTCGACGTGATCATCACCGATTACCGGATGCCCCACATGAATGGCGCTGAGTTCGCGGCGGCTCTCAAGGCCCGGCTCGGCCAGGTGCCTTACACCTTGCTGCTGACGGGCACGCCCAACGAGGTGAAGCCGCACATGCCCGGCGCTTCCGACCTGGTGATGGTGCTGGCCAAGCCCTTCGAGCCTCAGAGGCTGCTGAACATGGTGCTGCAGGTGGGCCGGTTGGGCGTCAATCGCCGCGCGCCTCTGGCTTGATGGGCCCGAACGCCGACCCCGAACAGCTCGCGCTCACGCGGGCGCTGTTGGCCGAGCGCCTGCTCAACGCGAAGCGCACCCACGTGGTGCGGCTGGTGGGGTTGTCTTTCTTCGCCGCCCTCTTCACCGTGCTGGGGGTGGCGTTGGGTGACAAGGCGTGGGCGACCGACACCCGCGCGCTCCTGGCGTACCTGGCGCTGGCGGCGCTCTGCGTGATCGCCTCGCAGCGCAGTGCTCGCCTGGGCGCATGGCTCACCTTCGCACCCGCCCTGCTCGACATGCCCTTCATCTACCTGGTGCAACGCGGCCAGTACGCCACCACGCCCAGTCCCGCGGCGGTGGCCGGCTTCTCGATGGGCCTGTTCGCCCTGTTGCTGGCGATCGCCGCGCTCTCGTCGATGCGATGGCAAATCTACGCGACGGCGGTCTCGGCGGCGATCTGGGAGGTGCTGTTGCAGACCGAAGCCAACGTGTCCGTCGGCGCGCGGTTGTCGGCGGTGGTGGTGTTGGGGCTGACGGCGGTGGTGCTGGGCTACGCCAGCGATCGCCGCGAGAGCCTGCTGGTCACCACCAGCCGCCGGGAAAAGTTGGCGGCGCTCGGGCAGCTCGCGGGCGGAGTCGGTCACGAACTGCGCAACCCCCTCGCGGCGATCACCAACGCGGTCTTCGTGTTGCGACGCCAGCTCGAAAAAACCGGAGCGCTCACCGAAAAGGTGCAGGTGCCGCTGGCGCTGGCAGAGCGCGAAACGGCCGAGTGTCAGCGCATCGTGACCGAGCTGCTCGACTCGACCCGCGAGACGAAGCTCGAGCTCGCGGCGGTCGACCTGCGTTCGCTCTTGCTGGAGTGCGTGGGCCTCTTGCGAACCCCGG
>JAYVNA010000673.1:0-3393 GCA_043758715.1 Archangium sp.
CCCGGGCAGACCGGGCTATCGACCGTGGAAAACGTGAAGACGGCCGAGTTGAACTCGATGTCGGAATCCAGAATGCGGCCCGTCTTCGGGTTGTACGAAGTGGTGGTGATGGCGATCGCCGCTTCCTGGTGTTGCCAGCAATCGAACTGGTCACCGCAGCTCTGGTCCGTCGCGCAGGTGCTGCCCGGGGGCACCACCTCGGAGCAGCGGCGCAGCCGGAAGACCGCCACGTTCTCGTTGGTCTCCTTCTCGAAGTAGCCAACCTTGCGCGTGGTGGTGTGCGCTCCGGGCGTCAGGGTCAGGCTGGCGCAGCGATTGAGCTGCGTTTGCCAGGTCGTCATCGCCGCGGCGATTGCGGTGAACTCGGTCTCGGCGGGCGTGATCGGGTTTCCGTCTGCAGAGAACTTGATCTGAATGGCCGTGTTCTCGGGCCACCAGAGACACTGGGAGTTCGGATCCTGATCATCCACCCTGCTGCGAACCGCCTGGCTCAGCACCAGGGTCAACGCCAACTGCACGATCATGGAGTGACCTTGATCGGTCCCGGCGTCGTCGGCTCGACCGGCGCCCGCGCTCCCGAGGCGGCGAGCACCTGAGCGCGCAAGGTGTCGATGGGCAGCACCACCGCGAACGGCTGCACCTGCTGATGGGTCGCGGGGTCGACGAGCATTGCGTCACCCTCGAGCGCCTGGCGCGCGAACACGGCCTTGCCGTCGGTGGACGTCTCGACCTTGAACTTCCCCTGGATCATGCCGGTGAGCAGGTAGCGATCGCCGCGCGGCTCGAGAAAGACCACCACGTCTTCGCCGACGGTGAAGCGCGCGGTGCCGTGCACCATCTGCCCCACCTCGCCCACGATCCCACCGGGCTGCATCACCACGATCTGTTTCGCGGGCGCGCCCTTCCACGGTTCGGTCACCTCGAGCACCGCGTCGGTCATGATGCGGCCGCCGTCTTTGGTCCACCGAGCCTCGACGGAGCGAACGGTCGCGCGGGCCACCACCGCCGAGCCCCGCGTCAACGCGTTCACGTCGAGCGCGAGCAACGTGGTCGCGTGAGCCAGCGCGGCCCCCAGCACTGCGAGCAGGAACAGGTGAAGGCGGAAGGCAAACGCCTTCATGAAGAACGTGCGAACTTTCACGACCATGTGCTCACCATAGCGGCCCTTCGATCAGGACGGAAACGCTGCTACACGCGCGAGCCTCATGAAGCCTCGCGTTCGATTCGCTCCCTCCCCCACCGGCTACCTGCATATCGGCGGCGCGCGCACCGCACTCTGGAACTGGCTCTACGCCCGGCGCCTGGGTGGCACCTTCGTGCTGCGCATCGAAGACACCGATCAGGAGCGCAGCTCCCCGGAGTCGCTGCAGGCGATCCTCGACGGGCTCACGTGGCTCGGCATTGATTGGGACGAGGGACCGGGGAAAGACGGCCCGTTTCCCCCGTATTTCCAGATGAAGAAGCTCGCGCGTTACGCCGAGCTGGCCGAACTCCTGATCTCGCAGGGCAAGGCGTACCGCGACTACACGACCGAAGAAGAGACCGCGCAGATGCGCAAGGACTTCGCCGCCTCCAAGGGCCTCAACCCCGGCGACGATCTGCGCAAGGCGGGCTTCAAGTTCACCAGCCCCTGGCGGGACAAGAACGAGAAGCACGACCGCAAGCACGTCGTTCGCTTCCGCATGCAGGGGACCGGAGACAAGGTTGGCTTCGAAGATCTCATCCATGGCCGGCTCGAAAAGCCCGACGACGATCTCGATGACTTCGTGCTGATCCGCTCCGACGGCATCCCGCTCTACAACTTCGGTTGCGTGGTCGACGATCACGACATGGAGATCTCCCATGTGGGTCGTGGGCAGGAGCACATCAACTCCACCTACCAGCAGGTGGTGCTCTACAAGGCGTTCGGCTGGACCCAGCCCGTGTTCGCGCACTTCCCGCTGATCATGGGCTCGAACAACGAGAAGCTCAGCAAGCGCAAGCACCCTGAGGCCGACGTGATGGCCCACAAGAAGGCCGGCATTCTTCCGCACGCGCTCTTGAACTTCGTGGTGCGCCTCGGCTGGAGCCACGGCGACAAGGAAATCTTCAGCCGCGCGGAGTTGATCGAAATGTTCGACCTCGCAGACGTCGGCAAGACCAACGGGGTGTGGAACCCGGAGAAGCTGCTCGCCACGAACCAGCACTGGATCAAGAACGGAGACCCAAAGGAACTGGCGATCAGGCTGCTGCCCTACCTGCAGGAGATCGGCGTCACCAACGCGGCGGCCGACGAGCGTCTGATCACCGCGGTCAAGGCGTTCGCCACCCGCGCGAAGACACTGGTGGAGATGGCCCAGTCCATCAAGCCCTACTACGCGCAGGGCGTGACGCTCGACCCGGCGGCGGCGGCGAAGCACCTCGACGCTCCGGGCAAAGAGATGCTCAAGGTGACGAAGGCCAAGCTGCTCGCGCTGCCCGAGTGGCAGGCGGCCGTGATCGACCCCATCGTCGACGTGATCGCCACCGAGACCGGCGCCAAGAAGGGCGCCATTGCCCAGCCCCTGCGCGTCGCGGTCACCGGCGGCACCACCAGCCCCGGCATCGGCGACACCCTCGCCCTCCTGGGCCGTGACGAGACGATGCGCCGCATCGATGCAGTCCTTGGAACCTGAACTTCCTCCCGCACCGCCGCCCCGCCCCACGCTCTGGGGCCGGGTCGCACCGCTGTTCGAAGGTCTCGGCGGTGAGCCGACGGTGATCCTCTGCGGCTCGACCGCGCTGCTGATCGTTTCTCACTACCAGGGCTCCGCGGGTTTCCTGCGCAGCCTGGTGGGCACCGCGCTCGATCAACACCCGTGGAACGCGACGTTCGGTCACTTCTGGTGGTTTGGCGCGAGCATCGCGTTGTACCTCGTGATGCCGCTGCTGCTCGCGCTCGCGACCCGGGGCAGCTTCAACCAGCGCTACGGCTTTCAGATTGGCGACTGGCGGGCGGGCGTCACTATCACGCTGCTCTTCCTCGCCGTGATGCTGCCGGCCACCTTCGTGGCCTCCAAACTCGACGCCTTCAAGGGCATCTACCCGCTGGCGGGCAACGCCGCGTACATGATCAACATCGGAGGCGGGAAGACCCAGCTCTCCTGGTCCCTCTTCCTCACCTACGAAGCGGCGTACCTCGCGTACTTCTTCGCCTGGGAATTCCTGTTCCGCGGCTGGATGATCCACGGCCTGACGCCGAAATGGGGCCGGGGCGCCGCGATCCTCGCGCAGATGGCCCCGTTCGCGGTGATGCACCTGGGCAAGGCCGAACTGGAGGCGCTGGGCAGCATCATCGCCGGCATCGCCCTGGGCATCTTGAGCCTGAGAACGCGCAGCTTCTATTACGGAGCCCTCATTCACGGCGTGGTGGCC
>JAYVNA010000674.1:0-28395 GCA_043758715.1 Archangium sp.
CCGGGGTCGGCGGCGAAGGTGTTGGTGAGGCGGCCGAGCTCCTCGAGGAATCGCCGCTTGTCGAGCGAAGAAACGAGCTCCCGGGCTTCTTTCGGATCCGTCTGCTTGCGCGTTTCGCGAGCCACGCCGGGAGTAAGCCGCAAGGGCGTCGATCGCGCGAGCATTCTTTCAAGAGGCTTGTGCTCGACCCCGCCGGCTCGCGACAATCAGCGCCGTGACGACTGGAATCGGTGGACCCCGCCCCCTGCCCACGCTGACCCGCGTTCGCGACGCTGAGCTCGACGCGACCGAGCTCGCCCCGTGGATTCAGAAGTACTCGCAGCAATACGGCGCCAACCCCCAGCTGGTGGCCGCGGTGGTCGCGCAGGAATCGAGCTTCATCAACCACGGCGTGCACCGCGACGGCACCGGCCACGGGCTGATTGGGCTGGATGATCACGGCCTGCTGCCCGACTTCGAGCAGTGGAGCGGCACCCGCGTCGGCCGCGGCCGTCACGCCAACACCATTCCGCCCGAGAAACAGATCGAGTTCCTGGCGATGAAGCTGGGCGAGCTGACCGACAAGTTCGGGGGCGACGAGATGGAAGCCGTGCGCGCCTGGCACGCGGGCACCGGCGGCCGAAACAGCCGCAACGGCGAAGAATACGAGACCCTGATCCGCGGGCGCATTCCCCAGATCGCCGCCGCGGTGCCCCGGGTGACCGGAGGCGCGGCGGCTCCGGAGGTCTTGTTGGCCTCGAGCTTCGAGCCGCCCTCTGCCGCCAAGCCCGTCACGCTGCAAGCCGACGGCGGCACTCCGGTGCAGGGCCGCGGCATCGACTACGAGACGACCTGAGCTCCGCGCCCCGCGGCCAGTGATAAGAGCGCCGCGCCGTGGACCTGTCTCATCTCAACAAGCCGCAACGCGAGGCGGTGCTCACCACCGAGGGGCCGCTGCTGGTGCTCGCTGGCGCGGGCTCAGGCAAGACGCGCGTGATCACCCACCGCATCTGCCACCTGCTCGACAAGAAGGTGCCGGCCCGAGCGATTCTCGCGGTGACCTTCACCAACAAGGCCGCCTCCGAGATGAAGGAGCGGGTGGTGCAGATGGCCGGGCAACGCGCGCTCGGCGTCACGCTCTCGACCTTTCACGCGTTCGGCGCCGAGGTCTTGAAAGAGCACCTGAGCAAGCTCGGGTGGCCCAAGAAGTTCGCCATCGTCGACACCGGCGATCAGATAGCGCTGGTGCGCCGCGCGATGAAGGAACGGCAGATCGACGACAAGGTCTTCGACGCCCGCAAGGTGCTCACGCTCATATCCCGGGCGAAGAGCGCCGGCATCGAGCCCCAGGCCAAGCCCGAAGGGGTGGAAGGCGAAGACATCGAGCTGGTCGCCCACCTGGTGTTCCCGCTCTACCAACTCGCGCTCAAGGCTCAGGGCGCGGTCGACTTCGACGATCTGATCGTCTTCCCCTCGCGCATCTTCGAGAAGCACCCCGAGGTGAAGGAGCAGTTCGCCAAACGCTTTCGCTACATCATGGTCGACGAGTACCAGGACACGAACAAGGCCCAGCTCGACCTGCTGCGCCACCTGGGCGACTCGCACTTGAACGTGTGCGTGGTGGGCGACGACGACCAGTGCATCTACTCGTGGCGTGGCGCCGAGGTGCGCAACATTCTCGACTTCGAGCGGCTGTTTCCCGGCGGCAAAGAAGTGCGGCTCGAGCAGAACTACCGCAGCAACCAGGTGATCCTCGACGCGGCCAACTCGGTGATCGAGAAGAACCCTGATCGCCGCGCCAAGCGCATGTGGAGCGAGGTGAAGGGCGGCCCCCGCATCACCCTGTGCTGCGCCCCTTCAGAAGAAGACGAAGCGCGCTGGGTCGCCTCGGAAGTGAAGCGGGCGATCGTCGAGGGCATCAGCCAGGACGAGGTGGCGATTCTCTACCGGGTCAACGGCCAGTCGCGCTTCCTCGAGGAGTTCTTGCGCGAGCGCGAGGTTCGTTACGAGGTGATCGGCGGCTCGGAGTTCTTCGATCTGCGCGAGGTGAAGGACGTGATCGCCTACTTCCGGGTGATCGCGAACCCCAAAGACGAGATCTCCCTGCTGCGCATCGTCAACACGCCCGCGCGCGGCATCGGCGACGTGACGATGGAGCGGCTCACGGCCTGGTCTCTCGAGCAGAAGATTCACCTCTTCGCAGCCATGCAACGCGCCGCTGAGCTGGAGACGTTGCCCAAGGGCGCGGCGGAGAAGTTGGGCGAGTTCGTCGTGTTGATCGAGAAGTACCGCAAGGCCTTCAACAAGGGGAACCTGAGCCAGCTGACGCGCGAGCTGCTGGCGGAGATCCAGTTCATCGACCACGCCCGCGCTTCGGCCCCCACGCTGGCCGCCGGTGATCGCAAGGCCAAGGCCGTCGCCCACGTGATCCACTCGCTGGAGGTCTACGAGAAGCGCGAGGGCAAGAAGGCCAGCCTGCTCACGTACCTGAACCGGCTCTCGCTCGACACCAAGTCAGACGAAGAAGAGCCGCACCACCAGGCCGGGCGGGTCACCCTGATGACGCTCCACGGCTCGAAGGGCCTCGAGTGGAAGCTGGTCTTCATGGTGGGCGTGGAAGAAGACCTGCTGCCCCACAGCGGCATGCAGGGTGAGCTGCCCAACCCCGAAGAGGAGCGCCGGCTCTGCTACGTGGGCATGACCCGGGCGCGCGACCGGTTGGTGATGACCCGGGCGTCGACCCGCATCAAGCGGGGCAAGGAACTGCCGCGCACCCCCAGCCGGTTCCTCTCCGACATTCCCGAACAACTCTGTGATCTTGTTGAACTCGCGGCGATTCCGGTGGGGCCGCCGACGCCCCAAGAGCAGAGCTTTTTCGCCAGCCTGCGCGACAAGCTCAAGCCGCCAGCCCCCGCCGAACCTGCCAAGGGTGGATCAGGTCTTGACAGCTAGAGGACCGACAGGTAGCAGGGCCGCCCTTTCTGATCGAGGTTCCAAACCCATGCCGCACCAGCGTACGTACAGCGCGAAGGCGAAAGACATCACGCACGAGTGGCACATCATCGATGTGTCCGACAAAGTGCTTGGTCGCGCCTGCAGCCAGATCGCTTCGCTCCTCAAGGGCAAGCACAAGCCGATGTACACCCCGTCCATCGACACCGGCGACCATGTCATCGTGATCAACGCCGAGAAGGTGAAGGTCACGGGCAACAAGGCCGTGCAGAAGATGTACTACCGCCACGTGACCGCCGGTATGCCCGGTGCGCTCAAGTCCTCGAACTACGAGACGCTTCAGCGCCGTCACCCGGAAGACATCATCTTGAACGCCGTTCGCCGCATGATGCCGCGCAACTCGCTGGGTCGGCAGATGATGACCAAGCTGCGCGTCTACGCCGGCGACAAGCACCCGCACACGGCGCAGAAGCCGGTTGCCAAGCAGGTCAACGCTTAATTTTTTTGAAGAACGGGAACGAAAATGGCCAAGTCCGGCACTGAAGGCTTCTACGCAACGGGTCGTCGCAAGGAAGCGACTGCCCGCGTCTGGATCAAGACCGGTACGGGCGCGATGCTCGTCAACGGCCGTCCCCTCGATGAGTACTTCGGGCGTGAGACGTCGATCATGATCATCAACCAGCCCCTCCAGGTGCTGGAACAGGTGAGCAAGGTCGACATGACCGTGAACGTGCGCGGTGGCGGGCTCTCGGGCCAGGCCGGCGCGATTCGTCACGGCCTCTCGCGTGCGCTGGCTCGGCTCAACCCCGAGTTCCGCCCGCCGCTGAAGAAGGCTGGCTTCCTGACCCGCGACTCCCGCTCCGTCGAGCGTAAGAAGTCTGGCCAGCCGGGCGCCCGCCGTCGCTTCCAGTTCAGCAAGCGCTAAAGCGTCGTCACTGCCTGTTTCACTTCGAGCCGCCCTCCTTCGTGGAGTGGGCGGCTCGAATTGTTTGGTCTCGGCACTGTTCCGTTCGCAGCGAAAGCAGCCTACCGTCGGGTCATGGAGCTGAACGAGATCCTGACCATCGCGCTTCGTGGCGGCGCGTCTGACATTCACCTCAAGGCCGGTCTGCCCCCGATGTTCCGGGTGGATGGCCAGCTCGTGCCCCTGAAGGACGGCAAGCGCCTGCCCCCCGAGGAGGTGGCGCGCATGGCCTTTGGGATCATGAATGAGTTCCAGAAAGAGAAGTTCAAGCAGACCAACGAAGTCGACCTGGCCTACGGGGTGCCGGGCCTGGGCCGCTTTCGCGTGAACGTGTTCCAGCAGCGCGGCACCATCGGCGCCGTGCTCCGCGTGATTCCGTTCAAGATCATGACGATCAAGGAGCTGATGCTCCCGCCGGCGCTGGAGAAGATGGCGTTGGAAGAACGCGGCTTGATCCTGGTCACGGGCACCACCGGCTCGGGCAAGTCGACCACGTTGGCCGCGATGATCGATCACATCAACGCGACCGAGACGAACCACATCATCACGATCGAAGACCCGATCGAGTTCCTCATTCGCGACAAGCGCTCGATCATCAACCAGCGCGAAGTGGGCGTCGACACCATGTCCTTCAGCCAGGCGCTCAAGAGTGCGCTGCGGCAGGACCCCGACGTCATTCTCGTCGGCGAAATGCGAGACATCGAGACCATCGAGACCGCGCTGCACGCCGCCGAGACGGGCCACCTGGTGATGTCGACGCTGCACACCCTCGACGCCTCGGAGACGATCAACCGCATCATCTCGGCCTTCCCTCCGCACCAGCAGAAGCAGATTCGCATTCAGCTGGGCTCGGTGCTCAAGGGCGTGGTCAGTCAGCGCCTGGTCCCGCGCGCCGACGGCAAGGGCCGGGTGGCCTCGGTGGAGATCATGAAGGCCACCTCGCGCATCAAGGAGATGATCGAGGACAAGGATCGCACCAAGGAGATCCCCGACGCGATCGCCCAGGGTCAGATCAGCTACGGCATGCAGACGTTCGATCAGTCGCTCATGCAGTTGGTGCGGCAGAACTTCGTCACCTACGCAGAGGCGCTTCGTCAGGCCACCAACCCCGACGACTTCGCGCTGCGCTTCCAGGGCATCAGCTCCACCTCCGACGCGAAGTGGGACAACTTCGACAACAAGCCCGGGGAAGAGAAGGCGGTGCCTGGCAGCGCCGCCTACGTGGCCCAGATGACGAACAGCCCGCAGCAGCAGCCCAAGCCCTCCGCGCCGCCTCCGCAGCAGGCCCGCCCGAATACACCGCCTCCGGCTGCTCCCAAGCCTGCTCCCGCCGCCGCGGGCCCCAAGGCCGACGACGACTTCCAGATCGAGCGCTTCTAAATAACGCGAGGCCCGGAACCCGCGCGGTGAGTGGATGTCAGTCTGCTCACGCGCGGGTTTTTCTGCGCCCATTTCCAAATCTGGAGTCCCGCATGGAACAGCGCACGCAAGGTGTGCCCACTCGTCGTGTGCTCAAAGGCGACGATGGCGCGCCGCTCGATGGTGATCGCGTTCTGGCGGTCGCGCTGCGCTGGGCCGATCGACCCTTGAGTCTGGAGCACGTGAAGGTGGGCCAGGGGCGGGTGCCGCTGGAGGGCGTGGAGATTCGGTGGGAAGGCGTGTTGCCGATCGTCGCCACCGTTCCCGGCTCGCGGGCGTGGATCGAGCGCTGTCCGGGGCACTGGGTCGATGCAGGGCGGCGCACCGCGGTCGAGCTGGGCGAGACCCTGATCATCGAGTCGGGCGAGCTCACCCTCGAGGCGCGGCTGCAGCGGCGCAGTGAGCTGCTGCCCCCGGCCCCGAAACCCGAGAGCCTGTTCTTCGGGTTGGTGATGGCACACGCGTCGATGATCTTCATCGCGATCGCGGTGGCGATGGTGATCACCCCGCGCACCGACGAGCCGTCGATGTGGGGCGCGCCGTCGCTGCTCAAGCGGGTGGTCAGCCCCTTCATGGCGCTCGCGCAGCGCAAGCCGCCCCCGGTGCTCGAAGAGCGCATCAACGACGTGGTGAAGAACGCCACCTTCCACCCGCTCCAGCAGCAGCAGCCGCAGAAGACGAGCTCGGCCGCCGACGCGCTCAAGTTGCTCTTCGGGGGCGGGGGGGGCGGCTCGCTGCTGGCGCGCGGCGCGTCGGGCATCGACTCGGCCCTCAACGCGCTGGGTGGGCCCTCGCGGGGCAGCACCGGGTTCGAGGGCATCGCCGGGCGGGACCTGGGCCCTGGGGCGGGGAATGGGGGCTTGAGCCTGGGCCAGCTGCCGGGAGGCCCCGGGCCGCGCGGGCCCTCGCCCCTGATGGGCCTGCGGGGTCACCGGATCGAAGTGGTGGTCTGCGGTGCCAATTGCCTGCCGAAGCTGCCGCCCGGGTACGACCGGGAGCTCGTGCTCAAGGTGGTGCGCCGCCACCAGAACGAGATTCGGTTTTGTTACGAGTCAGAGCTGCAGAAGGCCCCTGACCTCGCCGGCAAGGTGACCGTGGCGTGGACCATCGGCGGGTCGGGCGCGGTCGAGGCGGCGCAGATCGCCGAGAGCGGGCTGGGCAACGCCAACGTGGAGTCGTGCATCGTGCAGAAGGTGCGGCGGTGGACCTTCCCCGAGCCCGCGGGCGGGCAGCTGGTCGAGATCACCTTCCCCTGGGTGTTCCAGGTCGCGGGCAGCGAGTAGCCGAAAGGCTTCACTCGTCTTCTTCAGCGTCCTCGTCGTCGTCTTCAGCCTCGGCGCCGCCCGAGGTCGCGCTCGCGAGCACCTGCTCGAGCCGGGCCTTGCGCTGCGCACCGACCACGCTCTTCTCTACCAGGAAGCCCAGGAACAGCGAGAGCGTGGCGGTGGCCTTGCCGAACTCTGATTCGGCGACGGTGTCGGCCAGCTGTTCGACGGCGTCGTCGAGGTGCTCGGGCGTCACGGGCTGCGGCCCTTCGCTCCACGCGCTCTCGAGCAGCACCTCGGCGACCTTCAGGCGCATCGGGCGATCGTCGGCGCTCCCGCCGCGCGCGAAGGCCTCGAGCCAATCGTCGAGCGTCTCCTGGGTGACGCGGGCGAGGAACACCAGCGAGTCGAGCGTCTCGGCGAGGTAGTCGGCGTCGAACACGCCGGGGTCTTCGGCGTAACCGAAGGCTTCTTCGAGCACCGCCTGCGCGATCAGATCGTCAGCTTCACTCTCGCTCGCCCCTTCGGCGGCCAGGGCGGCCTTGGCCGAGTTCACCCGGGGCCCCAGCACGGGATCGAGCCCGATGCGCAGGGTGGCGGCGCGGGTCGCGAGCACGATCAGCTGCTGCTGCGTCTCGTTCGAGGGCGTCTTGGCGCCTTTGGCTTGCAACACCGCGGCGCGGGCCTTGGGGAAGGCGGCGGCGGCGGCGAGGAGCGCGGCTTCTTCGGAGTCGAGGGTGGCCTCGCTCGCTTCCTTCTCGAGCGCGAGGAGGGTCGCAGGCAGATCGATGAAACGCGCGATCAACGGGTGCATGTCGCCGCGCGTAGCACAGCTGGGCTGCTGTAGCGTGGCCCCGTGCCGCCCCCGAAACCCGATGCGCTCACCCAGGTCACCCGGCTGCTGGCCTCCACCGACAAGACGCGCGCGCAGCTCGCCGACGGCCTGGCCCGGCGGGGCTACGGGCCCGAAGAAATCGATCAAGCGCTCGCGCGGGCCGCGGCCCTGGGGTACCTCGACGACACCCGCGTGGCCCGCCGCCGCGCCCAGGCCGATCTGAAGGACGGCTGGGCAGGGGAAGCGTTGCTCGCGCGGCTGGTGCACGCGGGCCTCGACGAGCAGACAGCGCGGGCCGCGGTGCAGGCGGAGATCGCCGAATCAGGCTGGAGCGCTTCGGAGGCCGCGCAGGCGCTGGTGAAGGCGCGCAAGTTGTCCGGGGCGAAGGGCGCACGCTTTCTTGCCTCCCGTGGCTTCGAGGAGGATCTGGTGGAGCGCGTGATTGGCACTGGGGGGTTCGACCGCTAGGGTGCGCGGCCGATGAACCTCCGTGCCTGCATGATCCTCGTGGCGTTTTCCCTCTCGGCTTGTGCCTCGTTCGGCACCTTCGTGGGCCAGGACAGCAGCGAGGTGCAGTTCGCCGACGACGCCGAAGAGAACATGCGCCGCGGCGACGAGGCGATGAAGGCGAAGAACTTCCAGGAAGCGTCGGCCTACTTCGAATTCGTGAAGACCAAGTACCCGTACCTCGATCTGGCCAAAGACGCCGAGCTGCGCCTGGCCGATGCCGACTACGAGCGCGACAAGTTCATCGAGGCGCGCGATCGCTACCAGAACTTCGTGCGGCTGCACCCGACGCACCCGAAGATCGACTACGCCTCGTTCCGCGCGGCGCTCACGCACTACAAGGAAATCCCCAGCGACTTCTTCCTGCTCCCGCCGGCCTCGGAGAAGGACCAGGTCGAAGTGCGCAACGCCATGTCGGCGATGAGCGACTTCCTTCGCGGCTTTCCTTCCTCGGAGTACCAGGCCGAGGCCAGGAAGGTGCTCGACGAAGTGCGCCTGCGCCTGGCCGAGCACGAGCTCTACGTGGCCGACTTCTACGCGCGGCGCGATCGCTGGCCGGCCGTGGTGACGCGGTTGTCGGTGGTGGCGAAGGACTTCAGCGGCATCGGCCTCGATGAGCGCGCGGCGTTCGGGCTCTACGACGCGTACTTGAAGCTCAAGGATCCCGCGAAGGCCCGGGAGGCGCTGGAGCGGTACGTCGCCCAGTTCCCGAGTGACCCCGCGGTGAAGAAGGCGCAGAAGTTGATGGGCGAGTTGCCGCAGAAGGCCGCCGCGCCCTCGCCCGACGCCGGGTCATGAACCAGGAGCTGTCGCGGTTTCTCGCCTTCCTGGCCGCGGCCGCTGCGCTGGGCCTGCTGATCGTGGTGTTCGGCGGGCGCCTGCTGGGAGAGGCCGCCGGGCCCGACGGGGCGATCATCACGCACCTCAAGAAGCTCGAGCGCGACGGCGTCGATCAAGATCTGCCGGGCGCGAAGCTGCTGGGCCCCAAGGTTCAGTTCGAGCGCATCTCGGTGGTGCTCGACGCCGACGGGAAGGGCGCCACCGTGACCTCCACCCTCGACTTCACAGGTGAGCTGCGCCGGGGCCGGCGGGTGACAAAGGTCTCTTCCCTGGGCCTCGAGCGGGCGCGTTACAAACAGGTCGACCAGGCGTGGGTGGCCCAGAGCACCGACTTCCCCCGGCTCTTGCGCATTCTCGAGACGTTGGAGCGGCGAAGGGTGGCCCTGGAGCGCGGTGAGGCCGTGGGCGACGCCGGCGTGCCCTGGGCCGGCGCGACCGAGCGCAGCTACGCGAGCCTGGCCTGGTACATTCGCAGCGAGCGGGGAGACGTGGTGGTCTCGGAGGACTATCGTTTCGAAGGCCGCGCGCCCGATCGACCCCTCGATGAGAAGGCGACCCGACGACTGTCACTGCAAGAAGACGCGGCCACCGGGTTGTTTAGCTTTCCCGATGAAACCATGTAGGGTACCCGCCTTCTTTGTGAGGTCAGCGCACGATGGATGACGCCCTCAGGCAATTGCTCACGCTCGGCCGCGGCTACTTCGAAAAGAAGCAGTTCCAAGAGGCCGAGAGCTACCTGACCCAGGTGGTCGAGCAGAACCAATCGTTCGCCGACGTCTACAACATGCTCGGCGTGATTTATCACGACCAGGGGCAGTTCGCCCGGGCGCAGCGGGCCTTCGAAGCGGCGCTGCGGCTCAACCCGGCGTACACCGACGCGGCCCTCAACCTCGCGATCATCTACAACGACATGGGCCGGTACCGGGAGGCGAAGGAAGTCTACTCGGCCGCCCTCAACCGCCAGCAGAGCAACCCCCAGCGCATGGACCCCTTCGTGAAGGGGAAGATCGCCAACATGTACGCCGACATCGGCAACGTCTACGCCTCCTCGGGCATGCTCGACGACGCGGTGGTCGAGTACCGGCGCGCGCTCGAGCTGGGGCCTGGGTTCGTCGACATTCGGCTCAAGCTGGCCAACGTGCTGCGGGATCAGAACAATCACCCGGCGGCGCTGGCGGAGTTCGAACAGATTCTGAAGCAGAACCCCAATTATCTGCCCGGCCGGGTGCACTACGGCATCACGCTCTACGCCGCCGGCCGCCGGGCCGACGCGATCCTCGTATGGGAGGACGTGCTGGGCCGAAACCCGGGCAACAAGAGCGCTGAGATGTACCTGAGCCTGGTTCGAGACATGGGGACTACGGTGCCCACGTCGAAAGAGGCTGCAAAAGGAGGGGCGGTTGAGTGATGCTTCAGAGAGAGCGTGCTTGGGCGCCCCCGGGAGTACCGATCGTGTCTGACGTGTATGCCCTCAAATTCATCTCCGGCAAGTACCAGGGCGGAGAGTTCCCTCTCAAGGGCGACAAGCAGCTGATCATCGGCCGCTCGAGCGAACTCGACATCGTGCTGGTCGAAGACATGGTCTCGCGCAAACACGCGAAGATCACGTTGTCGGGCGGCAAGATCACCATCGAGGATCTCGGCTCGACCAACGGCACCTTCGTCAACGGCGAGAAGGTGAAGACCTCGCGCCTGAAGGAAGGCGATCGCATCCTGGTCGGCACTTCGATCCTCAAGCTGGTGAAGGCCGGCGCGAACGCAGTCGAGCTGTCTGATGCCCAGGTGAAGCAGAACCTGGAGCAGGTCGCCGTGGTGCAGAGCCAGCGGCAGACCAAGACGGCGATGACGGGGAAGATCGAAGAGGTCCCGCTCCCCGACCTGCTGCAGCTCTTCCACACGTCGAAGAAGAACGGCGTGCTGGTGGTGAACAACCAGCAGGAAGCCAAGATCTACCTGCGGCAGGGCAAGGTCTACTACGCGGTCATCAACGACAACCACGACCTCGGCCCGCAGAAGAGCTTCAACCGCATCATCACCTGGGAAATCGGCGAGTTCGAGCTGAGGCCGCCGGACAACCAGGAGTTCATGACGGAGCTCGACGAGTCGACCGAGCACCTGTTGATGGACGCGCTGCGCCAGCTCGACGAGCTGCGCCGCATTCAGGGCTCGCTGCCCGCGATGGATGAGACCCTCACCATCTCGGTGCCCATGCAGCCGGCGCTGCGTGATCTGCAGCCCGAAGAGCTCGACGTGCTCCAGCTAGTGATCAACTGGGGCACCCTTCAGGGCGTGTTCGACAACGCCAGCCAGGACGACGTGGTGATCGCGACCACCGTGGCATCGCTGCTCCAGAGGGGTTACTTGCGCGGGGCATGAACGCCCTGCCGCGACTGACCTCGTTGTCGAATTGTGCGGGCTGCGCTGCGAAACTGCGGCCCGATCTGCTGAGCGAGCTGCTGGCCGGCATTCCGAACGTGAAGAGCAAGGCCGCGCTGGTCGGGTTCGAGACCAGTGACGACGCGGCCGTCTACCAGCTGAGCCGCGACCTCGCGGTGGTGGAGACGGTCGACTTCTTTCCCCCGGTGCTCGACGACCCGTTCGCGTACGGCCAGATCGCCGCCGCCAACGCGATGAGCGACATCTGGGCGATGGGTGCGAAGGCGTTGTTCGCGCTCAACCTGGTGGCCTTCCCCAAGGAGCTGCCGACCTCGATCCTCAAGGAGATCCTGGCGGGCGGCGCTTCGAAGGCGCAGGAAGCCGGCATTCCGATTCTCGGCGGGCACTCGATTCAATCGCCCGAGCCCAAGTACGGCATGGCGGTCACCGGCGTGGTGCACCCCAAGAAGGTGCTCACCAACGCCGGCGGCAAGGTGGGCGACGTGCTGGTGCTCACCAAGCCCATCGGGACCGGCATCGCCACCACCGCGCTCAAGCGCGAGCTCGCCTCGAAGGACCTGGTGAAGCGGGTGACCGCGCAGATGGCGACGCTCAACAAGGCGGCCGGTGAGGTGTTCGCGAGCGGCAAGTTCAAGGTCAACGCGTTGACCGACGTGACGGGCTTCGGGCTGCTCGGCCACCTGCTCGAGCTCGCGCGCGGAGCGAAGGTGCAGGCGGTGCTCGAGCTGGAACGCGTGCCGCTGCTGCCGGAGATAGCTCAGCTGGCGGAGCAGGGCGTGGTGCCCGGGGGAACGAAGACCAACCTCGCGCACGCTCAGAAGGGCACCCGCTTCCCCGCGGGGCTGCCTGAGGCCATCAAGTTCGTGCTGGCCGACGCGCAGACGAACGGCGGGTTGCTGGCGGCGGTGCCGGAGAAGCACCTGAGCAAGGCCCTGAAGGCGCTAGAGAAGAAGGGCGTCGAGGCCTGGGCGATCGGACAGCTCGAGCGCGGCAAGCCTGGTGTCACCGTCGTCTGACCGGCGGCGATTTCGCGCGGGAAGCACCCTCCGCTAAGCTCTCGAGCAGATGCGCAGCCTGCTCCTCCTTCTGCTGGCTGTGCCTGCCCTGGCCGCGGGACCGCTGGTGGTGATCGACCCCGGTCATGGAGGCGAGCAGACGGGCGCGACCGGGCCGGAGGGGCTGATCGAGAAGAACCTCGCGCTGGCGATCTCCAGGAAGGTGAAGGCCCAGCTCGAGAAAGAGCTGCAGGCCACGGTGGTGCTGACGCGCGATCGCGACGCCCTCGTTCACCTGTCGGAGCGGGTGGTGGCAGCGAACAAGAAGCGGCCCGATCTCTTCATCTCGATTCACGCCAACTCGATGCCCACCGCGCAGCAGCGCCGGCTCAACCAGGGCATCGAGACGTATTTCCTCTCGGCTTCGGCCTCGGGTGAAGAAGCGAAGAAGGTGGCCGCCCGGGAAAACGCCGAGCTCGGCACTCAGCCCAGGGGCGCGTCGGGCGATACCCTCTCGTTCATTCTGGCCGACCTGCAGCGCTCGGAGACCCACGTCGATTCGTCGCGGCTGGCGTATTCGATTCACGAGCAGCTGATCTCGCAGACCGGTGCGCAGGACCGCGGGGTTCAGCAGGCGCCGTTCTACGTGCTGATGGGGCTGGAGGCGCCGGCGGTGCTGGTCGAGGTGGGCTTCGTTTCCCACCCCGAAGAGGCGAAGCAGCTGGCCGACGCGGAGTACCAGACCAAGCTCGCTCGGGCGATCACCGCCGGGGTGAAGGGGTTCCTGGCGCAGCTCGAGGCCCGCGACGGTCCCTCCATGAGGTCGAAGAAGTGAGGGTGGAAGGGAGACGCCCTCATGAACAATCGGAGTGAGGAAGTGGTAGAGCGCGCCGCATGCGTTCCTTCAGCCGCAGCTTGCTCGAGACCCGTCCCATCACCCTGACTCCCAACGTGAGCAAGCACGCCGAGGGCTCCTGCCTCGTCGAGTTCGGCGACACCAAGGTTCACTGCACGGCGTCGTGGGAAGAGAAGGTGCCGCCGCACGTCTATGGCAGCGGCGCGGGTTGGGTGACGGCGGAGTACGGAATGTTGCCGCGCGCGACGCACGACCGGAACCGGCGCGAGGCGTCACAGGGCAAGCAGCAGGGCCGCACCCTCGAGATTCAGCGGCTGATCGGGCGCGCGCTGCGAGCTTCGATTGATTTGAAGGCGCTGGGGCCGCGCACCCTCACGCTCGACTGCGACGTGATCCAGGCTGACGGCGGGACGCGCACCGCGAGCATCACCGGCGCGTACGTGGCGCTCGTGCTGGCGCTGCGGAAGATCAAGGGCAAGGGCATGACCCAGCTGCCTCCGTTGAAGCACGTGGCGGCCATCTCGGTCGGCATCGTGAAGGGGCAGGTATTGGTCGATCTCGACTACGCCGAAGACTCCACGGCCGAGGTCGACCTGAACATCGTCGCGCTCGACGGCGGGAAGCTCGTCGAAGTGCAGGGGACTGCCGAGAACGGATCGTTCGATCGTGCCCAGCTCAACGCGATGTTGGACGCGGGCCTGGCGGCGACCGAGAAGCTGGTCGAGCTGCAGAAGAAGGTGCTCGGCTGATGCGACAGGTGGTCTTCGCTTCGAGCAACGCGGGGAAGCTCAAAGAGCTCCAGGCGCTGCTCGGCGAAGGCTGGGTGGTGAAGAGCGCGGCCGACTTTCCGCAGATTCCTGAAGTCAACGAAGACGCCGATTCGTTCGAGGGGAACTCGGCGAAGAAGGCCCACACGTTCGCGAAGGCGACCGGGCTGTGGGCGCTCGCTGATGACTCAGGGCTGGTGGTCGATGCCCTCGACGGGCGGCCGGGCGTGTACTCGGCCCGCTACGCGCCGAGCGAGTCCGAGCGCATCGACAAGTTGCTGGCTGAGTTGAAGGACGTGACCGCGCCTCGCACCGCCCGGTTCAAGTGCGTGCTGTGTCTCGCGTCTCCGGCGGGAGAAGAGTTCTTCGCCGAGGGCACCTGCGAAGGCGTCATTGGCTTCGAGCGCAGGGGCTCGCAGGGGTTTGGGTACGACCCTGTGTTTGAGCTGCCCAATGGCAAGACGATGAGTGAACTGAGCCGGGATGAAAAGTCGGCGATCTCGCATCGCGGGCAGGCGTTCAGGGCGATGTTGCCGCGGCTGTTGGCCACGCTGAGCTGAAAAGAAGCCTGAAGGAACGCCCTGGGCGAGGGCTGCTGCCGTGCGCGAACCGGACAGGCCCTCTGCTCGCGACGAAGACGCTCACTTGACGAAGTGCTGTTGCGGATTTCTTCATGATCCCAGCCCGGGAGGGGACAGTTTGGGCGCGAAGTTCTTGTGGGAATGTCGGTCGCGAACGTTTTGACCGACGTTTCGTAACGGGAGCCCGCAAGCGACTCCCGGGCCCCGCCGGGCCCCGGACGCCACCATCGCGAAGTCGAGTGAAGTGAGTGACGCGAGCCTCGCGCTGAGAGGCCCGTGCGCAACGAGCACGGAGTGGTCCGTCACGACCGCGTTCTTCGAGGCTGCTTTCCACCGACCTCAGCGCTGAAGGTGGCTGAGCAGCCCCGCGAGCAGCTGCGCGATGCCCCGCTTCGGCACGTGCACGAGCTTCCGCTTCCACGCCCCGGTGGCGCTGTCCTGGTACTGATTCGAGACCTTGTGGTGCAGCTCCGTTGCGCCCCAGAGCAGCACGACGTCGCCCCACTGCAGGTCAGCCTTCGCCTGATCGACCGGCCGCGCCTTGGTGCCATCCACCAGCCGCATCTCCAACTCGCCCGGGGGTACCAGCCGCTCGAGTTCCTGGCGCACGGTGGGGCTGCCCCCGACGATCACCAGCTTCGAGAACCCGTGTTTGCGAAACGCATCGATCACGTCTTTGACCGCGCGCGCATTGTCCGAGCCGAAGCAGCGCTGGCACGCGTTGCGAGGGTCGCACTGCACCGGGTCCTTCCCTGAGGCCTTCGCGAACGCCACGCACTCGGCCTGCGTGCAGTGCAGGAAGATGCGCTCGGACAACAGCGTGGTGACGCGCTCGAGCTTCTCCTGGCTGATGCGCGCTTTGCCGGGGCGGGTGAGGCCAGCACCTTCCAACAGCGTGCGGGCCTTTGCCTTCGCGTCAGGAGCCCCGAAGCCTGCCTGAGCCAGCCACGCGTCGACCTCGACGTCGGCGCTCAGAAGAGCTCCTCTTGCACGGGGTCGAGGCCCAGTACCTTGCGTACGGGGGCGAAGCTGCGGCGATGCTGATCGAGCACGCCCAGCTTCTCGATGGCCGCCAGGTGCTCAGGCGTCGAGTAGCCCTTGTGCCCCGCGAAGCCGTAGCCAGGGTGCTTGGCGTCGAGCTCCGTCATGAAGCGGTCGCGGCTGGTCTTCGCCAGAATCGCGCCGGCGGCGATCGACAAGCTCAGCGAGTCACCCTTGATGATGCCCCGCTGCGGTGGCACCAGCCCGGGGATCTTCCGCGCATCGACGAGCACGTAGTCCGGCTGCTGCGACAAGCCATCGACCGCCCGGCGCAGCGCCAGCAGGCCCGCCTGGTAGATGTTGATGGCGTCGATCTCCTCGACCTGCGCCCAGGCGATCGACCAGCACACCGCATCGCGCTTGATGGCCACGGCGAGCTCTTCGCGAACGCCCTCGTCGAGGATCTTCTTGGAATCGTCGAGGCCCTTGAGCTTGTAGCCCCGGGGAAGAATGGCCGCGCCCGCGCAGACTGGACCGCACAGCGGCCCCATGCCTGCTTCATCGACGCCCGCGATGTGAACATGCCCCTGGTCCCACAGCTCGGTCTCGAACTTGAGCATGTGGCGCAGCCGCTGCCCCTCGGCGCGGTTGCCTGCCTGGCGCTTCTTGAGCGCCTTGAGGAGCGCCTGGGCGCCATCGCGGGGATCGGCTTCGAGGGTCGCGATCAACCCCGAGGGGAGCGCAGCGCCCTCGACGAGGTAGCGCTGCCTGAGCTCACCCAGCGGCGGGTTTGCGCGACGGACCATCGGCTACTGCAGCTTCAGGGTGACCGAGCGAGGGCTGACCGACGAGCTGCACTCGCTGCCCACGTAATAGACCTCGGCGATCGGGGTCTTCAGGTCGTTCACGTTGCCCTGCACGCGCACGGTGCCCGGGCCGTACTTCTCGTGCAGCAGCGCGATGCCGCGATCGTCGGCGATCAGGTTCTCGCTCTCGCCGTAGCTCATGTATTCGATCGACACGACCGCCTGCGGAGCGGGATCTCCCGCGCGATCGAGGATGGTCACCGGCACGCTCAGCGCGTTGTTGTTGCAGTTGACGCGCGCCCGCCCGCCGTCGGCCTGGTACGGCACGTAGTTGGGGCAGCCAGCGAGAACGAGGGCGGCAATCAGGGGCAGGGCGAAGCGCATGGACGTGCGACCTACACCTTGATCCCCCCTCCATTCAAGGCGGACTCCGTCTCAATCCACGGGGTGCCCAACCAGGCCTGGAAGGACTGTTTCTGGGCCTCGGTGGCCCGCTCCAGCGGCCGCAGGTAGGCGCCATCAGCCGGCTTCTGGCCCACCGTGACGTTCACCTCGAGCAACCGGTCGCGGCGGAACACGGTGACACGCGCCAGCTCGCCCGGTTTCTTGTCTTCGACGCGACTGAGTAGCGCCCCTGCGTCGCACTTGAGGCCATCGAGCGCGACCACTTCGTCGTCGGCGTAGAGCCCGGCGTTCATCGCCGGAGAGCCCTCGAGCACGGTCGCGATCGCGTTGTTCCCGCGCGGGATGATGCCCAGCCAGCCTTCGACCTTGTCGCCGCGGCCGCGAGGCGGGGTGCCGCCCTTGTCGGCGTTCGACTCCCGGGTGCGGAAGCTGACCTCGAGGCCCACGTGATCGAACACCTCGTAGCTGAGCTCCGCCAGGCCGTGCACCGCGCGGGCAAAGAAGTCGCGCAGGGAGATGCCGGCGACTTCTTCAGCCGCTGCTTCCACTCCGTTCTCGGGCACGCCGCGCTCGTCACCGAAGCGCTTCCACAACAACCGCACCACGTCATCGAGCGAACGTTGATCGTTGGTGGCGCGGCGAAGGGTGAGATCGAGCAGCGCGCAGACCAGCTCGCCCTTCAGGTAGTAGCTGACGGCAGTGTTGGGCGTGTTCTCGTCGGGCCGGTAGTGCTTGGTCCACGAGATCACCGAAGCCTCGGCGAGCGGCAGCACGTTGCGGCCCGGCGTGGTGTGCAGCGCGGTCAACGATTCGCCCAGGCGCGTGAGGTAGCGCGCACCGCTCATCAGCCCGGCGCGGCGCGTGAGGAGGTTGTCGTAGTAGCTGGTGCCGCCTTCGAAGTACCAGAGCAGCTCGGTGTAGTTTTCCTGCGAGTAGTCGAAGGGCACCAGGCGCGCGGGCTTGACCCGCTTCACGTTCCACAGGTGGAAGTACTCGTGCGCGGCGAGGGTGAGGAAATCTTCCCAGCCCTTGGGGCTGGAGAAGCCGGTGCGCGGGTAAATGAGGGCCGTGCTGGCCTTGTGCTCGAGCCCACCGCGGGCCTTGTCGCTGGCGTAGATGAAGAACACGTACCGCTTCATCGGCAGCCCGCCGAACATCGCGGCCTCGGTCTCGACGATCTTCGTGAAGTCGGTGACGAGTTTCTTTTCATCGAGCTGGGGTTCGCCCCACAACACGAGCTCGTGCGGCACCCCTGCAGCCGTGAAGTGAATCGGAGTGTGAGGCCCGATCTCGAAAGGCGAGTCGACCAGCTCGTCGTAGTCGGCGGCGACGAACGCGGTGTCTTCTTGAGGGAGCGCGACGGTAGTGCGCCAGCCGCTGGGCGCGTCGATGGTCACCTGGCAGGCCGACTTGCGCAGCGACTCTGCGTAGAAAAACAGCGCGGCGCCGTTGAAGTAGCCGTGCGTGCCATCGAGGTGGCTCGTGCGCACGGTCAGCTCGTTCGCGTAGACCTTGTAGCGGCAGGTGACCGGCTGGTTCCCAGCGCTGATGCGGTAGCTGCGCTTGTCGAGGCGCTCGAAGGCGACGGGCTTGCCGCCGGCGTCGACCACGGTGAATTCCTGAACGTGGCGGCTGTACTCACGCACCAGGTAGCTGCCCGGCGTCCACACCGGGAGGCAGACCACCAGCGCGTCACCGGCGGCGGGAAAGGACGCCTCGACCTCGAAGAGGTGCGAGTGGGGGCGCGACATCGAGACTCGATACCGAACGGATTCCGACATGTCCGCTCGTCTAAACCCCCGGCGGCGGCGAGTCGAGGCTCTGGTCGAGCCGGTATTTCACCTCGGCGAAGTTGGAATACAGCTTCTCCGTCGTCACCAACGGGGCGCCGTGGTCCTTCTTTCTGACTTCGCGCCACAGCTCATTGGAGCGGTAGGTGCGGCCCGCCTGGCGCACGAAGTGATGTTCGCGCTCCAACACCCGATACGAGTGAGGGAGCGGCCGGGTGGTGCGCAGCTCGCCTTCGAGGAGCTTGTCGGTGAGCCAGAGCCGCACCTGAATGGGCTGTGGCGTGTCGTTGCGAAAACGGAAGTCGCGGTAGTTGAAGAACACCGTCGCGCCGCTGCCGAACGGGAGCACGCGCCCCTGATCTGGAAACGGATCGAAGCTGTGGTGATGGCGTTCGATCACCGTCAGCGGGCTGTGGAGCACGAGCCAGTGCAGCAGGTTCGAGAGCTGGCAGAGGCCTCCGCCGACACCTGCGCGCACGTTGCCCAACGAGAGCTCCATGCCTTCGGTGAACCCGCGGTCCCGGGTCGGTTGCCCGACGGTCTTGCAGAACGAAAAGGTCTCACCGGGGCGAATGATGAGGCCGGTCATCAGCGGCACGGCGACCTTGAGGTTCTGCACCTTGCCTCGCTGCAGCTGGAGTTCGTCGCCCGTGCAGTGGCCCCGCATCAGCTTCGAGCTGTGTTTGAAGATCCGCGCGCGCAAGGGCTCGTGGATGCGCACGTCGGCGAAGGTGTGGCTGCCGAGCCACCATTCGAGCTTGCGAGCGCTGCGCTTTTGCCACACCGAGAGGGCGTAGAGCGCCGGGTGCCAGCGCGCCGGTTGGAGTCCGAAGGGCATGCACGCCTGGACTGCAAGGGGCGTGTCAGCTGGGGTAGAGGCGCGCGTGCCGCAGCGAGACGGTCAGTGAGTCGCCGGCCTTGGCTTCGCGTGCCGGACCCACCAACCGCAACACCGTCTCACCCAGCGTGAAGCGATATTCCGTGGCGCTGCCAAGGAACAGGCGCGCGAGCAGAGGAAGGGCGGGCCCGGTGCCGCCGAGTTCGAGTTCTTCCGCGCGCACGGCCAGCGTCGCGGGGCCGTCGGTCGCGGCCACGCTCTCGGGCAATCCGAAGGTGTGCGCGCCGCAGATGAAGGTGCGGCCTTCCACCCGGCCCTCCAGTCGATTGGCGCCGCCGACGAAGCCGGCGACGAAGGGGGTCGAGGGCGATTGGTAGATGCGTTCAGGCGTGTCGATCTGCTCGATCACGCCCTGGTGCATCACGGCCACGCGATCGGACAAGGCCAGGGCTTCGTGTTGATCGTGGGTGACGAAGATCATCGTGGTGCCGAGCCGCGCGCGCAGGGCGGCGATCTCTCCGCGGAGTTCTTCGCGCAGCGCCGCGTCGAGGTTCGAGAGCGGCTCGTCGAGCAGCAACACCCGTGGGCTCCCCACCAGCGCACGGGCGATCGCGACCCGCTGCAGCTGGCCGCCCGAGAGCTGCGAGGGCATGCGCTGCGCGAAGCTGCTCAGGCGCACCCAGTCGAGGGCTTCGGCCACGCGGGTGGCGATCTCCGAGGTGGTGCGTCGCTGGAGGATCAGCGGGTACGCGACGTTCTCCGCCACCGACTTGTGTGGCCACACCGCGTAGCTCTGGAACACCATTCCCAGCGCGCGTTTCTCGGGCGGTACGTGCCCGGTAGGGCTGTCGACCACGTCCGCGCCGATCGAGATGGTGCCCGCATCGAGGGTTTCGAGCCCCGCGATCATCCGCAGGGTGGTGGTCTTGCCGCAACCCGAGGGGCCGAGCAGGGAAATGAACTCTCCGCTCGCGATGGTCAGCGAGATGCCCTTCACCACCGAGGTGGTGCCGTACGCCTTGTGCACTGATTTCAGTTCGACGCCGGCCATCTCAGGGCTCCCTTCGCCTGCTGATCACCGACTGCACCAGCTGAAGCGCGATCACCAGCAACACGAACGCGCAGGCGATCACCGCGGCCGCGCCCGGGTCGGCGTAGCTCTGCAACTCGAAGAGCAGGGTGCCAAGCACGTCACGCCCGGTGGGAATGAGCAGCACGCTCAAGGTCAGCTCGGTCACGCAGGTGAGGAAGGTCACGAGGAAGGCCGCCAGGAGGGGCGCGCGGAGCTGGGGCAGGGTGGCGTCGAAGAACGCCCGGCGGGGTGAGGCGCCTGAGAGTCGCGCGGCTTCGGCGAGCGTTCCGTCGACCTGCGCGAGACCGTCGGCTGCGTTGCGGGCTCCGAACGCGAGGTGTTTGACCGTGTACGCCACGAGCAACATCCACAACGTGTTGCCTAGCGCGAGCACGAAGGCGATGCGATCGAAGAGCACGAAGCGCACGTCGCGGGAGAAGGCGATCACCAGTGCCAACGCGAGCACGGTGCCGGGAATGGCGTAGGGCGCGCCGGAGATCAGCTCGAGTGAGCGGCGTTTCGTCGACGCGATGCCCAGGCCCAGGGTGGTGACCAACGCCGCTGCCGCCGCCGCGAGTCCGAGGCTGCGCAGGGTGGCGTCGATGGTGCGCGGGTTCGACAACACCGCGCTCCAGTGCTTTGCGGACAGGCCGGTGAGCTGGCCCCACACCGGCTGTACCGAGGTCAATGCGACGGCAAGCAGGGGGAGGATCACCAGCACCAGCGCCAAAGTGACTCCGAGGGCCGCGAGCGGAAGGCGGGCGCGGCCCAACGGCATCGGGCGCACCGAGAGGCCCTTGCCACTCGAGAGCCGGACTTCACCGCGTTTGGCGAGCGCGCGGCTGCCGAGGAGAACGACCGCAGCGAGCAGGAGCAGCTCGAGGCTCAAGACGATCGCGCGGGGCAGGCCTCCCTGGCCCATCAGGATCTCGCCGTAGATGCGGGTGGTGAGCGTCGGGCTCGGTGGGCTCGCGGTGACGCCGAGGAGGTAGGGCACGCCGAACGCCGAGGCCGCGAAGAGGAAACACAGCGCGGTGCCGGAGAGCGCGGCGGGAAGTGCGAGGGGCAACGAGATGCTCAGCAACGCGCGCGCGGGTGAGGCGCCCGAGAGACGGGCGGCTTCTTCGAGGGACGAGTCGATTCGCGAGAGCGCGGCGAGCGTCGGCAGGAGCACCAGCGGCAGGCCCGCGGTGCCGAGCACGAAGGCGATGCCGAGGCGGCCGTAGATGTTGAAGGTGCCTGCGCCGAGCAGAAGATTGAGCAATCCGGCGCGTGGGTTCGCGAGCGAGACCCAGCCCATACCGAGGATGAAGGGAGGCAGCGCGGCCGGGAGGGTGAAGAGGGCCCGTAGGGCGTTTTTGAAAGGCAGATCGGTGCGGGCGATCAGGAGCGCGAGTGGTACGGCGATCGTGAAGGCGATCAGGGCAGCACCCAGCGAGCTGATCAGCGTGCCCGCGAGGGCCTGCAGGCTCTCGGGCGCTGACCAGATTTCGATCCAGGAGGATGCGGTGCGGGCTTGCCAGAGCAAGAGCAGCAGCGGGATTCCGAAGAAGAAGGACAGGGCCAGGGAAAGCCCGATGGTCAGCCCTCTCCCCGACCCTCTCCCCCGCGGGGAGAGGGAGACAGTGGAGACAGTGGAGGCATTCACTGGGCGAACGCCTTGCTGAACTCGCCCTTCACCTTCGCTCCATCGTTGAGGCCGTGCTTCAGAATTGGTTCGCCCCAGGGCGCGCTTCGCTGAACCAACTCGTCGAGCGAAATCGAACCCCGCGGTCCCGGCACCCGGGGATCGACCGCGTGCATGTCTCCCAGCTCAGCGATGATCTTCTGCCCGGCCGGCGAGAGCAGCGCGTCGACCAGGGCTTTCGCGGCCTCGGGGTGCTGGCTGCTCGCGAGGATCCCCTCGTACCCGGGCACTACCACCGCACCATCTGACGGCCACGCGATCTCGATCGGGCTGCCCTTGGCTTTGGCCGCCAACGCGTTCTCGAGCAGCAACACGCCCACCTTCGCTTCACCACCTTCGAGCTTCTGCAGCACCGCCGCGTTGCCACCCGCCACGCGTGCTTCGTTGGCTCTCAGTTGGCTGAAGTATTCAGGCCCGAGGGCCTGCTCCATCGAGACGGCCCAGGTGAACGCGGTGCCGCTGGTGAGCGGGTCGCCGAGCGCGACTTCGCCTTTCCATTCCGGCGCGGTCAGCGCAGCGAACGAGGCGGGCGGGGTGATGCCCGCTTTGTGCACGAGCACCATCGTCGAGAGCCGGACCGCCGCGTAGTGCCCGTCAGGGTCCACGTAGCGCGAGGGCGTGCGCAGGCCGTTGGGCGAGACGTACCGCAGCCAGCGGCCTTCCTGCTTGAAGCGCTCGTAGAGAAACGGGTCCGAGGTGATCAACACGTCGCAGGGCGTGCCCCCGGCAGCGAGCTCAGCCTCGAGCTTCGCGGCCACCTTCTCGCTGCCCGCCTGGAACCAGTGAATGGTCACGCCGGGCATCGCGCGCATGAGCTCAGGCTCGAGCGCGTCGATCACGTGGCGATAGACCGAGGTGTAGACCCAGACCTCGCCGGCGGGCTCGCCGCCTTTCGCAGCGACCGCGGCGCCTCCGGGAGAGGCCGTCTCGATGCGACACCCGGCGAGCAACGTCAGGACGATGAGCCAGCGCACAGGCCCGAGCGTCTACTCGATCGGCAGCGGAAAGCGCGCCGCCAGTCGCTCGGAGGTCGCTTCGTCGTCGAAGTTGAGCAGCATCTCCCAGAACGCCCGGTAGTACCCGGCGCCCTCGCGCTTGCGCACGGTGAGCCGGTACCCGTACCAGACGTCTTCCCAATTCGCGGGGCCGGTGACGATGCCCCACAGCTCACCGGGGGGAAGCATCAGGGTCTCGTCTTCATCGCCGCGCAGCTTCGACTCGAGCAGCGGAGGCTGGCCTGGCTTGAAGCGCAGGCTCCACGCGCCCGCATCGCCCGCCACGAAGCCCGCGTTCATCTCGAGCGTGCCCAGGGTCGGCAGCGCGGCCGCGACCATGGCTTCGAAATACGCGCGCACCGCGGCGTCGAGCGTCTCGTTGGGCACCGGGTGGCTGGGCTTGCGCGCCGCGGCGATGGCTGCGGCCACCCGATCTTTTTCCTGCAGGGCGTAGCGGCGCACCGAGGCCACGTCGTTGTCCCAGCCGGCGGTGAGGCCCTTGTTGATCGCGCCTGTCTCTTTGCTCCACTGGTCACCCGGCTCGAGGTGCAGCAGGTGCGTGCCGTGATCGTGCGCGGTGAGCATCGCGGCCTTGAGCGCCTGGGCGGCAGTGGGGCGATCCACGAAGTTCTTCTGAAGCTCGCTCTCTTCCAACAGCGCCCAGCTCGAAGCGAAGGGCACCGCTTCCCCGGGCTTCATGCCCACGATCCCGTCTTCGAAACGCTTGAGCCCCTCGGCCTTCTTCTTCTCGCAGCGCTCGCGCAGGGTGGCCGCGTCGCCGCCAAACCCGGTCGGGAAGGAAGAGGCGCCCGCGTAGGGGAGGAATGCGATGTCGATGGGCCCCAGGCGCTCCACCAGCTCGCGGTAGGCCTCGACGGAGAGGGGGTTGTCGTTGCCGTGGTACAGGCGCACGCCGTCGGCCTCGACCACGATCGACGAGACCTCCCAGCCGCGATCGTGCGGCACGAAGGTGATCTTCAGCCCGGGGGCCAGCTCCTTTGTTTCCCACGGCTGCAGCCAGTTCACGTCGGTGTACTTCGCGCGCGCGAGCCGCCGCTTCAGCGCGCCCGACTTGAACGGCATCGCGTACGTGGGCGTCTCGCTGCGCAGCTGCGCCAGCGAGCCCGGGCCCGAATGATCCGGGTGAATGTGGCTGAGCAACAGGAAGCTCGGCGGCGGCAGCGACGACGAGACGGGGTACGGCGGTGGCGGGTAGCGGAACCACGCGCCACCGAACACCGGCTCTGCGAACCACGGGTCGAGCAGCAGCGTCTTGCCCGCGGCGTTGATGAAGAGGGCAGCGTGTCCAAGCCAGGTGACGATCACCGCGGCAGCCTACGCGCTAGAGCCGCGCGCCCATACCTCGAGCGTGCTCGGTGACGACCGCCTTCCAGTACTCGCGGCCGTTGTACTGGCGCATCATTCCCAGCTTCACGCCGTCCTTGAACAACACGAACCCCGGAATGCCGAAGAGCGCGAAGCGGCGCGCGAGCTCGGGGAATTCGTAGGCGTTCACCTTGACGATCTTGACGTCGGTTTCATTGATCGCCTCGACGAGCACGGGAAGCTCGCGCGCAAATACTTCGCAGTTAGGGCAGTCGGGGCCCCAGAAATAGACCACCACCAGCACGTTTTGCGCGGCGATGAGTTCATCGAATGAGTCCGGTGTGGCGATGTCGATCGAAACGCTCATGAATCGACTTTCGTAATCGCAGCGGGCTTGACCCGCTCGAACGCGGCAGGTAATTCTTCATCTATCTTGAGAATGATTATCAAAATCACGGTTGTCGGGGCGGCGCTGCTGCTGAGCGCGTGCCCCCCCGCCGTGAAGCCGGAGACCGACGGCGACGCCAAGCGGCAGGTGCTCAAGGACGTGGTCGATCGGGTGGTGGTGCCCACGCTCGAAGGCTTCATCACCGAGGCGAAGGCGTTGGAGACGACCACCGCCGCCTGGCGCGAGGCCGGCCGAACGGGGCCTGCGATCACCGAGCGTGATGCCGCGCGCGCCGCCTTCGGCACGGCCTTCCTCCGGTGGGAGCGCGCCGAGATGATGGCGTTTGGCCCCGCGGGCAAGCCGCCCACCTACGCCCTGGGGCAAGGGCTGCGCGACACCATCTATGCCTGGCCCACCATCAACCCCTGCCGGGTCGACACGGCGTTGGCGAGCAAGGCCTACGCGGCGCCCGGTTACTTCGAGACCGCGCTGGTGACCAACACCGGGCTGGCGGCGATCGAGCAACTGGTCTTCAGCGACTCGGCCGCGAACGCCTGCGCCTCGAGCGATGCGTTGAACACCGGCGGTAGCTGGGCCGCGCTGTCGGCAGACGAGCTTTCGGTGCGGCGGGCGGAGTACGCGAACCTCGCGACCGCGGCGGTGGTGAAGCAGGCCACCGTGCTGCGCGATGCGTGGGTGAACGACGCCGCGAAGCGGTACGCGACTGCAGGGCTTCCTGACAGCGGCTTTCCCACTGCGCAGACGGCGCTCAACGAACTCTTCGCGGCGCTCTTTCAGGCCGATCTCGCGCTCAAGAACGCGCGCATCGGCGTGCCGTTGGGCCTGGTGCCGGCCACCTGCGCCACCGTGCCCTGTCCGGCGCAGGCCGAGGCGCTGCCTTCCCAGCTCTCGCGCCAGGCGATCATCGCGAACCTCGAGGCGTTGCGCGCGGTGCTGCACGGCGACTTCGTGGAGAGTGGGCACGGGTTCGACGTGCTGTTGGAAAAGCGCGGCGCGCTTTCCTTGACCACCGACATGGACGCTGCCCTGCAGACCGCGCGCACCCAGGCGCAGGCGCTCGGCGCTCCTATCGACGTGGCCGTCGTCTCGAACCTCGCCGGGGTACAGCAGCTGCACGCCGACGTGAAGGTCTTCACCGATTTTCTGAAGTTGCAGTTCATCACCGTCCTGAGCCTGCAGGTGCCCGCAGAGGGCGCCGGCGACGCAGATTGAAAGGAACGCCATGAAGTCCATCGTGAGCTCGCTGTCTCTCGCAGTCCTCCTCGCCTGTGGCCCTGTCGCGCAGCCCGTCGTCTGCACCGCCGACACCTACCCAGACGAGGGCTACGCCACCAACGCCGCGACCGAGCTGGCGCTGCGCACGAAGTTCGAGGCGTTGATCGAGAAGATGGAGACCGCCTCGACCGCCCGCCCCACCGCCGCCGAGATGGAGGCGTTGTTCGTGGAGGGAACGCCGAGCCTGAGCGACCTGAGCACTGACGCTGCGCGCACGGGAATTCGGGAAGCGTTCGGCAAGACCGAGCTCGCCGCCGCCACCCCCTGGACCCCGGCTGAGCCGCCCGTGGGCTCCGGCGGGCTGTACGGCACCCACGTGTACAACGAGCGCGGCGTCGATCTGCCCGAGACGGTGGAGAAGTTGCTCTTCAGCGGCATGCAGTACACCGAGACGGCGCGGCTGATGACGGCGGGCGCCACGGTGGCCGACGTCGATCGCATGGTGGCCCTCTTCGGCGCCAGCCCCTCGTTCCCGATGGACGACAAGGCCGCGGTCGACCCGGACGTACTGGTGGCGAAGTACGCCAAGAAGCGCACCAACCCCGCGGCCGCCACGCCGGGCCCGTACCTCGCGATCAAGCAGGCCTTCATGAACGCGCGCGCTTCGGTCAAGGGCGGCTCGGCGTGTGCTCAGCAGCGCACCGACGCCTTCGCGCAGATTCGTGAGCAGTGGGAGCGCGTGCTGCTCGGCACCTCCGTCTATTACCTGAACACCTCCGCCACCACGCTGGCCAAGGCCGCCCCCACCGAGGCTGAGAAGGCCGGGGCGCTGCACCAACTCGGCGAGTCGATGGGTTTCCTGCGGGGGCTCAAGACGCTCGACGCCTCGCACCGCATCATCACCGACGCACAGCTCGACCAGGTGCTCACCACCCTGGGTGGCACGTCGCTGACCAGCGCCGAGGCGTACAAGTACATCACCGCGACCAACGCCAACCTCGACAAGCTGGGCACCGCGGTCACGCAGATTCAGGCCGCGCGGCAGTTCACTCCTGAAGAGATCGCCACCTTCAAAGCGAGTTTCTAAGTCATGTGGTTCTCCCTGGTGTGGGTGCTGGTCTCGGCACAGGTGCCCGAGGGGGCGGCGGTATCACCGGAAGAGCTGGCGGCTGATGCGGGCGAGGTGTTCGACGCCGGCCTTCCGGACGCCGTGATGGACGCGTCAGACGCGGGAGTGCCCAGCGCTCCCGTCGCAGAAGTTCCTGATGCGGGCCGGGAAACCACGGTCATCGGTCATCGCCTGGTGGACGTGCGGCGGGTGGCCGGCTCCGCGCAGGTGGTGGGCAAAGAAGAGCTCGAGCGGCAGGAAGCAAACGATCTCCACCGGGTGCTGCAGGGCGTGCCCGGCGTCTACATTCGCGAAGAGGATGGCTTCGGCCTGCGCCCCAACATCGGGCTGCGCGGCGCCAGCGCGGATCGTTCGAGCAAGGTGACGTTGATGGAAGACGGCGTGTTGTCGGGGCCGGCCCCGTATTCCGCGGCGGCCGCCTACTACACCCCGATGATGACGCGCATGGTGGGGCTCGAGGTCTACAAGGGTCCCGGGTCGATCAAGTTCGGGCCCCAGACCATCGGCGGCGCGCTCAACGTGCGAACCCGCGATGTGCCGCGGCAGTTCGAGTCGGATCTCGATCTCTCCATCGGCAACTACGGCGCGTTCAAGGGCCACGGGGTGATCGGCTACGGCACCGAGCGGCTGGGCATTCTGCTCGAGGGTGTGCACCTGCAGAGCGAGGGCTTCAAGAAGCTCGACGGCGGAGGCAACACCGGCTTCGACAAGAACGAGCTGATGCTCAAGGGCCGCTACGCCACCGAGCGCAATGAGCTGGTGCTCAAGCTGGGCTTCTCCACCGAGCGCAGCAACGAGTCGTACCTGGGGCTGTCGAACGAAGACTTCGCCAGGACGCCGCAGCGCCGCTACGCCGCCAGCGCGAACGATCAGATGAACTGGTGGCGCACGCAGATCGAGCTGACGCACAGCTTCAAGTTGAGCGACCAGTTCGAGATCGTCACCACCGCCTACCGGCACGACTTCAACCGGCTGTGGAACCGCGTCGATCATTTCCGAGTGGGGCCGCAGCTGTACGAGCTGCTGGCGTACCCGACCACCGGCACCAACGCGCTGTATCGCGGCATTCTCGCGGGCGACGTCGACACCACCTCGCGCGATCAGCAGGTGATGGTGGTCGGCAACGGCCGGGTGTTCGTCTCGCAAGGCGTTCAGACGATGGCGCGCTTGATCGTCGACACGGGCCCGCTCAACCACGAATTCGAGCTGGGCCTGCGCTTTCACCACGATGAGATTCGCCGCCACCACACCGAGTCGGGCTTCGACATGCTGCGAGGCACGCTGGTGCCCAACGGCGAAGAGGCGGCGGTGATCGCCGACAACGTCGCTTTCACCCGGGCCTTCAGCGCGCATCTGTCCGACACCATCAGCTGGGGGCACTTTCT
>JAYVNA010000675.1:0-3390 GCA_043758715.1 Archangium sp.
CCTTTTTGCAGTTGCCGAAGAACTCGAGATCCACCCAGTCCTCGACGCCGCACACGAAGCCACAGATCGCGATGACGAGAATCTCGTTCAACGAGTGCAGCAGATCCGCGCGGCCGAGAAGACGCTGGAGCAGGTCGCGGAGCGCTACCCCGACGTGGAGAGAATCAGCCAACCAAAGGGCGTGGGCCTGCTGACCGCGGTGGTCTTCATGCTGACGGTGGACGACAAGGAGCGATTCGAAACCAGCCGGCAAGCAGGAGCGTTTCTGGGAATGGTGCCTCGAAAGGACCAGTCGGGAATGTCGGACAAGCAGCTGAGCATCACCAAGTCGGGCGACCCCTTCGTACGGAAGCTGTTGGTGAACAGCGCGAACTACATCCTGGGACCCTTCGGCGAGGACAGCGACCTGCGGCGATGGGGACTCAAACTGGCGGAGCGCGGCGGGAACAACGCAAAGAAGAGGGCCAAGGTCGCGGTCGCGCGAAAGCTCGCCGTCCTGATGCACCGGCTCTGGGTGACGGGAGAGGACTACGTGCCACTGCAGAACGCGATGAGGCAGGAACAAAGAAAGACAGCCTAAGGGAAGGGAAAACAAAACCAAGGCCGGGCCATGATCAGAGGGCCGGCGACGAAACGAGAGAACACGAACCGCCCCGTCCGGGCGACTGCGCCCCTCGACTGGAGCTCGAAAAAGCTCGCAGCGGAGATTGCAGCACCCGAACGGATCGGACCCCAACATGCACCTGGCGTGAGACACCAACCAAGAGTGCGGATGGAAGCGTGGCGGAGCGGATTCTCTCGAGCGTCGTCGAACTGACGACCGGCAGCGGCTCAACGAAAGCGCTGAACGACAACGACAACAGTGCCCTGCCAACTTCCGCGCTTGACTCGGAACGGCCTCCTCATGGAAGTCGAGGGACGGTCGCAGGGAAGTGGGCCCCTCGACTTCGCTCGGGTGGAACAGCGCAAGGTCCTTGTCCTTCGCCTCGAGCATCAGGTCGGCATCGTCCTGCATCGCGTCGAGCACTGAGAGCATCGAGGCTGTCGGGATCCGCTCGGAGTGCGCGCCCTTCCGGGCACCGGTTCTCTGGGTCGCCACGTGGTGCTTCGGCCTGAGCCCGAGCGCCTGCCAGGTCTTCGAGGCCTCGTGCAACAACTGCTCGATGGTGAAGCCCGAGGGGAGCACCGCGTTGTGCAGCGTGTCGGCCAAAAAGGGCAGCCCGTGCTCCCGGGCGAGGGGCAGCGCCTCGCGCGCCGTCCAGATCCAATCATCGTGCTCGATCACGATGCGCCGGCGAGCATCGTCGGGCATTCGATCGAGGAGCCGGTGGGCATTTCTCATCGCGATAGTGCGGTCTGGAGACGCACCTCCGACGTGCAGTACCACCCGTGCGTTCGCGTCCTGGCCGAGCAGGTCGAGAAGATGTGCCGAGTACTGCAGCTCCTTGATGGCCGCGCGTCGCACCCGGGGATGCATCGACGACAGGCTCGCCGCCTCAGGCCCAGGATGCATTGAGAGCCGCTGACCCGACCGAGAGGCGATCTGCCCAAGCCGATGCAAGTCGCGCCCGAACGTCTGCCACCAGCGGTTTCTGTTCACCGGGTGCGTCGCGAGCGGCACGACTGAAGAGCCGATGCGGAAGACGTGAACGCCGTGGCTCTCGTTGAAAAGGAGGATCTGTTCGAGTTCCGACAAGTTGACCGCGATGAGCGCGTTGAGCACCTCCGGGGTCGCCTTGGCGACACGGCAGGTATGGCTCGCCGTCACCCCGAGAGTCAGGCACTGCGCCACGTATCCAAGCCGATAATTAGACACCTTTTTACCTTCACCAGATGCAACTCACGCTGCACGAAAAAGCGGCGGCAGAGCAGGCCTGCGCCCTCCTGCGGGCGCACGGGGGCGGACGGGTGGTGATCGTCCCCGATTCGGACGCCGATGGGCTCTCTTCCGCGGTGCTCGCCTGGCGGGTGGTGGAGCGGCTCGGGGGCACTTCGAGCGTCCTCATTCCGGAGCGCGGCGAGAACGTTCACGGCGAAACAGTTCGCCAGCGGCTCAGCGCAATGAATCCGGATCTGATTGTGGTGCTCGACCAGGGCAGCCGGGGAGGCGCGATCTGTCCCCAGGTGCCAACCGTGGTGATCGACCATCACGTGCCGGAAGGGGTGCCCGAAGGTGCAGTGCTCGTCAGCGGCGCTGATCACCCTGAGCAGAGCTGCACCAGCGAACTCACGCTCGAGGTGCTGTCGGCGGTGGCAGACGTGAGCGACCTCAAGTGGGTGGCCGCCATCGGGCTCGCCGGTGATCTGGGCGTGGCGACGGCGGCGCGAATCACCAAGCTGCCGAGTTCCACCCTTTCGACTGCCGTCGCGCTGGTCAACGCCGCCAATCGCAGTGTGACGCGGGACGTGGGGGCGGCGATGGGCGCGCTGCTGGACGCGACCTCGCCTGCCGACATCGTCAAGCGCAGGGTCCCGCAGGCCGATCGCCTCTACGAGATGCGCGAGGAGGTGCACCGGGAAGTGGCCCGCTGCGCCTTCGCGGCGCCAAAGTTTTCAGGCGACTTTGCGCTGGTCTCGTTCGAGTCGGCCGCTCGGGTGCATCCCCTGCTTGCGATCCGCTGGGCTCGACGGCTCCCGAAGTACATCGTGATCGCCGCGAACTCCAGCTACCTGCCGGGCCGCGTGAACTTCTCGATGCGCTCTTCACGCCAGGTCAATCTGCTGGAGGTGCTGCGGCGATTTCCCCTGCCCTCGGGCGAAGAGGTTGCCCACGGACATCCTCAGGCGACAGGCGGCAGCCTGAAGCCGCGGGACTTTGACGTGCTGCTTCGAGCGATGGGATTCGTGCCCGAGCCCTTGGTCCTGCTCACTCGATGACGAGCTGGCCGCTGGGCGGTGTCAGGGCGAACCCGGTGGCTCCTTCGCCGCGAGGCGAACCTGCTCGCGCAGCCAGCGGTGGGCAGAGTCGTCTTGCCGAACCGGGTGCCATACCTGCTGCACCTTGATGCGCGCGGTCGGGAGCGGAATCGGCCGCAGCGCGAGGGCGAACTGCTGCGCGAAGAGCTGACCGACACGCTCGGGCATCGCGGCCAGGAGGTCGGTGGTGGCCAGCATCCACGGCGTCGCCAGATAGTGCGGCGTGAAGAGCACCACGTTGCGGTGGGTGCGCGTCTTCCGCTCGAAGGTCCCTTCCGTTCCGCCTCGAGGGGCCACGTGCAGTTGAGGGCGGGTCAGCAACCGGTCCAACGGCTCCTTCAAGGCGGGGTGACCCTTGCGCGCGACCACCACATACCGCTCTTCCACCAGCAATTGCCGCTTCAAGCCGCGGGGTACCCGGTCACCTGGTGCGAGATCGAACGCACCGAGCGCCAGGTCGATCGCACCCGACTC
>JAYVNA010000676.1:0-3388 GCA_043758715.1 Archangium sp.
GTGCTGGTGCGGGAACCCCAGCCGAACAGCAGACCGCGAACGACGAGGCAGGCGACGCGTGGGCTCATGGCTCGCGCCCTGAGCTCTCGAGGGTCAGCACCTCGAGGCGAAAGGCTCCCGGTGAGAAGCGGGGCCAGAGGGACCCGTCGGCCTCGACCTTCGAGCGCATGAGGCCACATGACGAGACGCGTGCGCAGTCCAGGTGCGCGTTCGCCGGCCGGCCGCGGAAGGTGGCGACGAAGTCACGCCACGACAACGCGATGCGCTGAGCGATCTGCGGCACGGTGTCGAAGCCCGCCATGAAGCTGGGCGCACCCAATCCCTCCTCATTGCGGAGCACGAGCTTGTATCGCTGCCCGTCGCCACGCACCGTGAGCACGAGTCCGCTGGCGCCCAAGAGGTCGAGCGGCGGCACGAACGGCCGCGAGCGGATGGAGGCGAACCCTCCGTTCTGCTCGAGCGAGACGAAGCCCTCGAAGGCAGCGCCGCCAGCCACGGACACGAGCCGGCTCTGGCTGACGCCGCCCATCACCCGGTCATCCTGGGCGTACCAACGCGAGACGGCAGAGGGGTCGCTGACGAAGTCGAAGATCACGGTGGATGACGAGCTTGCCGCGCCCCCACGGTTCCGCATTCCTATTTCGATCAACCTTGCGACGAGGCTCGTCCGCACCTTGGGCTACCTGAACCGCACCTTTCACCCCGAGGGTTTTCACGGCCACGGCCACGGCCGCACCCGCCGCTCCTTCGAGGGCTGGTACCCGCCATACCGCCTGATCAACACAGCTCGATGAAGCGCCGAAGCAGCCGCTCACCCCACGGCGTCTCTCGTGCGACCGCCCTGGCCCGATCTTCGGCCCGCGTCTCCGGCGCATCGATGCAGTAGCGAATCGAGGTGGCGTCCATCTCCGGGTGAAACTGCACGCCGAAGGTGCGCGGCCCATGTGAGAAGGCCTGAACCCCGCAGCTCTCGTTGAACGCCAGCAGGTCGAGCTCCCCGCCATCGATCACGAGATCCTCGTGCGTGGCCTGCACCTCGAACTGCGGGGGAAAATCCTGAAAGAGCGGCGAGCGCCGGCCCTGTTCCGTCAACTTCACCAACACCGTGCCCAACTCGCGCCCCCTGGGGTTCTTCGCGATCACCGCGCCGCGGTGCCAGGCGAGCAACTGGTGGCCGAAGCACACCCCCAGCACGGGCTTGCCCTGCTCCGCCGCTTCCGCGAGGTACTCGGCCGAGCGCCGCATCCAATCCGTCGGGGTCGTCACCGAGAGCGGCGAGCCCGTCATGATCACGCCGTCGAAACCTGCGATCGGCGGGGGCACCTCGCCCGCGTGCACCTCCACTGGCCTCAAGTTGGCCTCGCCACACGCGCGCGCAAACCACACCTCGTAATCACCCAGCACGGCCCGCGAGCTGGTGACGCCAGGTTTGAGCAGCAACAGCTTTTTCATCCCTCCACCTCCAGCACCGTCTTTCCCGCCAGCGCGTTCGCCCGCGCGACGATCGGCTCGAGCGCGGTGACGTCGTCGATGAAACGAACGCCTGACCAATCCGCCTGCGTGGCGATCGACTCGGCCATCGCAGCGAGCGCGTAGCCCGCCGCGGCCATTCCATCGGGGGCCTTCACCACCCGTTTCACTTCGCCCTTCGAGCCCTGCGCGATCGCCACCAACTCGACCGTGCTCGCGACCGAACGCAGCAGCACCTTGCGCAGCACGGTGAAGTAGCCACGCATGAACGCGAGGAAGAGGCCTGCGCGCGCGAGCCAGACGGGAATGAGCGTGAAGGCTGTCACCAGGAAGCCCGGCGTGGGCGCGAACAGCACGTCGACCTTCGGAGCCCCGGTGCTCTTGTGCACCATGAAGGGCTCGGCCAGCGACATGTAGCCGGTGGGGCGCGTCACGCCTCCGAAGTCGAGCGATGCACCACGGCGCACCCTGGGCTCTTCGATGCGCTGGGCTTTCTCGTAGCGCACCGCGCTGACCTCGAGCGCTCGGAGCATCAGGGCGATGGTGCCGGTGCCAGCGCCGCTAAAGGGGCTCGAGGCCACGCCTAAGGTGATGCTCGCCACCTCGCCCACCCGCTGCGTGACGTCGCGGGCCAGCAGGTTGCTCACGCCGGTGAAGATGCCGCCGCCGAGCACCAGCCGCCCCTTCGTCTGCAGGTTGGCGGCGTGCAGCCGCTCCACGCACCCCGCTTCACTGGTCGCCTCAATCACGCACTTGCCGCGCGCCAGGCACCAGGCGATCAGCACGTCGGGCGCGTGCGTCACGGTGTCAGAGAGATCGACCACCACGTCGAACGGGTCGAGGCTCGAGAAGGTCTCGGGCCGGGTGGCGTCGACCTTCACCGCCGAGCTGCGGGAAGCCACGCTGACGTCCGCCTTCGCGGCGCGGAGCGCGTTCACCACGCGGCTGCCCAAAAATCCGTTTCCGCCGAGCACGACGATTCGAGCCATGCGTCAGATCAAATCACGAACTTCACAAAACAAAGGCCCGCTCCTTCGAAAAGGAGCGAGCCCTTGTGACAACACCATCAGGAACTGAAAGTCAGTCCTTCAGGTGCGAGAAGGCCTTGGAGACCTCCGTCATCTTGATGGTCTTCTTGTTGCCGTAGACCGCCTTGAGCTTGTCGTCGAGGTTGATGGTCTGGCCGTCGTTCAGCTTGTTCTTCTTGAAGTACTCCCAGAGCTTCTTGATCACCTGGGTGCGCGGCAGCGCCTTGGCGCCGACGACTTCAGCGAGCTGGGGCGAAGGGGTGAGCTCCTTCATGAAAGCAGCGCTGGGCTTGCGGGCGGACTTCGCGGCGGGCTTCGTGGTCTTCTTCGCGGGCTTCTTAGCGGCCATCGTTCTTCCTTTGTAGGACTGCGGTGGTTTTGAAGGCCCCCTCCCCGGGGACGCATCGACGGCTTTCTTTGGGAAAACCGAGACGCGGTTGCTAGCACCTCCCCCGGGGAAAAACAGCCCTTCGATCAGTTTTTTCGAGGGAAACTCGCTCGCATGAGCAGCAAGTCGATCCTCATCACCGGTGCGAATGGGTTCCTCGGCGCATGGCTCGCGAAGGCCCTGGTCGCTCGGGGAGACGAGGTGCGATGCCTCGTACGCGCGGGCAGTGACGCCTCGGCATTGGCAAACGTCGCTGCGAAGATCGTCCCAGGTGACGTTACCGATCCTTCCTCTTTGCGCCCGACGCTCGAGGGCGTGCACACCGTTTTTCACCTCGCAGGCATTCGGCGCGGCGCTACCCGCGATGCGTTCATCACCGTCAACGCCGAGGGAACGCGTCACGTGTGCGACGCGATGGTCGAGGCGCGCAGCAAACGATTGGTGTTCGTCGGCTCACTCGCGGCCACCGGCCCCTCGGTGGGAGGACGCGCCCGGGTCGAGG
>JAYVNA010000677.1:0-10473 GCA_043758715.1 Archangium sp.
CGGGCGCGCACCTGGAGTCGGTGCTGCCGCGCGTGGCCCATCGCCAGTGGACGTTGAGCCTGCCTTTCTCGGTGCGCTTCAACGTCGTCAAGAAGCCGAGGCTGCTCAAGCGCCTCGAGGTGCGGTTGGTGAAGGCGGTGTGGCGGTGGCAGCGCGGCGAGGCCCGGCGTCACGGCGCGACGGGCACCTTGACGGGAGCAGGAAGCTGCTTCTGGCAGTGTCCACCGCCTCGGCATGGCTGGTGCGGTAGCACAGCGCCCGGCCGATGGCGCGCCCGATACCCTTTGCACCGCCGGTGATGAGTGCCGTCTTTTTTCGCAGGTCCATCTGTTCTCCGGGTGAGGTCAGGCCGGCGGAGGCCGCTGCTTGAGCACGGCGACGCGGCGGAGGTGCGCGCGCACCCGCGTCACCAGGTCTGCCGGTTCGAAGGGCTTGCGGATGAAGTCATCGCCGCCCACGGACATTCCCCGGGACCGCTCTTCTGCAGAGCACGACGAGGACAAGAAAATGAAGGGCAGCGTCTGCAACCCGGGCCGCTGCCGCACGAGCGCGCAGAGCTCGAAGCCGTCGAGCGCGCCCATGCGCACGTCCGAGAGAATCAAATCGGGCGTCATCTCGGCCAGGGTGTCGAGGGCCTCCTCGGCCGAAGCGCAGGCGACCACCTTGAAGCCGTCACCCTCGAGCCGGGCGGTGACGACCTTCCGGCCGATCAACGAGTCGTCCACCACGAGCACCGTCGCCCCGCGCGCACGGTCGAGGGTGAGGGTCGCATCGAGGGTCCGGTCTGCCGTCGCTTCGGGCCGCGACTCGGCGTTGGCGGCCAGCGCCCCCGCGATGGCCCGCACCTCGGCGCCTTCGTTCTTCTCGAGCGAGACGAGCAGCTTTCGGGTCTGCTCGAGCTGCAGGGGGAACTGCGCTCGCACCCAGGCTCCGACCTTGTACTCGTCGTAGAGGCTCGGGCCCGCCGCTTCCTCGATGGCCGAAGCCAGGTCGTGGGCCGTGGTGAAGCGGTTCGCGCGGTCACGCTCGAGGGCCTTCATCGTCAAGGCCGACAACGCCTCGGACAGCTCGGGCACCAGCTCGCGGGGCGGAGGCGGTGTCTCGGTCACCACGCGGCGCATGGCTTCTGTGGGGTCGGCCGACGAGAACAGCCGACGGCCGGTGAGCAACTCGTACAGAATGACGCCGACGCTGAAGATGTCGCAGCGGGGGTCGAGGGTCTCGCCGATGACCTGCTCGGGGGCCATGTAGCCGGCGCTCCCCTTGACGTTCCCCGCCGTCGTCTGTGGGTCGGTGCCGACGACCTTGGCGATGCCGAAGTCGATGATCTTCACCGTCCCGCTGTTGCTGAGCATCACGTTGCGCGGCGTGATGTCGCGGTGGATGACCGGGTTGAGCGTGCCCCAGGGGTCGACGAAGGTGTGGGCGTAGTGGAGCGCCACGCTGATGTCGCGAACGAGCCGCAGGGCCAGCCCCTGGGGCACGGGCGCGCCCAGGCGCTGGCTGTGTTTGATGACCTTGACAAGGTCGATTCCATGGATGAATTCCATGGACAGGTAGAGCCGCTGATCGATTTCCCCGAACTCGAAGACCTGGGCGATGTTCGAGTGCGAAAGCGAAGAGGTCAGGCGCGCCTCGGACATGAACATCTCGGCGAACTGAGGGTCGTCCTTCAGGTCGGGGAGAATTCGCTTGACGACCACGAACTTACGGAAGCCGCCCGGCCCCGTTATCGAGGCCAGATGAACCTCGGCCATCCCTCCCACTGACAGGAGGCCGACCAGCTCGTACTTGCCGAAAAAATTTGCGCGGCTCAACGAGAGGAACTGTACCAGTGTCGCGCCAACCTCGTTATAGACTCGCTTCGGTACTGGCCACACAGCAGCTGGGGCGCCATGAAATTCAGAGAGTCGACGGGGCCCCTTGATGGACACCACCCAACGCGCGCCACCGAAACGCGTCTTGCTGATCGATGACATGAGGTCCATCAGGGCGCTCGTCAGGGTCTACTTGATGAACTTCGGCTTCACCTTCGACGAGGCGTCTGATGGGCGTGAGGGGCTCGCGCGACTCGCGGAGCACCCTGCCGACCTCATCATCGTCGATCTGGTGATGGCCGGCATGGGAGGCGCCGAGTTTCTTGAGAACCTGCGCGCGCTTCCCCGGTTCGTGGCCACCCCGGTCATCGTGCTCTCGGCCAGCCTGGAAGAGGTCGGGTGGCGCACTCCCGGGCAGGCCGGGCCCACCTACAGCGCCGGAAAGCCCATCGAACCAGCAGCCCTCAAGCTCATCGTGCAGCAGGCGCTCGGCGCGGGATGAGTGACGACGGCGCGCTGACGCTGCTGGGGTTCTGCCTCGACGGGCAGCGATTCTGCATCCACAGCGGACTCGTTCGCGAGGTGCTCCCGATGCTGCCGTTGCGCCTGCTTTCCCGGCCCCCGCCCTCGGTGGTGGGCGTGGTGGAAGTCAGAGGCGCGCTCCTGACGGTGCTCGACCCCCGGCCCCGACTTCACCTCCCGATGCGGGCGCCCCAGCTGAGCTCCCACCTGATCCACGTGGAGTGCGAAGGTCGGCAGCTCTGCCTGCTGGTGGACTTCGCTGACGAACTCTTTCGAGTGCAGCACCGCGACGTCTGCCGGCCCGGCGAGCTCGAAGCGCGGGTGCCGTATGGCCTTGGCCTGGTGAAGATTGCCGACGGCAGCGACTCGGTGCTGGTCGAGCTCAGTGCGCTCATCAGCCAGGACGAATGGGGAGCGCTGGTCAATGCGCGCTGAGCATGAGACCGGCCTCACGCGGGGGGCAGGCGACCCGTTGCTGGCACACCTCGGCCTGAGAGCCGACGTCGCGACGTTCGTCGCGCTGGGTCACGTGGCCGAAGACCTCGCCCGCGCCTGGCAACTTTCCGCTGACGCGCTGTGTGCGCGCGCCGTGGGCGAACCCATCACCAGCGAGCTGTGTCTCGCCTTTGCTCAGCGGCTCTCAGTGCCTGAGTCGACCTTCTTTCGTCACCCGGCCCACTTCGAGGTGTTGGAGAAGCGCATCATCACCGAGCTGCGCGCTCGACGCGGGGGACCCCTCAGGCTGTTGTCTGCCGGCTCGGCGCGCGGAGAAGAGCCCTACTCGCTGGCCATCAGCCTGGAGCGAGCCTGGCCCGGGCCTTCGCATCGCGTGCTCGCGGTGGACGTCAGCCAACGCTCCAGCGAGGCTGCGGTGCAGGGCCGCTTCCGCGACTGGAGCTTCCGGGGGGTGGACCTCCCGGCGCTCGCCCAGTGGATCTCGCCGCGCGAGCCCGGCTGGGTGGTCGCCGAGCGGCTGCGCGCCGCGGTCGAGTTCATTCAAGGCAACCTGCTCGCGCTGCCCCCTCAGGTGGTGGGGGCGGCCCCGTTCGACGTCATCTTCTGCCGCAACGTGCTCATCTACTTTTCCCCGGAGGCCGGCCGAAGGCTGGTGCAGCAACTTGCGGGTCTGCTCGCACCCGACGGCTACCTCTTCGTCGGACCGGCGGACCACGACTTCTGCGGCGAGCTCTCGCCAGAGCAGCTCGAGGGCAACTACCTGTACCGCGCAGCAACGCCTCGCGCGCGCCCCGCGCAGCTCTTGCCCGAGCCCGAGCCTTTGCTGGTGCCTGCTCCTGAGCCCGTGCCTGGGCAGGCCGGCGGCTCGCCTCCCCCGGCACCGCGTGCCGAGGTAGCGCCCCGCGCGTACGCGCCGCTGCTCGCGCAGGGGCAGGCCCTGCGTGACGAGGGCCGCTACGAAGAGGCCTTTCAGCGCTTTGACGAGGCCGTCTCGGGGCACCCGGCGCGGCCCGAGGCCTACTTCGAGCAGGCGCTGCTGCTGGCAGAGAAGGGGCTGACGGCCGCCGCCCGCGAGCTGTTGCAGCGTGCGCTCTACCTCGATGCCTGCTTTTCTCCCGCCTTGCTGGTGCTCGCGAAGATCTACCTGCGTGAAGGTCAGCCGCAGCGCGCCCATGCCGCCTTGACCCAGCTCGACGCCTCGTTGCATGAGCTCGACCCCGTGGCCATGGTTGCGGGCTGGCCTGAGATGAGCGCGGGCGCGCTCAAGCGGGTGTGCCGCCAGTTGCTCGACCGCGCCCAGCCAGGGAGCCTCGCGTGACCTTCTTCACCGTCGAGGAACAGCAGGTGCTGCAGTTGCGCGCAGAGCGCCTGGCGAGGTCCACCGAGGCGGTGGTCCGGGTTCATGAGCGCTTCATCAGCTTTCGCCGGGCGAACCAGACGTACCTGCTCCCGGCAGCCGGAGTGCTGGGGGTGCGTCCGCTCCCCTCGTTCACCACCCTGCCCGGCTGCCCGCCGCACGTGGTGGGGCTGGTGCACCTCAACGGCCATACGGTCGGGGTGCTCGACCTCGAGCGTCTGGCCGAGCCTCGGGCGCCGCTGCCCCCCACGCCCTGGGCGGTCTGGGTAGCCGAGGAGAGCAAGAGCGCGTTGCTGGTCGCAGACGAGGTGCTCGACCTCCTCGACGTCGATGTGGAGCGGCTCGCCGCCCCGCTCCGCGGCGCCTTCGGTGGCCGGCTCGCGTCGCTCGTGCGCGCGGTGCTTCCCGGGCCCCTCATGGTCCTCGAGGCCCACTCCCTGCTTGACTCCGAGCTGTTCCGCCCCCTGCAAAGGTGACGAAAAAGATGACTGTTCTCCAGAAGCAGCGCCCCTCCCGCACGTCGAGCAAGAAGGCCATCACCGCTGGCCTGCCCGTGCTCATCGATCGTCTCAACGCGGTCGCCGAGGGCAGCAGCACGCTCGACGCCGCCCTCGACGGTTTCCCCGCGCCGCTGCTGGCGAGCCTGCGCCGCCTGGTGGGGCGGGGCGAAGCGAGCCGCAACGAGCTGCGGGCGGCGACGGGCGCCCTGATGTCGAGCGGGAGCGAGATCGCCACCACCACGCGCGAGCAGTCGAACGCGATGACGCAGGCCTCGCAGAGCGTGGCCGACGTCACCACCACGGTCGAGGAGCTCAGCCAGATTTCCGCGCAGAACGTGGAAAAGACCGACTCGATCATCAAGGTGGCCGAGAAGAGCGAGCAGATCAGCCAGGAAGGTCAGCAGTCGGTGGCGCTGGCGATCGCCGAGATGGAGAAGCTTCGCGAGCACGTGCGGGTGGTGGCGACCACGGTGTTGGCGCTGTCGCAGCAGACGCAGCAAATCGGAGAAATCATCACGTCGGTCAACGACGTGGCCGAGCAGTCCAAGCTGCTGGCGCTCAACGCGGCGATCGAAGCGGCCCGGGCCGGAGAACACGGCCGCGGCTTCGGGGTGGTGGCGACCGAGATCCGCGCCCTGGCTGAGCAGTCGAAGCAGGCGACCGTGCAGGTCAGGAACATCCTCATCGAGATCCAGAAGGCAACGCAGGCCGCAGTGCTGGTGTCTGACGAGGGCAGCCGCCGGGCTGAGGACGGCACCAACCGGGTGCGCGGCATCGGTGAAAAGCTGGGCCAGCTCGTCTACGTCATCTCGCAGACCACGCGTGCGTCCCGGCAGATCTCCTCGTCGATTCAGCAGCAGCGCTCAGGGCTCGAGCAGATCCTCGCGGCGATGAAGGGCATCAATCAGGTGGTGAGCGAGACGTCGATCGGCGTGCACGAGATCGAGAGGACCGTGGGGGACCTGGCCAAGGCCTGCTCGCACCTCAACAGCCTGACCGAGCAGGGTCCGTAGCCCGATGAGCGAAGACCCTCTCGATGAGGTCCGCGCCGCGTTCAGGGAAGAGGGCCGTGACCTCGTAGACGCCTTGACGGCGCAGCTGCTCAAGCTCGAAGGGGCGCCGCCCGAGGGCCGGGCGCCGCTCCTCAAAGAGATGATGCGCGGCATGCACAACCTCAAGGGGGCGGCCAGCTCACTGGGTCTCAACGCCACGTCCTACCTCGCGCACGGCGTCGAGTCGGTGCTGCTGCTGCTCGAGGCGCAGCCCGACCGCGCGGCCAGCTTCGACCTGCTCCAGCGGGCCACTGACGCGTTGCGGGCGAGCCTGGGCGATCGACGGATGTCCGAGGAAGGGTCGCAGGTGCTGGAGGCCCTCAAGGCGCAGGCGAAGGGCGACGCCGCGCCTGCCGTGAAGCAGGCCTCGTCGACCGCGACGGTTGAGCCGAAACAGGCCTCGCCGCCTGACGCGACGCACGTGACGAGCGTCGGCCGGCGCGGCCCGCCCCCGGTCACGGCAGCGGGCCCGGCGGCCGACCCGGAGCGAGAAGATTCCCTGAGGGTGCCGATGACCACCCTCGCCTCGCTCTCGCTGGAAGCCAGTGAGGTGGCGCTGCGGTTGGAAGGCGCGCGCGCCCGCACGCGGGAACTCAGGGCCCTGGCGGGGTTGCTCTCTGGCGCGGTCGAGGACGTCGGGCGTCAGGTGGGGTCGGGGGCGCCCGCGGCGATGCGGCTGCGGGAAGTGCACCTCGGCCTGGTGCAGGCGCTCAACCGCTTCGAGTTCGACGCCCTGCGCGACAGTCTCCTGGGGCAATCGCTTCACTCGGCGCTACGCGCGCTGCGCCTGCGCTCGCTCTCGACCGTCTTTCGGGTCTTTCCGCGCATGGCGCGAGACCTCGCCCGGAGCCTGGGCAAGGAAGTGGTGGTCACCTTGAGCGGCGGGGCGATCGAGATCGAGAAGGGGCTCATCGATCTGCTCCGCGACGCGTTGACCCACCTGGTCCGCAACAGCCTCGATCACGGCATCGAGACGCCCGCGGAGCGCCTCGCGGTCGGCAAGCCGGCGGCCGGGCAGCTCCACCTCTCGGCCCGCCTGCTCGACACGTGGCTGGTCATCGAAGTGACCGACGACGGGGGCGGCATCGACGAGCGCAAGGTGCTGGCCGCCGCCGTCGAGCGCAAGGTGGTGACGCTAGGCGAGGCGGCGAAGATGTCCGCAGAGTTCGCTCAGGACCTCGTCTTTCACGCGGGGCTGTCGACCCGCAAGAACGTGAGTGAAATCTCAGGGCGCGGCGTGGGCCTCGACGCGGTGCGTACCGAGGTCGAGCGCAACGGCGGCACCGTGCGGGTGAGCGGCACCCTCGGGAAAGAGACCACCTTCACCATTCAGCTGCCGCTCCAGGCGCATCGCTCGCACGTGCTGGTGGTGCGGGTGGGGACTGAGCACCTGGCCCTGCCGACGGCCTCGGTGTGGAAGGTGGCGAACCTCACCCCGAAGCAGTTGGTGACGGTGGCGGGCCTCCCGAGCCTGGAAATCGAAGGCGTCCAGGTGCCCGTGGTCGAATTGGGGCCGCTGGTGGGCGTGACGCGGGCGCAAGAGCGCCTCGGCGCCACCCCGTTGGTCGCGCTGCGCAGCCAGGGGCGGGCGGTCGCCTGCGCGGTCGACGAGCTGCTGTTCGATGAGGAGATTGTGGTGCGGGAAGTCGAGCCGCCGCTCCAGACCCCCAGCTTCATCTCGGGCGTCGCGGTGCGGACCAACGGCGAGGTGCTGTGCATTCTCAACCCGGGAGAGCTGGTGCGCCTGGCCGGAGTGCACGCGCCGCTGCCCGCCCCTCTGGCCCCCGCCACGGTGGCGCCGCGGGCCCGGCGCATTCTAATCGTCGACGACTCCTTCACCATCCGGACGCTCGAGAAGAGCATCCTCGAGTTGGCCGGCTACACGGTGCTCTCGGCCTCCGACGGCGAAGAGGCGCTCACCACGCTCGCGCGCGAGCCGGTCGACCTGATCGTCTCGGACGTCAACATGCCGCGCCGGGACGGCTTCGAGCTGCTGGCGGCGGTGCGGCAGAGCCCCCGGTTGCGCGACCTGCCGTTCATTCTGGTGACCTCGCGCGCTTCAGACGCTGACAAGCGGCGCGGCCTCGAGCTGGGCGCCAACGCCTACGTGGTCAAGAGCGAGTTCGACCAGGAGGTGCTGGTGGACGCGGTCTCGAGGTTGGCCGGGTGAGCCGCTACCGCGTCGCGCTGCTCGAGCCCTTTTCCGCGGACGCCGCGGCGCTGCGAGCGGTGCTGGCGACGGACTCCCGGCTGGAGGTCATCGGGGTGAGCTCCGACCTCGCAGAGCTGGAGGCCGCGGTGGGAAGGGCTCGCCCCGACCTGGCCCTGGTGGCGCTCTCGGTGCTTCGCCGGGGCTCGCGTCGATTCTCGCTCTCGCGGCTGGTGCTGGAGCTGCGAATCAAGGTGGCGCTCCTCACCGACCCGGTCGAGCACAACACCTCGACCGCGCAGGACACCGCGACGCGGGCCATGGCGGAAGAGGGGGCGCTGGAGCTGATGATGCGCCCGCCGCCCGGGTCAGGCGGCGCCGACGCAGCGCTGCGCACCACCTTCCTGAACATGGTGGTGGACCTCGCGGCCACCGCGCCCCCTGTCCCCGCCGTGCCTGCTGTCCCGGCACCGGGCTGGCGGCCCGCGGGCGAGGCGAGCCCTTCGGTGATGATCAAGGCCATCGCCATCGTGGCCTCGGCCGGTGGACCCAACGCCCTCACGCGCCTGCTGCGCACCGAGCTGAACGTGCCGGTGCTGGTGGCGCAGCACATTCCGGCAGGCTTCGTCGAGAGCTTCGCGCGCACGCTGAGGAGCTCGACCGGCAGGCGGGTGGTGATTTCCTCGCAGGGCCAGCCAGCGGAGCCCGGAACGGTGTACCTCGCCCCCGACGGCAACGACCTCGGGCTCAACGCTGCGCTGCAGCTTCAGGTGGGTGTGCGCAACAACCGGCGGTTGCACCCCAACGGCGACGTGCTGCTGGGCGACCTCGCGCTGCTGGGGCGGTCAGCGGTCGGCGTCGTGCTCACCGGCATGGGTGAAGACGGCCTCGCAGGGGCCCGCGCGCTGAAGGCCGCCGGGGGAAGAGTGCTGGTGCAAGACCGAGAGAGCTGTCTGGTCTACGGAATGCCGCAGGCGGTCACGAGTGCCGGGCTGGCTGACGAGTGTCTCGCGCCGGAGGCCCTTGGCACCCGGTTGCGAAGGTGGATCCTCGCCGGGTCAAATCAGTCATGATGCAGGTCTCGGCGGGACAGCCGGGGGACGTTCATTCACGCTTCACCTTCTGACTGGAGAGCATCATGAATCGCACTGGCTCAGGGTATTCGCACGACAAGAACCCGTTGGTCGCCGGTGAAACGTCGGCGAAGCAGGCCCTGCTCGGGTTGGGCGGAGTGGAGCCTCGGCTCTTTCTCGCGTTCGCGGCCCCGTCTTACGACTACGCGCAGCTCATCGAGGGTCTGCAGAAGGTCACGGGCAAGACGCCGCTGCTGGGCTGCTCGACCGCTGGCGAGTTCACCCAGGCCGGGCAGGGTCACGACTCGGTGGCGGTGATGGCGCTGGGTGGCGACAACATGCGGGTCGCGACCGGAGTGGGCCGTGGGCTCAGGGCCGATCAGGCGCGCGCCGCGAAAGACGCGATGGCGCACTTCAACGCAGCCTACAGAACCGCGCGCGCGGAGGGCTTCACCCACGCCACCGTCATCCTCCTGGCCGATGGCCTGGCCGGAAATGGTGAGGCGCTGGTTGAGCTCGTGCACCAGGAGACCAACACCCTGGCGCAGATCGTCGGCGGCGCCGCGGCAGACGCGGCGAAGTTCGAGAAGACCGTCGTCATTCAGGGGGGCCAGGCCGAGTCGGACAGCCTGGCCGTCTGCAGCCTTTTCACCCGCACGCCGGTGGGGCTGGGGGTGCAGCACGGGCTGGTCGCGGCCAGCAAGCCCAAGGTGGTGACGCGCGCGACCGGCGGCGTGCTGTATGAAATCGACGGCAAGCCGGCCTTCGAGGCGTACCGCGAGTTCGCGGCGGCGAAGGGCGTGACGCTCGACGCCTCGAACCGCGAGGCCTTCATGATCGTCAACGAGCTGGGCATGGTGACGCCCGACGGACACAAGGTGCGGGCGCCGCTCAAGGCCAACCCCGACGGCTCGCTGGTGATGGCGACCGAGGTGCCCACCGGAATGGCGGTGTGCATCATGGGCGGCACCCCGAACGCGTTGATCGAAGCGACCGCGAAGGCGGCACAGTCAGCCGTGGAGGCGCTCAAGGGAGCGACCCCGGCCGGGACGCTGATGTTCGACTGCATCTGCCGGCGCATCTTCCTGGGCGACGACTACCGCAAGCAGATCGAAGCCGTGAGCGAGGCCACCGGTGGCGCGGCCGTCGCTGGCTGGGAGACCTACGGTGAGATTGCCCTCACCCCCAACCAAGCGTCCGGGTTTCATAACTCGACCTCGGTGGTCGCCGTCATCCCCGCATGAGTCGAGCGTGATGAGGTCCGGCTCACCTGCCCCGAAGCCGAGGGCAGGCTGAGCCGTTTGCTCGTCTTCGCGACCCGGGGCCCGCCGTCACCTCTGCGCCCGCTCGTCACTTAAGCCGCCCCCGCCGCCCCCGCAGCCACCAGCGCCCGCTCCCAGTTCTCCACCGAAGCAGGCTCCGGCACCGAAACCGAAGAGGGCGCGCCTGGACTGGGCCCAGCTTCATCAGCGCACCTTCGGCACTGACGTGCTCCGATGCCCCTGCGGTGGCCGCCGCACCATCAGGAGCCTCCACTCCACCCGCAA
>JAYVNA010000678.1:0-3381 GCA_043758715.1 Archangium sp.
GCGCCGAGGTCGGCGCTGTCGAGCAGCATCACCAGCTTCGAGCCACCCTCGTAGATGTCCTTGTTCTTGAGGTGCTGGGTGTGCGCGAGCACGAAGTTCTCGCGGAACAGCGTCGAGGCGTTGGTGAGGAAGTCTTCATCGGTGCGGCAGATGACCGTGCGCCAACCGCCACGCGCGATGTCCGAGAAGCCGATGTGGTACCCGAACCCGTCGCGCGCGAAGAAAAACGTCACCCGGAACGGCGTGGCCGCGGGCAGATCCGAGATGAACTCGATGCCCAGCTCCGCCAGGTACGTGGGGTCGAGGCGGAAGGCGAAGGCCTGCTTGTCGCTCACGAAGAAGTTGGTCTTGAGCGTGTTGCGAATGAGCGCGAGGCAGCACTGGAAGATAGTGCGCCGCAGGTCATCGAGGTGCTTGTGACCGGTGTTGAAGGTCTTGACCGCCTTCTCCGCGGTGGCCAGCGCTGCCGCGTAGAGCTTGTCGCGGTTCTTCAGCGTCGGGTGGAAGCGGGTGCGGAAGAGCAGCACCAGCTGGCCCACCAGGCCGGGGTTCGCCGAGAAGGCGCTCTGCACTTCTTCCCAGTCGAAGCGGTCGGGCTGCGCGTGGCCCAGCTGCGTGTGGCAGAAGGCGACGAAGGCGCGCACGAGTGACGCGTCTTCCCCGCTCATCTTCCCCGGGGCGACGCCGCGCTGATACTCGGGCGAGTTCACGTCGAGGATCTGGGTGTTGAACAGCTCCCGGCGCAGTTGGATATCGAGGTCGGAGCCGGCGGTGAGCTTCCCGCCCCCGCGCGGCCGTACGTAGAAGGTGTTCACCGCGTAGTGCTGAACGCCGTCGGAGATCTGCAGCACCGAGGCGCCGGTGATGCCGAGGTTCAAGCGGTTGAAGACCTCCATCATCTGCGCGAGGAAACCCTTCTGCGGGGGGCTGGCCACCGAGAAGGAGACCCGGGTTTCGTTTGGGTGATCTTCGATGGGCTCCATCTCGAGCGAGAGGCCGCCGCCCTGATCACACAGGTGCAGCGAGTAAAGGCGCTGAGCGAGCCGGCGCGGCAGCGCGTTCCTGGTGTGGTTGGGGTTGTTGAGCCAGAAGACGTCGAGCAGGCGATCGAAGGCGGCCACCTCGAAGGTGGGGAACATCTTCTTCGACTCGGCGAGAATCGGCGCGCGCACTTCGGCGGGCACCTCGACCTTCTGCTTCAGGGCTTCGGCGATCTCCCGGTCGGGCTTGCAGTCGAACTCGAAGCGCTGAATCTCGAGCGTCTCCTTGAGGCCGGGCATGGTGGACTCGGAGTGCGCGAACATCGCGTACGAGATCGCCCGCTGCGGGCCGGCACGCAGGGTGAGCGCCTGGTACAGCGAGCCGGGCGTGTTGCGGTTCGCCATGATCAGCGCGTCGGGGCGATCGGCGAGCACCAGGTGCTGGTTCTGCTTCAGGGTGCTCAGCTCGCGGGAAAGAATGGCGAGGGCTTCGGGCTCATCTCGCATCGCCGCGAAGAACCCCGGCGGCATCGCCGTCTCGAGCCAGGACATCGCATCACCAAAGACCACGGTCTCTTCCACTTTTGATCGGCTCACGACGAGTGCACCTCACGACGGCCCGCTGGAGCGCAGGCGACGGCGCGGGTTGTAGCGGGACCCGGGCTCAAGCTCCTCAAGGAACGTTCACGTTCGATGGGAAAGCTACTGGGCGGGGAGAGTTTGCGACGCAGTGCGCCGCAGCGCCTACAGGTGTTCGGCGACGAAAGCCTGAATCAGCGCGGTGTAGTTCGCCGGCCCCATCACCTCGGGAATGTCGCCGTGCATCGCCTTCTCGACGAGCTCGAGCCGTTTGGGCTCGTTGGCGTTGGCGAAGATCTTCTGGCTGAACTCGGGCCGAACGAACTCGTCGGCCAGCCCGTGCACCAGCAGAATCGGCACGTGAATGTTCTTCACCCGGTCGACCGTCGGCCAGGTGCCGGTGGCAATGAACCCCACCGGGAAGTCCATGCCTGAGCTGTCGGTCTCGAAGTCGTGAATGGAGGCGAAAGCCGACTCGAGAATGAGAATCGCGGGCGGTTCCAGCTCGGCCTGCTGCGTGGAGGTCGCCGTGCCCAACGAGTGGCCGTAGTAGATCAGCCGATCCGCGTTCGCAGCCCCGATGCGCCCGAGCATCCACGCGCGCACTGCCCTGGTGTCGGCGAGAATCGAGGCCTCGTTCGGGCTCAGGTTCGTCGACAGACCCCACCCGCGGTAATCGAACACCAACACGTCGAAGCCCATGTTCGACCACCGCTTGGCGCGGCCGATGGCGCTGTCGAGCGTGCCGCCCTTGCCGTGAAAATAGATGACGTACGCGCGCGGAGGCTGCTCACTGCCCTTCACGTACGCCGCTTCCACCTTGTCCTGCTCACCGACTGGAATCGTCACCGGCTCGATGCGATCGGCGCTCACCGCTTCTTCGGGCAGATCACTTGCGGGGTCGAGCTTGTAGGCGTCGGTCTTGCCCGGCGTGTAGAGGAACGGGTCGAGCGAGAAACAACCGCTCAGGGCCAGCAACGCAATCAACAGGAAGGCTTTCATCGCGCTTCTCCGAAAGTGTAACGAACGCCGATCAACCCGCCGACCGCGCCCCAGCCGCTGATGGACTGCCACTCGACCGCGTTGAAGTAGGTGTTGCGGTTGGGGCTGAACCAGCGGAACTCGGCCTGCAACGCGACCCGCCCGAACTCGACCTCGACGCCCGCGCCCACTGCGAGCAGGGGCACCGCGTTGGTCTGAATGAGCGTGGTGACGTTCAGGTACGGCGAGACCCGATCGGCCAGCTTGTAGCTGCCGGTCACGCCCAGCTCGAGGTACGGCTGAAAGCCACTGATGAAATTGGTGAAGCCGTAGAGCCGCCCCGCCACCGTCACCGCCGGCACCGCGCCCTTCTGAATCAGCGGCTGCCACGCGGCCCCCACATCGAGCCCTGCGATCTTGAAGATCGCCGCGGTGGGATGCAGGTGCGCCGAGATGTCGACGTGCTCAGCGACGCCATAGCTCGCGCCCACCGTGGTGAGCGGCAGCGGAATCACCAGGCCGCCCACCTTGGCGAAAGGACCGCCGAGCTCGAGCTCCGCGGTGACCTGGCCCTTGGGTGTGGGCCGCAGCTTCGCCATGTGACCGCAGCCCACGAGCAGGACCGCGGCGAGGAGAGGAATTCCAGTTCGGAGGGAGAACACGCGCCCAAAAGGGTACCACCCGCAACGATTCGGCCGCGCACGTGTTGTGCTGTTCATCATGATCACGCTCGTCGCCGCTCTCGTGCTCACTGCGTACGATCCCCTCGCCGTCGGGGAGGCCGCGCCGACTGCGCTCGAGTTGACGGCGGGTGAGGTGCCGGTGCGGGTGTATTTGCCCC
>JAYVNA010000679.1:0-28281 GCA_043758715.1 Archangium sp.
ATGAACTCAGATTGGCTGGCCCACCGAACCGCCTCCTCCACGTTCGACATGCGCATGAAGAAGATGCCGCCGATCACCTCTTTGCTCTCGAGAAAGGGCCCATCGAAGACCGCGCGGCGCCCGCCGGTGGCCATCACGCGCTTTCCGGTGGTGGGGGCATTCAGGCGCGCGCCGCCCAGAAAACGATCGGGTGGAAAGCAAGCCGCGCGTCGCGGCGTCGATGCGATCCATGATCTCGTTCCAGCCCTGCTCGTGGGCCGAGCTCCCCAGCACCGCGAAGCCGAACACGCGGCCCTGTTCGTTCGACTTGTCGGGGTTGAAGTGGCCGTTCATCACCGGCCGCACGTCGAGCACCGCCCCGGGCGCCATCGGGAGCGGGCCCATCAGCGCGGTCGCCGCTTCCAGATCGTCGGCCTTCACCAGCGCGTAGGCGCCGAGCGCGAGCTCTGCGAAGGGGCCGTTCTCGACCTGCACCGCGCCCTCGCGAATGCTTACCCGGCGCCCTTCCGTCGAGGGGCGCAGGCGCTCACCATCGAGAAAGGCCGACGCGGCCCGCAGCTTCTTCTCGTGGGCGGTCGCCCCTTCGACCAGCGCTTTCATTTCCGCCGGGGAAAGCTGGGCCTCGGCTGCTTCGTTCGCGAGAATCATCACCAGGAAATCACGCATCAAAATGCTCCTTCTGGAAAGGCGACGTCTGAGCCGGCCGGAGATCGACACTGCTTCCGTTGACGACGGGAAGGCTGACGCCGCGCCCCCCGGGCGGTTAGAACGTGCCTCGCCATGCGCTTCCTCTTCCTCACCAGCACGATCCTTCTCTCCGCCTGCGGTCCCATCACGTTCGCCGCCGAAACCCGAGGCGAAGCGACCATCGCCGGCAGCACGTTAGGGCAGTTGCTCAACACCTTCCCTCAGGCCGGGGGCTTCACGAACATCGACTTCAGCCAGAACCAGGACTTCAAGAACAACAACACCTCGCGAGACAAGGTGAAGTCGATGAAGGTGACTTCGCTCACGCTGAAGATCACCTCGCCGAACTCGCAGGACTTCGGCTTCCTCGATTCGCTCGAGTTCGACGTGAAGTCCGGCGGCAAGCAGCAGAAGATCGCCTCGAAGACGGGCATCGCCGGGTTGGGGTTGGCCGCGCCGAACCCCACGCTCACGCTCGATCTCGTCGACACCGATCTGGGCGAGTTCGTGCGCGCTTCGGACTTCACCATCGTCACCAGCGGCACGGGCCGGCAGCCTGCGCAGGACACGAAGCTCGACATCAACGTGAAGTTCCTGGTGGGCGTCGGGCTGTAGTGGCACGCGAGTTGATGAGGCTTCCCCCACGAGGGTGAAACCCGCGGCAAGAGGGACGCAGGGGCGCGTCTTTCCGGCCGCACTGCGTGCGTTTTCCCGCACAGAAAGCCTGCTATGTCGCCGGGCATGCGTGAGCTGTTGCTGATCAGCTGTTTGTTCCTCTGCGCGTGTCCCCCCAGGCCCACGGGACCCGCCGGCAGCGGCACGAAGATCGACGTGAAGAAGGACCCGGCCGCCGACGAGGCGTTGGCCAGGGCCGTGTCCGTCGCGGACACGAAGTCACGGAAGGAAGGCATCGAGGCGCTGCTCCTCGTGCGCAAGACCTACCCCGAAACCACTGCAGGCCAGGACGCGCTCTACCGGGTCGGCGTGCTCGCCTTCGAAGAGGGTGACTACGCGCTGGCTCGCAAGTCGCTGGGCGAGCTGCTGTTCGAAAACCCGCTGCACCCCAGGGCCAATGACGCGCGGCTCAAGTCAGGCCTCGCCGCCGTGGAGCAGAAGGCCTACCGCGACGCGTTCCAGACGCTCTCGACCCTCGTCGATCGCCTCGAAGGTGAAGACAAGAGACTCGCTGAAGCAGCGCTGCTTCGCGCGGCGGCTGGCAGCCAGCAGTACGGAGAAGCGCTGAAGGCCGCGATCAAGGGCGTCGACAACGCCGGCACCCCTGAAGACGTGAAGAAGGCGCTGACGAACCTCGAAGACGTGGTCGAGACCAAGACCACCTTCCTTGCGATCGCCGAGGCGTGGAACGAGCTGCCCAAATCACACCCGGGCTGGCCGCTGCTCACCTTCAAGATGGCGCGCGTCTACTACCACCTGCGCGATTGGACGCGCCTCGACGAGACGCTGCGCTCGCTCATCAGCACCGCGCCTGATTCTCAGTACGCGCCTGAGGCGAAGGCGCTGCAGGAGCGGCTCAGCAAGCGCGCCCAGGTGCACCCGAAGGCCATCGGCGCGGTGCTGCCCATGAGCGGCAAGTACAAGGCGTTCGGCGAGACCACGCTGCGCGGCCTGCAGCTGGCGCTCAAGGGCAGCGACATCGAGCTGATCGTCAAAGACACTCAGGGTGATCCCTCGCTCACCTCGAAGCTGGTCGAGCAGCTCGCCTTCGACGACGGGGTGATCGCGATCGTGGGCCCCTTGCTCGCGGAAGACGCGAAGCGCGGCGCGCTGGTCGCCGAGGAACTCCAGGTTCCGCTGATCACGCTCTCTCGCGCCGAGGGCCTCACCGACATCGGCCCGCACATCTTCCGCACCATGGTGACCAACGCGCAGCAGGCCGAGGCGTTGGCCGATTATGCAATGAACACGCTCGGCTACAAGACGTTCGCCATCCTCCACCCGAACACCCCCTTCGGCGTCGAGCTGTCGAACGAGTTCTGGGACGCCATCGAGAGACGCGGCGGGCAGATTCGCGGCATCGAGAGCTACGACCACGATCAGAAGACGTTCACTGAAGAGGCCAAGCGCCTCGCCGGCCGCTACTACCTGGAGGACCGCGCTGACTACTTCGAGAAGATGCGCGACATCCGCGAGGCGACCCCCGACGAGTTTCGGCGGCGCAAGGCGATCGAGAAGATGAAGGCCGGTCTCGAGCCGGTGATCGACTTCGAGGCGATGCTCATTCCCGACTCGTGGCAGCAGGTCTCGCTGGTCGCGCCTGCGCTGGCCGTCGAGGACATCATCACCAACGCCTGCGACAAGAAGGACCTCGAGCGCATTCAGAAGACCACCGGCAAGGACAAGCTCAAGACCGTCACGCTGCTCGGGCCGTCCACCTGGAGCTCGCCCAAGGGCACCTCGGGTGATCCCCAGCTGATGGAGCGCGGCGGCAAGTACGTGCTGTGCAGCGTGTACGTCGAGGCGTTCTACGAGACGAGCGATCGCCCGAGCACCAAGGCCTTCGTCAGCGCCTTCCGCGAGGCGTACAAAGACGCGTCGATCACGTTGCTCGACGCCGTAGGCTTCGATTCCGGCGCGATGGTGCGCAGCATCATCGAGAAGAACGCCCCGACCAGCCGCGCGAACTTCCGTGAAGTGCTTCAGCACCTGAAGAACTTCCAGGGCGCGACCGGGTCGCTCACCATGGACGACTCGCGCGAGGCGAAGCGCCAGCTGTACCTGCTCAACATCACCACCAAGGGCGTGAAAGAAGTGACGCCCAAGCGGCCTGAAGGGTGAGCTTCCCGGGGAAAACGCTGCTGGTGCTGCTGCTGAGCCTCTCGGCCTGTCGCACCTTCCCGAAGACGCCCTATTCAGTGCTGGCGGCGCTGCAGTCTTCACCGGGCGCCTACCTCTCGGGCACGCCGATCGCGCTCGGCGATCGCCAGGTGCTGAACCGCGAAGACTTCGTCTACGACGCGAAGCTCTCGCCCGATTCGAAGCTGACCGCGGTCTCGCGTCTCGGCTCGAAGTCCTTTCACCTCGCCGTTCACCAGAGCGATGAATCGAAGCCGCGGTTCGATACCGCGATCAACCCGCTCGAGTTCGACGTCGACGAGCTCGAGTTCTCGCCCGACGGCACCCGCATCGCCACCGTCTCCCGTGACGGCGCGCTGCGCATCTATTCTGCGAAGACCGGGGCGCTCGAGTCGGCCTGGCTGACCGAAGAGCCGCTGGTCAGCGTCGGCTGGCACCCCTCGGGTGAACTGCTCGCGCTCGGCAGCGCGAAGGGCCTGGTGACCCTCGTCTCCGCCACCCGGCTGCAGTACCTCGCCGAGCTGCGGGCGCACACCGATGAAGTGCGCGCGGTGACCTTCACCCGCGCAGGCGAGCTCGTCACCGGCAGCTGGGACAAACACCTGCTCGTCTTCGACCTGAGCGTCTCCGACATTCCTACGCACCAGGTCCGCACCCACGTGACGAAGAAGAACGGCGTGGTCTCGTTTCGCGGCGTGCTCGACGGGGCCGCTTCAGCCACCGTCGCGCTCGACGCCCGGGTGCCGATGATCGTGGTGAAGTCTGCGCTGGCCGAAGCGGCCGGCCTCAAGGTGCTGCAGCTGACCGACTCGGTGCAGATCGCGACCGCCTTCGGCAACCAGCTCGCCCGGGTAGCGAAGGGCAGGGTGCTGACCATCAAGAACCTGGTGTTCGAGAACGTCGACATCGCGGTGTGCGATGCCTGCGTGCCGCCTGATGCGCAGGCAGTGATCGGTGGGCCGGTGCTGGACCACGTGCTCACCGCCTTCGACGAGTCGACCTCCGAGATCGTCTTCACCCTGCTGCCGGGTGCAAAGGCGACCGTGAGCGCGGGGCAGACGCTCAAGCTCGCGCGCGAATACGCTTACCCCGCGGCGATCAACGACCTCTCCCTCGACGCGCAGGGCACCATCGCGGGCATCGCGTTCTCGCAGACCAAGTCCGAGCGCACCAAGGCCGTCTACGACCGCGAGAAGAAGAACGAAGTCGAGCCCGAGCGCGAGTGGGACTGCGGCGCGCGCGTCGCCCTCGAGTCAGGCACCGTGCTCGATAAACAACACGGCCATCACGGCGTGGTGGCGACCGTGGGCATCAGCCCCGACGGCAAGACGCTGGCGACGGGGGGCTGGGACAAGAAGGTGATCCTCCATGGTCAGCCGCTCGCGATCGAAGATGGCTTCGGTTGGGCGGTTCGCCGGGTGCGCTTCTCGCGTGACGGCAGCCGGTTGGTGGTCGCCGCGTGGACTCCGCAGAACCCGCTCAACAACCACCAGAGTGACCCTTCAGCCGTCGTCTACGAAGTCGTCTACGGCGAAGCGAACGTCATCGCCCGCTGAAGCCAAGGTGTTTTCAGCCGAGTTTGAACTGAACAGCGCGAGGCGACACCGCCGCGAGGCCGATCGGCGTCACGCCACCGGCAGATCGCCGCGCGGTGGTCGACTCGTGTTCGAGCAGCCACTGCTTGAGCTCGAGCCCGCCTGCATAGCCGGTGAGCAGCCCGGTCGCGCCCACCACCCGGTGGCAGGGCACGATGAGCGAAATGGGGTTCTTCCCATTCGCCGCACCGACCGCGCGCGAGGCCGTCGGCGCACCCAGGTGCGAGGCGATGGCGCCGTAGTTGGTGGTCGCGCCCAGGGGGATTTCACCCAGCGCGTTCCACACCCGGCGCTGAAACGCGGTGCCAGCCGGAGCGAGGGCCACGGTGAACTCCACCAGCCGCCCGGCGAAGTAGGCCGCGAGCTGATCGCGCACGCCCGCGAAGAACGCGTCATCGCGGTGCCAGGCATCGGTGACGTCCGGAACGGCGCGATGCGACTCGGGGTAGGCGCCCGTCAGCGCCTTGCCGTCACTGACCAGCAGCCAGCTGCCGACCGGTGACTTGAAGCGCGAGTAGGTGGTGACGGAACCCATGCGAGCGGGAGCAATGTAGAGACGCCGATCTCGGAGGGGAAGGGGGAAGCGCCCCGCTCAGAAGTTCACGAACACCCGATCGGGCGGGAGCCCTCGCTGACCGAGCAGGTCGGTGATCTCCGCCACCATCTCGTTCTGCCCGCACACGAACGCGAGATCGCTGCGCTCCACCGGCAGGCGCGAGACGAGGTCCTGCACCTGGCCCACGGCGCCCGCCCAACCCGGCGCGGAGGTGGTCACCGTGGGAATGACGTGCAGTCCGGCCTGCTCCCAGCCCGGGATCTCACGGCCGAACGCCAGGTGCGCGGGCGTGAGCACCCCGTACGCGCCGTGCACTTCACCGAAGGCCGCGCGTTCGGCCGCGATCGCCAGCAGCACCGAGCGCAAGGGCGCAAAGCCGGTGCCCGTGCCGATCACCAGCAGGTTCTTCCCCCGCGCCCGCGGCACCGGAAAGCCCGGGCCCATCGGCACGCTCACCTCGACCTGGGCGCCCGGCGTGAGGGCCGTCAGCTCACCGGCCACGCCCGCGCTCTCCCGCACCAGGTACTCGAAGCGGGCCGCCCCCGGAGGCGAGGCGATCGCGAAGCTCGCGTCCTGTCCGCTGGGAACGCGCACGCGGTGGTACTGTCCCGCCGTGTGAAACCCCGAAGAGACCGCGAGCGGCACCTCGAGCGTCAACCGGTGAAGCCCGGGCCCGGCGACTTCATTCTGGCTCAGCGTTGCCTGGCTCCAGCCGGACATGGAGCCGTCCTCGTAACACCCGAACCTTCTCTGTTCAGGACTTTCAAGTGCGTGCGCTGACGACCCTCTTCAAGCTGGTGCTGTGGTTGTCGTTGCTCACCGTCATCACCGTGGGCGTGCTGGTGCCCGGCACGTGGATGTACACGGCCGCCAACCTGCAGAATCAGATCGAGAGTGAGAACGACGTCGAGACGCACCTGCGGCAGTCGATCGAGTCAGAACGCCAGAGCGTTCAGATCGGCCGCCCCGCCAGCGTGCGGGAGAGCGTGAAGTGGGAAAAGCCCGACTTCTCCCGGCTGCCCAAACACCTGATCGCTTTCTACATCACGGCCACCGGGTGCCCCGACTACTTCCGCAGCCCGCGCGAGGAAGGGTGGCCGTGGACGAAAAGGCTCGCGGCCAGCCTGCAGAATCGAATTCTCGATGGTGATGGCGCGTGCGAGCTCATCTTCGCGCGCAACCTGGCGCGTCGGCTCAACATGAAGACCGATCTCCAGGTGGCGGTGGCGGCCGATCGCGTGCATCACTTCCTCGCGAAGGATCAGCTGGTCGCCTTCGATCTCCACTCGATGTGGTTCGACCACGGCGTCATCGGCGTCGAGACCGCTTCGCTGGTGGTGATGCAGAAGCCGCTCACGCAGCTGAACCTGGCCGAGCTCGCCGAGCTGCAGCTGGCGATTCCGCCCTGGGGCTTCTGGGACGACATCAAGAACTGCCGCAACGCCGCCAAGCTCAAGGAGGCGCGCGACTCCCTGCTCACTGAGCTCGCGAGCATCGGCCACATCAGCGACGAGATGGCCCGCACCGCCAGCGCCCAGCCCGTGCGCTGCCTCGCGGTGAAGCGGTAGATTCAGCTCAGCGCGAAGAACGACTGAATGCGCTTGAGCAGGGCGTTGGCTTCCCGCGCCGCCCGTTCGCGCGCCGCGTCGGCGGTCAATCCTTCCTTCGCGGCCTGCAACGAGACCTTGCGATCAGCCAGCAGCTTGGCGAGGTGCTCTGCCAGCGCCGGCCGGGCGCCGATCACCTTCTGCACCGCCGCCTTGTCGAGGCGGAAACATTCCACCTCGCTGTCGGCGACCACGGTGGCGCTGCGCGGCTCACCGGTGAGCAGCGACATCTCACCGAAGAAGCAGGGCCCGTTCAGCTGAGCGACCTCGCGATCATGGACGCCGTCGGTCACGCGCACGCAGGCCTGTCCGTCTTCCATCAAATAGAGCCAGTGCGCATCGGCGCCCTGCCGCGTCATCACTTCGCCCTTGGCGAACGGCGCGTACTTCATGGTGCGCGCGAGGTCGGTGCGTTCTGTCTCTGACAAGCCATCGAACAGGTCGATGGTGGAGAGCAGTTGCCGCCGCCGGGCGATCTGTTTCTCGGTCTTGATCGCCTTCCGGTCCGTCGTCTCTTCGGTGACGAACAGGGCGTGCGCGGGCATCGCGAGCGTCATGTCGGCGCGCTGCAGGGCGAAGTACACGCACGATCGCACCGTGGAGTCCGTGGGGTCATCGACCGCGATGTCCGTCAGCCAGTACCGCACGGCGTACTTGCCGAAGGTGTCGGTCATGTCCATCAGCACCACGCTGGGCTGGGGATCGCGCGCCACCCGTTCGAGCTGAGCGCCGCGCACCGCGTTCTGCACCACGGCGATCACGTCGCCGGGTTGAAAGCGCCAGTCGACGTTGAAGTAGACCCAGCGCCGCAGCTGCGTGGTCTGACCGCGCCGCCGCCCGAGAATGATCACGTTCGACTTGGTCATCACCGTGTTGGGAATGAGCACGGTCTCCCAGTTGCGCGTCTCCACCGCGGTGTGCCGCCAGCGAATCTCGATCACCTTGCCGGTGACGTCGCCGACCTTGATCCAATCGCCCGTCTCGATCGAGTTGTCGACCTGCAGCGCGAGCCCGCCGGCGATGTTGCCGATCACGTCTTGCAGCGAGAAGCCGAGCATCGCGGTGAAGACGGCGCTGGTCGCGATCAGGCCCGAGAGGTTGACGCCCGCGCGGCTGAGCACCCCGAGCATCGCGCCCACCATCGCGATCGCCACCACCACGTCTTGAACGATCAGCGGCGCGTGCAACCGCATGCGCGGAAGAATGACCGCGAAGAGCAGGGTGGCCCCCGCGCCCACCAGGCCCGCGGCGGCGAGCACCCAGGTGGGCGTGCGCATCAGCTCGACCAGGTTCGAACCGACGCTGTCGAACGCGGCCGTGGCGACCAGGCCGATCAGGTGCGCCGTGACGAAGAAGAACATCGCCTTGAAGCGCGGCTTGTCCACCGCCACCCACTTCGCGAGCAGAAAGGACACCGCCGACAGCAGCAGCACCCACGGCGTGAACGAGCGGCTCGCTTCTTCCCAGAGGCTCTCGAAGAAATGCACGGGGCAGCGAGCTTAGCCGCACTTCGCCACGTCACCCCGGGTCATCAACGCGCGCGCGATCAACACCACCGCCGCGGTCAGGGGCACCACCCGGCGAACGATCACCGTCCACCGCGGTGAGAGCGCGAGCCGATGCGCTCCCAGCTGCAGCGCGCCCAACGCGGGGAGCGCTCCGAGGGAGAACGCCCCGAGCACCGCGGCCCCGCCCCACGCCGAACCCGTCGCGATCGCCGCCAGAAAGAGCCCGTACAACAACCCGCAGGGAAGAAAGGGCGTCGCCGCGCCCAGCAAGAAACTGCGCGCCCCGGGGGAGAGCGGGGCCCCGAGCCGGGCCAGCGCCCGGGAAATCGAGGCCACTCCGGGCAAGGGCCTGGCGTGCTTCGCCAGATCGAGCGCGGTGATCACCAGCCCCGCCGCCATCACCCACGGCAACACCGGCTGCACCGAGACCATCAACCCCTGCGAGACCCCCCGGCCGGCCAGACCGAGCAGGCAACCGACGAAGGTGTAGGCGGTGATTCGCCCGAGGTGCCACGCCACCGCGGCCCACTTCCGCTCGGGGCCGGTCTTCGGCAGCCCCGCGCAGGCCAGCGGCCCACACATCAAGGCGCAATGCAGACTTCCTGTTGCTCCGGCGACCAGCGCGCTGAGCGCTCCAGCCGAAGCCAGCATCGGCTCCATTTTTTTGGGTCTCTCCGCCTCGGCCAGTTCTCCGCTTCGCTCCGTACTGTCTCGCGCGCCGTTCCGGCGCTACCGGCTCCGCTCCTTGACACCGGCGACCTCTACAATGGGCATGCCGTTCGCACAGCGGTGAGCCCGAAGCATGGCCACCTCCCCTGAAACCCCTGCATCTGCTGGCAGAGACCTCTGCGAGCACTGTGGAAGTCACATTCCTGTCGATGCAGGAATTGCGCGCTACTGCTGTCGAGGGTGTGAGGTGGTGCACAATCTGCTGCACGAGCAGGGGCTCGATCGCTACTACGCGCTCGCCGGAGACAAGGTCAGCGCGGTGTCCGAGCCGATGCCCCGCAGTCACTCGTGGCTCGAACCTCTCATCGAAAAGGCGATGGCCACTGAAGGCCAGGTCTGCAGCCTCCAACTCGATGTGCAGGGCATTCACTGCGCGGCTTGCGTCTGGTTGATGAACGAGACCTTTCGCCGGCATCAGGGCGCAGGCGACATCACCGTCAATCCCACCCTGGGCACCGTGCGGGTGCATTGGAAGAAGGGGCAGCTCGACCTCGAGCGCTGGGTCAAGGAGGTCGAAGCGTTCGGTTACCAGTTCGGTCCCGCGCGCAAGGAAGGCTCGAAGAAGAGCATCGATCTCCCGGTGCGCCTGGGCATCAGCGCGGCGCTCGCCATCAACGTGATGTTGTTCTCGGTGAGCTTCTACTTCGGCCTCGACAAGACCGACCCCGACGTCTTCCCACTCTTCACCGGGCTGTCCTTCGCGCTCTCGACCGGCACCGTGCTCATCGGTGGGTGGCCGTTCTTTCAAGCGGCGGTGCGCGGGCTGCGCTCGAGAATGCTGCACCTCGATCTGCCGATCGCGATGGGCATCGTGCTCGTCTACGGCATGTCGGTGGTGCAGTTGGTGACGAGCCATGGGCGCGGCGACCTCGCGTACTTCGACACCCTCAACACCTTCATCACCCTGATGCTGCTGGGCCGCTTCCTCCAGGAGCGTTTGCTCGAGCGCAACCGCCGTTACCTGCTCGAGGACGACGGAGCTGACGGGTTGCTGGTGCGCCGGGTGCGCGGTGAACGACTCGAATCGGTCAAGGCGCCCAAGGTGGTCAAAGACGACGTGCTGCTGGTGGCCCCGTCAGATCTCGTGCCCGTCGAGTCCGTGCTCCTCGATCTCCCCGCGCAGATCAGCACCGATTGGATGACGGGTGAGGCCGCCCCCCGCCGGGTGGAAAAGGGCGCGCTCATTCCCGCCGGTAGCTTCAACGCGGGTCGGGTGGCCTTTCACGTCAAGGCGACGCAGGACTTCGCGGAATCGTCGCTGGTCGCCTTGTTGCGCCAACCCGCTCCCCGCGCCGGCGGCGAGGCGAAGCACCAGCAGCTCTGGAATGGGCTCGCGAGGCGCTGGGTGGTGACGGTGCTCGGCGTGTCGTCGCTCGGCTTCCTGCTCTGGCTTCCCCGCGGGCTCGACGCCGCCGTCAACGTGATGGTGTCGCTGCTGGTGATCACCTGCCCCTGCGCCATCGGCATCGCCATTCCCCTCGCGTACGAGCTGGTGCAGTCGCGCTTGCGCAAGGGCGGATTCTTCGTTCGCTCGACCGACCTGCTCGACCGCCTCACCGACGTGAAGCAGTTGGTATTCGACAAGACCGGCACGCTCACCCTGGGCCGCCTCGAGCTGGTCGACCCGCACCTCACCCTCGACGGCGCGCAGCTCGACGCCGCCTACAACCTCGCAGTCCGTTCCAGTCACCCGGTCAGCGGTGCGTTGGCCCGGGCCTTCGAGGGCGCCGGCGCGAAGTACGACCCTTCGGCGGAGGTCGAAGAGGTGCCCGGCAAGGGCATGGAATGGAAACGCACCGACGGCACCTGGCGGCTGGGCCGCGCTGACTGGGCCTCGGGTCTCGAAGGCCGCACCACTTCCCTGGGCCACGACGGAAGGCACCTCGCCCTGCTGGAGACCCGCGAGGTGCTCCGGCCCGATGCGCGCGTCGAGCTGCGCACCTTGAAGGAACAGGGCTACGCCGTGTGGCTGCTCTCGGGTGACGCCCCTTCACGGGTCGAGGCGCTCGCCAGCTCGCTGGGGCTCGAGCCGGGCCACGCACTCGGGGCGCTCTCCCCGGAAGGCAAGGCCGAGCAGGTGCGCGCGCTCAGCCGCAACGACGCGCTCTACCTGGGTGATGGGGTCAACGACGCGCTCGCCTTCGAAGCGGCCCTGGCTGCCGGCACGCCCGCCATCGATCGCCCGGTGATGCCCTCGAAGAGCGACTTCTTCCTGGTGGGCGAAGGCCTCGCGCCCCTGCAGACCGCGCTCTGCGAAGCCCAGCACCTGCGCCAGGTGGTGCGCCGCGTGCTGAGCCTCTCGCTGGCCTACAACGTGTTCGCCATCGGCTTCGCGTTGGTGGGCGTGATGTCGCCCGTCGCCGCCGCCATCAGCATGCCCGCGAGCACGCTGACTTTGCTCCTCCTCACGGTCAGCAGCCTCACGCCCCGGGCCGAGAAGGTCTGCGCCCCGCTGCCAATCAGGGTGTGGCAGCCCCGCTGAGCGCCCCGCCGTCAGGGGGACCGGCCTTCAGCGCGGCGGCGAACGCCAGCACGCCCTGCACGTAGGCCTCTTCGTGGTTGTAGTCGTACACCGCGTCGCGAGCGCTCTTCTTGAACCCCGCCGACGAGAGATAGCGGCCCACCGAGGCGATGGCGTCGTCCATGTCGAAGAGATCGATCTTCCCGTCGGCGTTGCCGTCTTCCGCCCAGCGCAGGCTCGCCGGCATGAACTGCGGGAAGCCCAGGGCGCCCGCCCAGCTGCCCTTCATGGTGAACGGGTCGATGCCGCGCGATTTGCACTGACACAGCAGCGCCACCAGGTTCTTCCGCGCGCGATTGCGAATGCTCTCCACCCGCCGCGCCTGCACCTTCTCGGCTTCGGCCTTCGCGGCAGCGATCTTCGCCAGCTCTTCTTCGGTGGGCTTCTTCTTGGTCTTCTTCACCGCGCCCGCGCCCGACAACAGCGCCTTCTCCTCTACACGCGCGAGGGCCACCGCGTTCGCCTCGTCGATGAAGAACGCCTGCGATGCGAGCGCGTTGAACGCCACGTAGTCGCCGGTGATGGTGCCCAGCTTCGATTCCCACATCAGAATGCCGATGATCACCTCGCGGTCGACGCCGGTGCGCTTCTCCGTCGCGCTCAAGACCGCCTCTTTCTCCTTCATGAACTTCGCGCCCGCTTCCACCCGCTCCGGCAGCAGGAAGCGCTTCATCAGGTCGATGTGTTCCTGCCGGTGCCGCGTCACCATCGAGGGGGCGACGATCGACACCGTCTTGTCGCCGTAGATGAGCTCAGCGCGAGGGTCGTCGAGCAGCGCTTCGGCTTCCTCGCGCGTCAACGCGATCTCCCCGACCCCGGAGCTCCGCGCCCCCACCGTCAGCTCGGAAATCAGCTCCTCGCGCAGCGCAGAGCCTTTCCCCAGCTTCGTGGAGAGCTTCCAGCTGGCCGTCGCGCCTCCATCGATGCCCGCGTCCACACCGCCGTCTTCCATCGCCGCGACTGCCAGGCACAGCACCATCAGGTGAGTCATCTTGCTCCTTGGATTCGGCGCGCAGATTACCGGTTGGCAGGGGGAATGCACCCGGGCCTCGCCACGATGCCTCCCCACTCTCGGCAGCCCGCAAATCGCGCACGGTTTGCGCTCTTTCCCCCAGCGACGCAGCAATCGCGCGAGCCCCGAACATGAGCGTGATTGTGCTCCAGGTATTCGTCAGCCTGATGTTGGTACTCGGCTCGCTGGTCCTCTTCATCTGGACCGTTCGAAGCCGAACCCTCGATCACGCCGATCGCCTCTCGCTCGCTCCCCTCGAAGAAGACCACCCGCAAAAGCACCTGAAGGACTGACGTCATGACCACCCGAATCGAGCGCGTCGCCTACGACGACGCGACTGTCCGCAAGTTCATGTTGGCCTCGGTGTTGTTTGGCGCCGTCGGCATGCTCGTGGGCTTGTGGATCGCCCTTCAGCTGGCCTGGCCGCAGCTGAACTTCGGCGTTCCGTACATCACCTTCAGCCGCCTGCGCCCGCTGCACACCAACGCGGTCATCTTCGCGTTCGTCGGCAACATGATGTTCGCCGGCGTCTACTACTCGACCCAGCGCCTGCTGAAGACGCGCATGGCGAACGACGTGCTCTCCTCCATTCACTTCTGGGGCTGGCAGCTGATCATCGTCGCGGCGGCGATCACCTTGCCGCTCGGCATCACCACCTCGAAGGAATACGCCGAGCTCGAGTGGCCCATCGACATCGCCATCGCGCTCATCTGGGTGGTGTTCGCGATCAACTTCTTCTGGACGCTGGCCCGGCGCAACGAGAAGCACCTCTACGTCGCCCTCTGGTTCTACATCGCGACCATCATCACGGTGGCGGTGCTGCACATCGTCAACTCGTTCGCGCTGCCGCTCTCGTTCTTCAAGAGCTACTCCGCGTTCTCGGGCGTTCAAGATGCGCTGGTGCAGTGGTGGTACGGGCACAACGCGGTCGCGTTCTTCCTGACCACGCCCATCCTCGGCATCATGTACTACTTCCTCCCGAAGGCGGCGGGGCGGCCGGTCTACTCGTACCGGCTGTCCATCGTGCACTTCTGGGCGCTGGTGTTCATGTACATCTGGGCCGGCCCGCACCACCTGCTCTACACGGCGCTGCCGGAATGGGCGCAGTCGATCGGCATGCTGTTCTCGCTGATGCTGTGGGCGCCTTCGTGGGGTGGCATGCTCAACGGCCTGCTCACCCTGCGCGGTGCGTGGGACAAGGTTCGCGACGATCCCGTTCTCAAGTTCTTCGTCGCCGGCCTCACCTTCTACGGCATGGCCACCTTCGAGGGCCCGCTGCTGTCGATCAAGTCGGTGTCCGCGCTCGCGCACTACACCGACTGGATCATCGGGCACGTGCACGGCGGCGCGCTCGGTTGGAACGGCTTGATGGCCGCCGGTCTCTTCTACTGGCTCACGCCCCGCCTCTGGGACAAGCCGCTGCACTCGAAGAAGGCCGCTGACGCGCACTTCTGGCTCGCGACCATCGGCATCGCCACCTACATGATCTCGATGTGGATCTCTGGGATCAACCAGGGCCTCATGTGGCGCGCGCTCAACCCTGACGGCACGCTCACCTACCCGAGCTTCACCGAGACGCTGATCGCGATTCGCCCGATGTACATCATCCGCGCGCTCGGCGGCGGCATGTACCTCGGTGGCTACGTGCTGATGATCTGGAATCTGAGCAAGACCATTCTCGGAGCGAAGGCCGTCGACACCACCGTCGAGGTCACCATCGAAGAGCGCAAGCCCGCCGCGAACGAGCCTGGGGTCATCGACGTCATCACCGGCCGGCCGCTGTGGTTCTCGATCGTCGCGCTGATTCTCACCGGCGCCTTCTTCTTCGCGGACTCTGCTCTGGTCGCGGTCGGCCTGGCGATCGGGGTGCTGGTGGTCGGCGAGGTCGCGTACGTCGTCAACAAGCGCGAGCGCGCGGCCGGCGGGGGCTCGTGGTTCGGCCTCATCGAACACCGCCCGCTCGCGTTCACCGTGCTCACGCTGGTGGCCGTGCTCATCGGCGGCGTCGCGGAAATTCTTCCGATGGTGCTGGTGAAGCAGGCCGTGCCCACCACCGGTGCCTCGCAGAAGCCGTACACCGCGCTCGAGCAGCAGGGCCGTGACCTGTACACGCGTGAGGGTTGTTACGTGTGCCACTCGCAGATGATTCGCCCGATGGTGGCCGAGTACCTCCGCTACGGCGAGGCCTCGCGCGCCGAAGAGTTCATCTACGATCACCCGTTCCAGTGGGGTTCCAAGCGCACCGGCCCTGACCTCCATCGCATCGGCGGCAAGTACCCGAGCCTCTGGCACTACACGCACATGAACGACCCGCGCTCGACCAGCCCGGGCTCGAACATGCCGAACTACCCCTGGCTGGCGGAGTCGCACATCGACCCGAAGCTGGCCGGCCCCAAGCTCGCGCTGATGCAGAAGCTCGGCGTTCCCTACACCAATAAGGAAATCGACAACGCCGAGGAGAACCAGCGGCGCCAGGCCAACACCATCGTCGCCGACCTGCTCAAGAGCGGCGTCACCGTCGATTGGGATTCCGAGATCGTCGCGCTCATCTCGTATCTCCAACGCCTCGGGCGCGACCAGGGCGTTGCCCTCAGTGACGAGGCGCCCAAGACGGCCGCCCTCGGCGGGGAGAAGTAGCCATGTTCAAACAATTCTTCGCAGGCATGGAATTCACCGCGCTGCCCATCTTCGCGCTGCTGCTCTTCATGACCTTCTTCGCCCTGGTGGTGCTCCGCACCTTCGCCTTCAAGACGAAGGGCGATTTTCAGCCCCACAGTGAGTTGCCGCTGTCCGATGGAAAGGAAATCTCGTGAGCACCGAACCGAAGTCGAAGATCGTTCATCGCTACGACGACATCGAGGAAGAGGACAACCAGCTGCCCAACTGGTGGTTGTTCATTCTCTTCGGTTCCATCGTGTTCATGTTCGGCTACTGGATCGTCTACCACACGACGCATTCGCTCCAGGATCCGCGCAGCGAGTACAACGCCGAGGTCGCCGAGATCAAAAAGGCCCGGCTCGCCCTCACGCCGCTCAGTGACGACGCGATTCTCGCGGTGGCCGCCGACGCGGCTCAGCTCGAAGAGGGTAAGCAGATCTTCGCGGGCACCTGCGCGGCCTGCCACGCGCCGCTGGGGCAGGGGCTGGTCGGGCCCAACCTCACCGACAAGTTCTGGATCCACGGCAACAAGCCCAGCGACATCGCGAAGTCGGTCACCGAGGGGTTCGCCGACAAGGGCATGCCGCCCTGGGGCACGCTCTTAGGTCAGGAGAAGGTGCGCAAGGTCGCCGCCTTCGTCGTCACCCTGAAGGGCAAAGAAGTGGCCGGCAAAGCGCCGCAGGGCGATCCGGTCGACTGAGTCATGACGCAGCCTCCGCCGCCCAACATTCTTGGCTCGATGAAGCAGGACGGGTCTCGCCTCGACATCCATCCTGCTGACGTGAAGGGCGTGTGGAACCGCAGGCGCCGCGCCGCCTTCGCCGCGCTGATCGCCTTCTACGTGCTCGCCCCGTTCATTCCCGTGGGCGGGCACCCGATGATCCAGCTCGACGTTCAACACCGGCGCTTCTACCTGTTCGGTTCGACGTTCAACGCGCAGGACTTCTGGATGGTGGTGCTGCTGCTGCTCAGCTTCACCTTCGGGCTGCTGCTGCTGACCGCGTGGAAGGGAAGGGTGTGGTGTGGCTGGGGCTGCCCGCAGACCGTGTTCCTCGAGGGCGTGTACCGGCCCATCGAGCGCTTCTTCGATGGCCCCCGTGAAGCGCGCCTCCGCCTCGCCGCTGCGCCCTTGAGCCTGGGCAAGGTCGCCCGGCGCCTGGGCAAGTACGCCGCCTTCCTGGTGGTGAGCGCCACCATCGCGCACACCGCCACCGCGCTGTTCGTCTCTCCGCGCGAGCTGTGGCTGATGATCGACGAGGGCCCGGCGACGCACCTCGAGGCCTTCGGGCTCACCCTGGGGTTCACCGCGATCCTGATGTTCAACTTCACCTGGTTCCGCGAGCAGTTCTGCGTGGTGCTCTGCCCCTACGGCCGCCTGCAGTCGGTGCTCCACGATCGTGACTCGGTGACCGTCGCGTATCGGGAAGCCCGCGGTGAGCCGCGCGGTCACCTGGTGAAGGGGGCCGACGCGCCGAAGCTCGGCGACTGCATCGACTGCAATCGCTGCGTCGCGGTCTGCCCGACCGGCATCGACATTCGCAACGGCCTGCAGATGGAATGTCTGGCCTGCACTCAGTGCGTCGACGCCTGCGACGACATCATGGACAAGGTCAAGCGCCCCCGCGGTCTCATCACCTTCGCCTCGCAGAACGAGCTTGCAGGTCTGCCCCGCCGCACGCTGCGCCCGCGCCTGGTGGTCTACGCGGCGCTGATGGCGCTCACGCTGGGCACGCTGGGCGTCTCCCTGGCGACCCGCACGCCCTTCGAGGCGAACATCTTCCGGGCCCGCGGCGGCATGCCCTTCATCCTCGATGGCGAGGTGGTGCGAAACCCCTTCGAGGTGCACGTGTTCAACAAGAACACCGGCCCGGCGCGGTTCACCATCGAGGTCCACTCACCGGTCGACGCGCAGGTCATCATCGGAACACCCGAGGTCGAGCTGCAGTCGCTCACCGACGCCCACGTGCCTGTCTCCGTGTCGATCGCCCGAACGAAGCTGCAGGGCGTTCCCGTCGACCTGGAGCTGGTGGTCACCGATCAGACCAACGGCCTCGCCCGCACCAAGACCATTCGTTTCCTCGGGAAGTAATTCGTCAGCCGGTGGCGCAGTCGAGACAGCAGCGCGTCTCGGGGAGCGCCCTGAGGCGATCGCGGCCGATCGCGCCGTTGCACTTCTCGCACTGCCCCCAGGTGCCGTCCTCCATCCGGCTCAAGGCGGAGAGGAGCTCCTCCAGCTCGTCACTCCCCTCACCTTCGTGCCGTGCCCGAAGCTCGTCGCAACGCGCGTTCAGGAGCCTCCGTGCACTGTGCATCATGGTCTCGTTACCCCCCGGTTGCATGGAGCGCCCGCGTGCAAAAGGATGGCCGCACCCCACTTCCGGCACACGCTCTCGTGCCACCCGCAAATCGTGCGCGCAGCGAGGCACTGCGCGCATCTTGTTCACGATCACGGCTCATTCCGGGCTCGAGGCTCGAGATACGCCGCGTGACACGCCACGCAGCTCTTCGTCAGCTCTCCCAGGCGCTCTGCCATCTGCACGTTGTCAGACTTCTTCGCCGCCTCGGCCATCTCGAGGGCGCGCGACCGAAGCTCGTCCTGCAGCACGAAGAAGCGCTCCGGCAAGGCCGCGTTGAGGTCGTCTTCACCGCCCGCGATGGGCCGGGTGAGCCTGGGTTCGCTCGCAAGTTCGGTGGCCAGCCGCTGGGCCGTCGGGTGGTCGAGCAACACCACCGCGTGCACCAGCGCCAGGGCGTCGTTCGAGTGGCGCAACATGCGCGTCTTGAGCAACTGGCGCGCAAGCGGGCTCAGGTACGAAGGGCTCTCCAGGCTCTTCTTCGCCACCGGGGGCTTGGGTTTCGTTACCGACTGCGCCACGGGCGGTTCGGTCCCCAGGAGGGTGGTGCCCATCACGATCGCGCTCAGAAAAAGGGCTCTCATGAGCGCTTTTTTGAAGCAATAGAACGGCCACGCGCGGCCCGAAGCCTGCAGTGCACCGTGTCATGAAGAAGGTCCTCGCAGCCGTCGATGGTTCTGAGGCGTCCATGCACGCCGTCCGCAAGGCGCTCGAGATCGCCGACAAGATGGGCGCCGAAGTCACCCTGGCCCACGTCGTGCCCCACGTCTTCGTGCCGGCCGAGGTCCCTTTCGATGCCGGCCGCCTCGCTGAAGAGGCCCTGCGCGCGGGGGAGGCGCTCCTCACGCAGGCCTCCGCTGAGGTCGGGCGCCCAGCGATTGCGCGCGTTTGCCTGCGCGGCAGCCCCGGAGAAGCCATCGCCGAGCTCGCGGAGTCGGGCTCGTACGATCTGGTGGTGGTGGGGAGCAAAGGGCGGGGTGCTGTTTCCCGCATGCTGGTAGGCAGCATCACTGATCGCGTCGTTCACATCTGCAAACGCCCCGTTCTCGTTGTTCGCTGATCACCCCGAAGAGATTTCGCCTCGTCCTACTGTCGCGCAGACTTTGCGCGAAGGAGCCTGCGCATGAAGCACCGCATTCTCGTCATCGATGATGAGCAAAACGCGCGCGACGCGCTCAAGACCATTTTGACCGAGGAAGGGTACGAGGTCGGAGAGGCGGGCGATGGCGAGGCCGGGTTGGCGGCGCTGAGCTCCTTCCGCCCCGACGCCGTGCTCTGCGACATTCGCATGCCGAAGATGGACGGGCTGGCCCTGCTCGCCCGCGCCCGCGCTGACGGCCACGCCTGCGTCTTCGTGATGATGACGGCGTTTGCGTCCATCGAGACCGCCGTGCAGGCGATGAAGGCCGGCGCCGAGGACTACGTGACGAAGCCTGTCGACGTCAGCTCGGTGCTCGCCAAGCTCGAGAAGGTGCTCGAGAAGCGCGCCCTCAAGCAGGAAAACGAGCTGCTGCGCGAGCGGCTGCGCGAGAAACACAAGTTCAGCAACATCGTCGGCGAGTCGACCGAGCTGCAGAGCGTGTTCGACGTCATCGCCCGCGCCGCCCCTACCCGCGCCACCATCCTGGTGCTCGGCGAGTCAGGCACCGGCAAGGAACTGATCGCCCAGGCCATTCACGAGGCCTCGCCCCGGCGCGACAAGCCGTTCGTGAAGGTGAACTGCGCGGCGCTCACCGAGACCCTGCTCGAGAGCGAGCTGTTCGGTCACGAGAAGGGCAGCTTCACCGGCGCCATCGGGCGTCGCGAAGGCCGCTTTGAGCTCGCCAACACCGGCACGCTCTTCCTCGACGAGCTCGGTGACGTCAGCCCGGGCCTGCAGGTCAAGCTGCTGCGCGTGCTCCAGCAGCAGGAATTCGAGCGCGTCGGCGGAGTCCAGACCGTGAAGGTCGACGTGCGCGTGGTCGCCGCCACCCACCGCGATCTCGAGGCCGAGGTGAAGTCGGGCCGCTTCCGCGAAGATCTCTACTACCGCCTCAACGTGGTCTCGGTGACCCTGCCGCCCCTGCGCCGCCGCAAGAGCGACATTCCCGCGCTCGTGAATCACTTCCTGGAACGGTACGGCGAAGTGCACGGCAAGAAGCTCAAGGGCCTGGCGCCCGGCACCCTCAACGCCCTGCTCTCGTATGACTGGCCGGGCAACGTGCGCGAGCTGGGCAACGTGATCGAACGCGCCGTGGTGCTGGCGCGCGGCGCCGATCTGACCTCAGACGATCTCCCCACGGCGCTGCGGGGCCCCCGGCCCACCAACCGCACGGGCGATTCCCTCATCCCCGGCGCCACCCTCTACGACATCGAGCGCGAAGCCATTCTGCGCACCCTCGAGCTCGTCGACGGTTCCACCTCGCGCGCGGCCGATCTCCTGGGCATCTCGGTGCGCAAGATTCAGTACCGGCTCAAGGAATACGCCGACGCTCAGCACACCGCTGAGAAGCCGCACGTGAATTAGCGGCGGGGCAGCACCACTTCGAACCGGGCGCCGCCCAGCGCACTGCGGCCCAGCTCGATGCGGCCGCCGTGCTGCGAGACGATCGCGTGGCTGATCGGCAGGCCCAGGCCCGAGCCCTGCGCCTTGGTGGTGAAGAACGGTTCGAACAGCCGATCGCGCTGCTCCGGAGCGACGCCTGGGCCCGAGTCGTCCACGTAGATGTGGCTGCCGTCGGCGTCGCTGAAGTTCTCCACCCGCACCTTGCCGCCCGGGCCCGCGGCGTCGAGCGCGTTCAAGGTGAGGTTCATGAACACCTGGCGCAGCTGATCGGCGTCGCCCGAGGCCCCGGCCACCCGCCGCGGCAGGCACTCGAGCTCGATCTGCCGGCGCTCGGCGTCGCTGCGCAGCAACGCCACCACGCGCGAGAGCAGCTCGTCGATCGCCACCGGCCGCATCGTCACGTGCGCCGGCCGGGCGAACTGCAGGAAGTCCTGGAGAATGTGCTCGAGCCGCCGAATCTCGTCGCGCACCAACGTGAGCGGCTCGAGCAACGGCGCCTGCATCGCGGGCTCGAGCTTGCGCAGCCGGCGTTCGAGCACCGTGAGCTGTAAGGCAGCCGCGTTGAGCGGGTTGCGAATTTCGTGTGACAGGCCCGCGGTCAGCGTGCCCACCGCCGCCAGCTTTTCGGCGCGCTGGGCCCGGCGGGCGAGATCACGCCGCTCGACCTGGGCGTCGACGTGACGCAGCGCCTTGCTCAGCGTCGCCAGCAGATCGGGCGTCGCGCACGGCTTGATCAGGTAGTCCCACACGCCCGCGCGCACCGCCGCCGCCGCTGATTCGACCGAGGCGTGACCTGTGAGGAGCACCACTTCGCAGTCGGGGTTCTCGTCTTTGAGCTCTTCCGCCAGGCGCGTGCCGTCGCCGTCGGGCAATCGAAGGTCGACCAGCGCCACCTGCACCCAGTCGCGGCCCACCTCGAGCGCCTTCTTGCACGTGTCCGCCGAGCGGACCTCGTGGCCGAGATCGACGAGGATCTCCGTGAGGTTCGCCACGAAGTCACGGTTGTCTTCGACGATCAGCAGCCGGGCCGTCACGCCTGCCCTGCCTGGCCGGCGATGGCCACCAGCCGCGCCACCAGCTTCGCGGTATCGAAGGGTTTGTGAAAGGTCTCGTGGCCGTCGAACTCCTGGTGCGCCGTCACCACCAGCAACGGCACCCCGGGAAAGAGTTCCTCGATGCGGGTGATCGAGGCGCCGTCGAGAGACCCGGGCACGCGCACGTCGACCAGCGCCGCCAGCGGCCGCACCGAGAGGCCGTCGAGCTCCTGGACCGTGCTCGCCGAGCAGACGGTGAAGCCCACGCTCGCCAACGCTTCGCTCAAGTTTTCCACCAGGGCGCGATCGTCATCGATCAGCACGATGGTGGCGTCTCGGCGTGCGCTCGACAACAACTCGATCAGGTGCGGTGTGCCGCTCGCCTTGCTCAAGAACGCCAGCAACCCCAGCCGCCGGGCTTCTGCGACCTGAGCGTCTTGCGCCCAGGCTGAGAGCAGCACCACCGGCACGCCCGGGTCGATCGCCCTCATCTGACGCATCAGCTCGGCGCCCGAAATGCCCGGCATCTTCATGTCGGTCACGATGCCGTCAAAGCGGGTGGCCCGGAGCTGCTCCAGGGCCGACTTTCCCTCGGCGGCGACGCAGACCTCGGCGCCCGCATCGGTGAGGATCTCGGCCACGTTCTCCGCGAACTCGAGATTGTCGTCGACCACCAGGTACCTGCGGGTCATCCCAGCTCTCCCAAGCCACCATCGACCGGCAGCGTAACGGTGAAGCGAGCCCCTCCGAGGGGACCCCGCGACGCTGACACCTTGCCCCCGTGACGCTCGACCACTCTGCGCACCAGCGCAAGCCCCAACCCGATGCCGCCAGCGCGCGTGGTCACCAGTGGCTCGAAAAGCCGGTTGCGAATCGAGGGGTCGATGCCAGGCCCGCTGTCGTCCACCGTGAGGGTCACTTCAGTCGGCGTGGAAGAGAGCGCCACTTCGACCCGGCCCTCGGGCCCCGCGAAGTGGATCGCGTTCTGGGCAAGGTTCACCACCACCTGCCGCAGCTGCGTGGGGTCGCCTTGCACCGCGAACGGGGGCGGGCGAACGAAGCTGATCGGTCCCTCGGGCACGCTGGCGATCGCCTCGGCCACCAGCTGCCCCAGCTCGATCGGAACGCGGTGCAGCGGGCGATCCCGAATGAGGTTGAGCAGCTGGGTGATGATCTCGTTGGCGAGGGTCACCTGCATGCCGATGCGATCGAGGTGCTTGAGGGTGCGCTCGTCGGTCGAGGGCCGGCCTTTGAGCACGTAGAGCGAGGTCTCGATCACGCCCAGGGGGTTGCGCAGCTCGTGACCGATGCTCCCCACCAGCTGGCCGAAGGTCGAGAGCCGCTCCGAGCGGGCCTGGCTCTGTTCGAGATCTTCCCGGTACGTGTGCAGCATCAGCGCGAGATCGAGATCGCAGATGCGCTCCATCGCGTCGCGCGCAGCGATGCCTTCGGCCGAACGCTCGTCCACCACCGCGGCGATCCGCTCGCGCAGCTGCACGCGCACGACGTTCATCGCCGACACCATGTAGTGCTGGGGCAGGGCGATCTGCACGTGCACCCGGCCGATGCGCGCCCGGCGCTCCACGTAGGCCTCGTCCCACGGCCCGGTGAACAGCTCGTTCATCCACCGCACCAGGGTGCCCTTGAGCTGGCCCACGTGCTTCTCACCGCGCGTCAAGGCGGCCCGGGCGTTTTCGTGCTGCAGCACCCGCTCGTAGAACGCTTCGGAGACCGCGGGAAAGGTGTCCGCCAACTTCGGGTGGAGCGACCTCAACGCGCGTTCGTCAGCCTCACCGAAGCCGACGTAGCGTTGCAGCTCCTGGAAGAGGGTGAACACCTGCTGGGATTTACCGGCGACCCGCACCCGAGGCAACGAACCTCGTGGCGCGCAGCTACAATGTCCCAGCAGGAACAGTGGGGCCGGTGGGACGCGCGCGGTGATGACGTTCGGCAGACTGAGCCGCCTGCTCCAGCCGAGCGCTCCTCTGGGGCAGCTCGTGTGGTGGTCGAGCACCGGCCCTCCGCCTGCTGCGCCCGACTGGAAAGGGCCGTGGGCGCGCGCCGGCCTGCCCCCGGGCCCTGAGAGCCTGCCCCTCGCGCTCGAGCACGCGGTCGACGCCTGGCTGGGCGTGCCCCTGCTCGACCGCGCGGGTGTGTGCTGGCTGGCACCGCGCTTCGCTCCGCAGGTGGGGGCGCTGCGCGACCTGCTCGCTGCGTTTCCCGAGTGGGAACTCCACACCGTCCCCGTTCGCGCGACCTCTGACACCCTCGCCGCGCTGCGCGCCTCGGCAGCGCGTTTTCTGATCGCGCGGCTCGAAGCCTTCGCCCTCGGGCTGGAAGACCAGCTCACCCAACCCCGCACCCGCGCCTCGTTGCTCATTCGCCGCCTCGACGCCCTCGAGAGGTTGCGCCAGCAGGGGCACCTCCACGCCGAGTGGCTCGGCCTGGAACACCCGGGGCTGGTACCTCAGCTCGACCACTGGGCCAGCCGAATCGACGCGGTGTTGTGTGCGCGCATCGTCGCTTGAGCACTTGGGACCTCGGGGGAGGTGTGCTTCAAATACGCCCCGTGGCCGACGTGCATGGACATCTGGTGTTTGCCTGCGGCCCGAGCCTCTACGCGGTGCCCGCCGATACGGCGTCCGAGGTGGTGAACCTGCCCGCGCTCACCCGTGTGCCGGGCGCCCCTCAGCACCTGCTGGGCGTGTTCGCCCATCGCGGTGAGGTGCTGCCTGTGGTCGATCTGACGCGGCTCACCGGTCACCCGCTCGAGGAAGCGTTCAAGCGCGCGGTGCTGGTGCGCACGCCCCGCGGCTCGGTGGCCCTCACCGCCACCCGGGTGCTGGGCGTCGTCAGCCTCGAGGGGAGCTTCGAGCGCCTGGGCGACACGGGCGTGCATCAACACCTGCGAGGTCCCGCGCGGGCCGCCGCGGGTGAGGTGGCGATCATCGACACCCAGACCTTCGTCGAATTTCTCTCCACCGCGGGGTGAGCCCACCGTGACGTCTGCGCCCGCCAAGGTGATCGAAGAGATCGAGGGCCTCGTGTTGTGCCGCGTGGGCACCGATCGCCTCGCCGTGCGCGCGCGCGAGGTCTCGGCCTTCGACGTTCCTCACGAGGGCGCGCGCTACGCGGGTGAGGGCTTCACCCCGGGGGCCCGCGCGCCCGCCGAGGCCAGGCTGCTGCGCCACCACGACACCTCGCTCGTGGTCGACGCGGTCGAGGTGCACTCCGAGCCGTTGCCGCTGCTCGCCGTTCCCGCGGTGCTTGCCAGGGCGTGGGGCGGGGCGCTGGCCGGCTTCGTCGAGGCAGGCGGGCTGCTTTGGCCCGTGCTCTCGCTCGAGCGCTTCGCGCAAACGCCCGAGGTGGTCTCGTGACGCTGGCGCCCTCGCCGCTCAAGGGCCGCCATCGCTGGCTGACCAACCTGAGCACCCTCGCGGTGGCCTCTGGCATTCTCATCGCCGCCGCCTACGCGGCTGTCACCATCACGGTTCCCCAGGGCACCAGGCTCGCCTTCGGGGTGATTTTGGTGGTGGTCGCGGTGGTGTTCAATCTCATCGGCGATGGCGTCGAGCAGCGCCGGTTGTCCACCCTGCGGCAGCTGGGCGACGCCGAGCTGGCGCCCACGCACACCCATCTGCTGGCCGCCGCCCATGAAGTGATGCACCAGCCCGAGGTCGCGTTCTGGCTCTCGCTGGTGTTCCTCTCCCTGGGGCCCGTCGCGATCGGGGGCCTGTGGTCGATCACCTCGTCGGTGCCGCCGACGGTGGTGCTGCAGGTCGGCTTCGTGGGCTTCGCGGTCGCTCCGCTCACTGCGATCTTGTCGTTGCTGGCGAGTGTGCCGCGTTCCCGGCAGGTGCTGCGCGAGCTGGTCGCGGCCGGGCTGCCGGTCACCACCATCTACGCCGGGCTCCCGGTCGCCTTCGTGCTGCGCCGCCGGTTGATGCTCTTCGCCGCGGTCGCGGTCTTCACCCCGCTGCTGCTGGTGGCCGATCTGGCGCTCACCCGGTTGCGCTCGCTGCTGGGCCTGCTGGTCGCCGCGCCCGATGGCCGGGCGATGTCGGCGCTCGCCGAGGCCCAACGCAGCGGCGGGTTGCTGCCGCTGATGGGGTTGGTGCTGTTGGTGATGTTGGTGGTCTCGGTATGCGCGTGGTTGTCGGGTTCGATCGTCGGTGAGCCGCTGCGTGAACTCGCCGCCGAGACCCAACGCCTCGCGCGCGGCGCCCACGGCAAGGCCCGCTTCATTCCCGGCGAGTACGAGACCTTCGCGGCCGCCGGTGCCATCGCGGGCATGGAATCGCAGTTGGTCGAGCTGCTCGGCCGCCTGGGGCAGACCGCGGGCGATCTGTCCGGGGCCACCGGGGCCCTGCAGGGAGGCAAGGCGCCTCGCCGGGTGCAGAACCTCGATGCCGCCTCTTCCACCACCGGCGAACTGGCTCGCAGCGCCCGGGAGATCGCCGCCAACGCCCAGCGGGTGTCCGAGCTGGCGCGCGAGACGCTGGCCGCCGCGCGCAAGGGCCGTGACGGCGCCGACGGCTTCATGGCCGCCATGGTGCAGGTGCGCGAAGGCAACCAGGCGATCGCCGACTCGGTGGTGCGCCTCAACAAGCGGGTGCAGCAGGTCGGGAAGATCATCGAGTTCATCAACGGCATCGCCGACAAGTCCGACCTGCTCGCGCTCAACGCCGAGCTCGAAGGCAACAAGGCCGGCGACGTCGGCCGGGGTTTCTCGCTGGTGGCCGCCGAGATGCGCCGCCTCGCCGAGTCCGTGATGGGCTCCACCCGCGAGATCGGCGGCCTCATCGAGGAGATCCGCGACGCCACCAACGCGGCGGTGATGGCGACCGAAGCCGGCGTGAAGGCCACCGATGCCGGAGGCGCCCTCGCGCAGAAGGTGGGCCTGGGCCTCTCGCGCATCGTCGACTACGCAAACCAGTCTGCTGACGCGATGCAGAGCATCAGCCTCGCCACTTCGCAGCAGCAGGCGGGCACTGATCAGCTGGTCGGCGCCATGGCCGAGATCGTTCAGAGCACCGATGCTTCGGGCAGCGCCGCCCGGGACATGCTCGCCGCGCACGATCAGCTCATCTCACTCGCGCGCGACCTCGAGAAGACCGTCTCGAAGTTCGAGGTGAGCGCGTGACCCTCGATCACTGGCTGCGCAATCGCATCGGGTGGCTGATGGCCCCCACGTTGATCGGCAACACCCTGGCGGTCGCCGTCGCAGGCCCGTGGGCCGCCTCGGTCGAATCGCTGGCCGAAGGTTCGTTGCAGGTGTTCTTGCTGCTGACCGTCGGCATCACGCTCGCCGTTCAGCTCAGCTTGAGCGGCGCAGCCCTGACGCGCCTCCGGACCTTTCGGGGGCTGGTCTCGGGCCGCCTGCCCATCAATCGCGCGCACCGGCTGGCGGCGCTCCGGGAGCTGCGGGCGATCCCCTCGCGGCTGGCCACGCTGTCGATCATGGGTTGGGTGCTGGGCGCCGCTTTGCTCGGGTTGGGCATGGTGGCTCTGGGCGACGGCACCTGGATGAGCGCCTTGAGGCTGTTGCTGGCCGGGGTGCTCTTCGGTGCACTCGGGACCGTGCTCGTCTCGCTCCTGCTGGCCAACCGCGCGCATGAAGCCTCAGACATGCTCTCCGAGGGGCTCGCGCCTCACGACGTGATCGCCGCGGCGCCGGCCGGTCACTGGAGCCTGCGCGCCCGCACCGTTGCATTCACCGTGTTGATGACGGTGGTGCCCGTGCTGGTCCTCGCCGACGTTGCCTGGCTCGCCCTGGGCCGGGCCCCCGCCGAGCTCGCGCTGGTCGCCCCCGGGCTGCGCCAGGCCACCGCCGACGCGCTGTTCTATTCCCTCGCGCTGCGGCTGGCGGCCCTGGGCCTGATGTCGCTGGTGTTCGCGGTGATCACCGCCGCCGCTGCCGCGCAGACCATCGCGGGCCCCATGCAGCGCCTGGCCGCTGAAGCGCGCCGGGTGGCTTCGGGTGACCTCGCGTCGCCCCGGGTGATCGCCGCCGATGGCGAAGTGTGGAGAGTGACCAGCGTGTTCGGCCAGCTCCACGAGCGGCTCGCGGGCCTGGTGGACAAGGTGCTCGATGCCGGTGCCCACGTGCGCACCGCCACTGATTCGTTACAGCGCACCTCGAAGCGCTCCGAGGCGACCGCGGCCGAGCAGGCGGCAGCCCTCAATGAGACCTCGGCCACCACCGAAGAACTCGCCCGCAGCGCCCGGCAGATAGCTTCCAGCGCCGCGGCCGTGCAGGAGCTCGCGCGCCGCACCCTCGAGGCCGCGCAAGAAGGGCAGAGCGACGCCACCGCCTTCCAGGCCGCCGTCGATCGCATGAAACAGGACAACCGCAGCATCGCCGGCGCCGTCGATCGCCTGCAGCGCCGCGTTCAGCAGATCGGCCGCATCGTCGAGTTGATCAACGCGGTCGCCGATCGCAGCGATCTCCTCGCGCTCTCGGCCGAGCTCGAAGGCACGCGCGCCGGTGAAGTCGGCCGCGGCTTCTCGCTGGTGGGCGCGGAAATGCGCCGCCTCGCGGAGAACGTGCTCGAGTCGACCGCCGAGGTCGAAGAGCTGATCGCCGAGATCCGTGACGCCACCGTGCGGACCGCCGATGCCACCGAGCGGGGCAGCCACCTCACTGAGAAGGGCACCGCCC
>JAYVNA010000680.1:0-10408 GCA_043758715.1 Archangium sp.
CTCCTCCACGTTGACCTGCCGCTCGGCCGGAGGGCCCTTGAGCGGCGACGAGGCCTCGTCGACCTTCTTGCGGCAACCGATGGCGGCGGCGCTGAAGACTTCCAACGACTCAGCGCGGTTCACGCAGGTCTGGAAGGTGTTCTCGGCGTTCGCCTTCAGGGGGTCGACCTGGGCCTTCACCGCGGCGCGGAACTGTTCGATCTCCGCCGGCTTGAGGCCCGCGGGGGCCGGGGTGGCCTCGACGGAGTCAGCGATGTTCTGCAGGCCGTTGCCGATGCGCCAGAGCGAGGCGACCGCCCACTCGGCGCTGCCCATCGACGCCGCCTGCTGGAAGACGCCCTGCATCTGCTGCAGCGCGGCCACCTTCTCTTCGATCTTGTCGGAAGGAATCGTCTTGAACTGCCGGTACAACATGTCGCCCACGTGCCACAGGCCCTTGGCGGCATCTTCGCCGGCGCCGTTGGGCGAGTTGGTGATGGTGGTCATCATCGCGATCAGCGGCTCGAGCCTCTCGCCCGGGTTGCTGGCCGCCACTTCCGCCACGATGGAGGCAGCGGTCGCGTTGACCTTGTCGGCCTTGAGGGCCTGTTCGGCGGTGGCGCGGGCCTTCGCCGGCGCCTTCATCTTCATGTACGTCTGCGCCAGCAGCACCAGCACTTCGGCCTTGCGCGCGCCGGCCTGCTCGATGGTGGTCTCGAGCACCTTCACGGCGCCGGGGAAGTCGCCCATCGCCGTGCGCAAGCGCGCCGAAGCGAGCATCGAATCAAGGCCGGTGGAATCGCCCGCGAACTGGCGGCCCATCTGCTCGAAGTACACCGCGGCGTCCTGGAAACGGCCTGCTTCGGCCGCGTGCCGGCCCAGCGTCAGCATCACGTCAGAGATGTACTGAGACTTGCCGTATTCCTTGATCAGGCGATCGCCGATCTCGCGCTCGCGCCGCAGGTCGCGCTTTTCACGCGCTGCCGCGAAGGCGCCGTAGAGGGCCTTCTCGCCGATCTCCTGGCCCTTGTTCTCATCGGCCACCTGCAGGAGGCCGGTGATCACGTCGCCGGTCGCCTCTGACGACTTGAGGGCCAGCTCGCCCAGCGCCTCGCTCTTGGTCTGGGTGAGGATCTTCTGCACGTCACCCTTGAAGGCCGCTGGCAGGTTCGCGGCGAGGAACGCCTTGCCGTATTCGTCGATCGCCTTGAAGTCGTTGAGCTGGCGGAGCGAGTCGAACGCGAGGTTGCCGGCGACGGGCGCGTCCTTGTGATCGGAGTGGTTCAAGGCGAACTCCTTGAAGAGCTCGGCCGACTTCTTGTAGTCGCCGTCCTCGTAGTAGGCGCGGGCGATGTTGAACTTCACCTCGAGCGCGTGTTCGCTCTTGGGGTAGCGCCCCAGGTACTGCGCGCCGAGCAGCTTGAGGGCCTGGCGGGCATCGGCGACCTCGAAGGCGTTGAGCCGTTCGACTTCACCGGGCTTGAGCGCGGAGTAGTGCGAGAGCAGCGCGCCGTAGAGCGCCTCGTCGTGCGTCTTCATCTCTCCGCCGATGGTCTTGGAGCCGGCGGTGTTCGAGACCGAGGCGACGGCCACGGCCTTGGCGTCCTTGGCCGAAGCAGGCTTGGCGGCCTCCTTCTTCTCAGGTTCCTTGTCCTTGGTGAGGTCGAGCTTGTTGGGGTCGGCCTTCTCGTCTTTCTTGGCGCCAGCCTTGGACGAGTCGAGGTAGCGCGCGAGCTCTTCGAACTGCCGCGCGGCCTCGGGAAAACGCTTGGCCGCGAACAGCGCGTCGGCGCGGTTCTGCATCATCACGGTGGCGAACTGCTTGGGCCTGAAGAGCGCGAGGTACTGCTCGTAGGAAGCCGCGGCCTCCAGGTAGAGCGCCTTGTCTTCCTTCTTCTGGGCCTGCACGTGCACGGCGGTCGAGAGATCGCGGGCCATCTCTTCGAGCTCGACCAGCACCTTCTTGCGCGAGACCTCGTCACGCGCCGGGTCGGTCTTGATCTGCACCGCCGCGCGCACCAGGTACGCCACGTCTTCAGCCTTGGGCTGCACCTTGCCCTTGGCGGCCTTGATCGAGTCGTACAGCTTCTCGACGCGCTCCACCTCGAGCTCCGGGTCGGGCTGAATCTCGAGCAGCTTGCGCAGCGCGGGAATGGCGTACTCGTACTGCTGCTTGATGAAGTAGCGGTTGCCGAGCTTGTCGAGCGCGAGCGAGAACGTGGCGCGCGAGTCGGACAATTTTTCGAAGTACTGAATGGCACCCTTGGCAGGGCGGGCCTCGGTGTACGAATAGACCAGGTCGAGCAGGGCCTCGCGTTTGACCGAGAGGGCCTTGGCCACGTCGACGCCCGGCAGCGGAGCGCTGGCGGCGGCGGCTTCGAAGAACGTCACCGCTTCGGCGTGGTTGGCCTGGTTGATGCGAATCCAGCCCATCTTGTAACGAGCCAGGTCGTGCACCGGAGAGGGCGGGGCGTCGAGGATGGCGCGGTAGTGGTCTTCGGCCTGCTTGAGGTCGGCCTTGTCGAACCAGTAGTCGCCCAGGATCTGCTCGGCGTCGAGGCGCAGCGGCGAGCTGGGGTACTTCTTGATCAGGTCGCCCTGCGTCTTGAGCATCGAGTCGAACTCACCGAGCTCGCGCTGCTCGTGCGCCAGGTAGAAGGTGAGCTTGTCGGCGTCTTTGAAGTCGGGGAACTCGCGCAGCACGCGCGTGTAGATCTGAATCGCCTTTTGCTTGAGCAGCTTGGTCTCGGGCGAAACCATCGCGCCCTTGATGCCCTCGGGCCGGGTCTCGGCCTGCAGGTAATACACGTAGCGGCTCTTCTCGACGTAGAGCTCCGCCAGGCGGAACTGGAGGTCGGGCAGGTAGGGCGCGTTGCGGCTGCGCGCGATCAGCTTGTCGGTCTCGCCGATGCTGCGATCGACCTTGAAGATGTCGCGGCGGAGCTTCTCGATCAGCTCCTGCTTCTCGCGGGCCTTGGTGACGAGGGGGTTTTCGAGCTGGCTGTTGGGGGCCTGAGAGAGCGCCAGCACCAACACCAACGACTGGAGCGCCATCATCGGGCCGTCTCCTCGATGCAACGTGACTTGAGTGAGAAGCGGTAGTCGCGCAGCTCGTCGTTCCAATACTCGTCGACGAACTTGAAGGCGACCTGGTCGGGCTTGAGAGCTTCTTCCTCTATCAGCGCCACCAGCTTCGAGCCCTTCTTGACCCGCTCGTACAGCTTGAGGCCGACTTCGTATTCCATCAGGCGAACCTGTTCGGCCGCGCGCAGCAGCTTGTCTGCCTCGACGCGCACCGACTCGCTGAGCCGCTCGGTGTAGATGCGCTGACCTTCGGCGCGGGCCAGATCGTAGAGCCGCGTCATGTAGCCGAACATGCGATCGCCGAAGGTGCCGGCGTAGCGGCCGAGCTGTTCACCTTCGAGATCGAGCGACTCGAGGAACTTGCGGGCCCGCTTGGTGCTGCCCCGGGCCGAGGCGGCGCGCAGCAACCGGGCGTCGGTGGTGAGATCTTCGCGCTCGCGCACCGCGTCGAGCGACTCGGCGTACTTGCGCGTCAGTTCCTTCGCGGCGCGCTTGGCCGGCAGGTAGTGACACAGGTCGCGGTAGATCAACGCGCGCAGCAGGTACTTGTCGGGCAGGAACTCTTCACGGAAGGAAGGGGCGTCGAGGGTGGTGATGAGGCCCATCGCCGCGTGAATCTGGCCCAGCTGGTACCGGGTCCACGCTTCTTCCAGGTAGAGGGTGGCGCGGCCGGTGTCGAGCTCAGGCAGCTTCACCAGGCCGTAGGCCTCGAGCGCGCCCTTGAAGTCTTGCTGCTCGTAGCGCAGCCGGGCCACCGCGAGCATCGCGTCGTTGCGCGCTTCGCGGGTCAGCTTCTCGTCTTTGGCCAGCTCGAAGAACTGATCGACCATCTCCTTGGGGATCTCGCGCTTGGCGGTGCGCAGGCGCGTCACCAGCATCGCGTACTTCGCGCGGCTCGCTTCCGTCGAACCCTCGGTCAGCTTGGAGAAGTGGGTGGTGGCCCAGCGCTCGTTGCCGACGCGCAGATCGACCAGGCCCTGCTGGTAGTGCGCGTAGCCGGCGACTTCTTCGGGGAGGAAGCCCAGGTCGAGCGCGCCGAACACCTGCTCGTCGATCATCACCTCGTCGTGCGGCAGATCAGTGAGCTTCTGCAGCTCTTCGAGCGCCTTGGGCAACACCGCGGGGTTGGTGCGTTCGCGCGCGATGCGGGCCAGGTACACGGCGCCCGCGTGGCGCAGGTTGATCTCGATGAGCGACTTGGCCAGGAAGAACTGCGCCCAGGCGTAGTTCTCGTCGGTCGAGGGCAGGTTCTCCGTGTAGTCGAAGAGCTTGGGCGCCGCGTCCTTCGGGTGACCGGTGAAGTAGTCGTTGAGGGCCGAGTCGAAGAGCCTGGGGTCGATCTTCTTCGGAGCTGAAGGGGCGTTGGCGGTGGCCCCGCCCTGGCCTGAAGGCACGGCGGCGGCGGCCGCGGCCGCGGCATCACCCACGCCCGCGTCGGCGAGCGTCGCAGCAGCGGTCGGCTCTTGAGCCAGGGCTGCGAAGGAAGCAGTGAGCAGGAAGGGGAGCAGAGACCGGTTCATGAGCGCAGGCTTTCTCACTCGGTGGCGCCGATGTTGATGCCGAGGGAAAGCGTCATCGCCATCACGTTGGTGATGTTCTGACCGGCAGCGAGAGGAATGACGACGTTGTCCGTCACGTCGAGGCGGAGACTGAGGACCTTGTTGATGAACAGACGACCACCCAGGCCCAGGTTCAGGCCGGGCCGGAACGCGCGCCCGAGTGCATCGTCAGGCACGTTGAACTTGAAGAGCGTCGCTCCCAGGATGAAGAAGAGCTCGCCGTGCAGCACCCAGCGGTCCATCACCGACAATTTTCCGTAGAGCGGCTTGAGCAACACGTCGGTGCCGACGAAGAACTGAATCTCTTCGAAGGCCGTCGGCAGCTGGCCAAAGTCGCGCTCGAGCTGGCTGCGCAACGCGGTCTTCGCCGAGAACGAATACCCTCCGCGCGCCACCTGCCAGGCGAAGAAGTCGCTGAAGTGGGCGGTGTAGCTGCCCTGGGCCACCAGGCCCTTGGTGTAGGGGTCGAGCGGCAGCAGCCCGACCGAGAGATCGATCTCGTGCATCATGCGGTACGCGCGTTCCTGCACGGCCGTGACGCCTTCGGGTTGATCGGCTTCCAGCTGCGCGAAGGACTTCGTCGCCAGCAACATGCACACACCCACCAACACTCGCAGATTCAAGGTGCTCACTCCGCCGCTCCGAAGTTGATGGCGAGCGAGAGCGTGGTGGCCATCACGTTGGTCAGCGTGGTCGAACCGCCGCCCACGGGAACCACCACGTTGTCAGTGATGTCGAGACGGAAGCTCACGTTGGGGCTGACCACCACGCGCACGCCGATGCCCGCGTTGATCGCGGGGCGAAACGCGTTGGTGAACTTGAAGAGGGTGGCTCCGAGAATGAGGAAGGCCTCGCCGTGCACCACGGCCTTGTTCATCACCGACAGCTTCCCGTGGAAGGGCGTCCAGATGAGATCTGAGCCGAAGAAGTACTGCACCTCTTCGAAGGCGGTCGGGAGCACGCCGAACTTTCGCTCCAGGTTCTCCCGCAGGCCGGTGCGCGCCGCGTAGTTGTACGCCGCTCGCCCGATCTGCCAGGCGAGGGTGTCTGAGAAGTGCGCGGTGTAGCCGACCTGCGCGTAGAGCCCGACGTAGAAGGCGTCGATGGGCAACACCCCGACCGAGATGTCGAGCTCGTGCCGCATGCGAAACGAGCGCTCCTGGATCGCAGCGACGCTGCCCGGGTTATCGAGGTCTTCGAGCTGGGCCGCCGCCAACGTCGGCACCAACAAACACAATGCGATGAGAGCTCTCAGCACGTCTGTCCTCCCGCGCGCCCGAGCGCGTGCGCATGCAAGTCGCTGGTGGTCATAAGTTCAAGCGTGAAGTCAGCAGCTCGGTGGAAACGCGAGCTGCACCTTCGACTCAATATCCAACGCTGTTGAACATGAACGGGTACGTGATCACGACCCCGGCGCCCTTGGCGTTCGGAAAGTGCCACGTCTTGAGTGAGGCGAGAATGCAGCTCTCGACCGCCGCGCTCTGCATCGAGGACGACTTGGTCTTCGCGTAGCCGACGTTGCCGGTGGTGGTGATCTGCCACTCGAGAATGATCTTGCCCGCAAGGCCCGGCGTCTTGAGGAGCGCACGCTCGTAGCAGCTCGAGACTTCGTGCAGGTGCGAGTTGATCACCTTGGCGACGGCTTCCTTGTCGATGGTGCCCTGGGCGCCCATCTGGTGAGTGGTCGCGCGCGTGACCGTGCCGGCGACCGAGCCCTTGCCGATGTTGCCCGCGCCGAGCGCACCGATGCCGCCACCGCCCTTGCCGCGCAGCAGCTCGGCGCCCTTGATGCCCATGCCGCCCGCGCCGCCACCACCCAGACCGAAGGTGCCGATGCCGGCGTTCGCGATGGGCGCCTTGCCGATGAGGCCGCTGAGCTTGAAGTCATTCTTGGCGTTCTTCGCGCCCGGGCCCGAGCCGAGCTTGTCGACGGCGGCCAGCAGGTCTTTCATCGCGGGGCCCGCGGCGGCGAGCTTCTCGATGCTCTTGAGCGCCTTCTTGGTTTCCTGCGGGATCGCCCTGGGCGGGTCGGGCTTCTCGATCTTCTTGGCGACCTCGACCGGCTTCTTCACTTCCTTCTTCATCTTCTCGAGCGCCTTCTCGATCTTCTTCTTCTCTTCAGGCTTGGGCGGGGCGATCAACTTCACCGCGACCGGGTTGACCGTCTTCGATTGGAAGTCGGCGTCAACCGGCAGCTCCGCAAAGTAGAAGACGAACGCACCGAACGCGCTGATGAACAGTGAAAGTATCGCGAGCGCCAGCCACGGCAGCCCCCTGAGCGGGTTGACGAAGGGCCGGGGAATGGCGGGCTGCACGTACGCCATCAACATCACGTCGCGGCCGCTGCTGAAGCGCACGGCGTGGCCGGTGCCCAGGGTGATGCAGCGGCGCTGATCGGGCGACTGCTCGAGCGTCTCGAGCTGCACCGGGTAGAACTTGCCGTCCTGGGCGCGGCGCTCGACCGCAGCGTTCGGGGGCACGAACACCCGGAAGAGATCGGCCTTCTGTTCGGCGAACACGAAGTCGCCTTCGAGCGCGAAGCCGTAGAGCGGCAGCGGCGCAGTGTCGTCTTCGCGCGCCACCAGCTTCTTCTTGGGGTCGATCGACTTGTAGGCGTTCGAGTACTTGCGGGTGTCGCCCCAGTAGAGCTCGACGAAGAGGTTGGGCTTGCCCTTGCCATCGGCGGCCGAGGGCACGTCGGGGGAATAGCGGCCCTGTGGCGTGGCCTTCGCGGGGCTGTGTGCGCGCTGGCCGTGTTTGGCCTGGGGCGCAGCGGCGCGGCCGTGCGCGGGAGAGGGCTGGGAAGGCGCGTGCGCGCGGGCCTGCACGGTGGCCGCGTTGCTGGCCGCCGGCATCGGCAGCGGAACGGTCAGCATCTCCTCGTTGGTGGGAGGAGGCGCGTTGCGCGGCATCGTGGGCATCAGCAGGTCAGCGCCCAGCGAGACGCTCTCGGTCAACGATTCGGTCTCTTCGACCGGCACCGGGCGGAGGTGTCGCGCGGCCGCGGGTTCGGCCGGCTGCGGCGCGGTGCTCATGCGCCGGTTGCTCACCACGGTCGCCGGCGGCTGCGGGCGGGCGGGCGGAGCAGGCACGGCGGCCGGGCGGCTGTTCGCGGCAGGCGGCTGAGGGGCGGGGCCACCGAGCAGCGCCCCGATGCTCGCGGGTGGAGCGGCCTTGGTGGAAGGCTTCTGGCCCATCACGCGAATCTTGAGGGTGAAGGGGCCGCAGGCGATCTCATCGACCGGGCGTACTTCACAGGCGGTCACCTTGTGGCCGTTGACGAAGGTGGCCCCACTGCCGCCGTCTTGAATCGCGGCGCGGCCGTTCTGGAAATAGAGGAAGGCGTGGCTCGCGCCGACGCTGGCGTCATCGAGCCGCAGATCGGCGCCGTCGCCCGAGCCGAGCGTGTACTGGCCGGGCACGAAGACCTCGGTGCCCACGAGCAGGCCATCGCGCATGATGACGACCTGAAGCACGGTCGGTTGTCCGCTCAAGTGAAGCTCCTTCGTGATGCGGTGCGTGGCAGCGCTGCGGCGCTCAAGTGTCGTAAAGCGATCCGACGATCTCGTCGCGGAAGTTTTCCCGCTTCTTGATCATCGATCGGATCTTCAATTCTTTGCGGTCGTAGAGGTACACCGCGCCCGACTTGTTCGACTGGCCCTGGATCAGGCGGTCGTCGAAGTCGATGCGGGTCGGGCCGCGCACCGCGGGGCCACTCGAGTCAGACGAGGCTGAGGCCGGCGCCGACTCGGGAGCAGGCGACGAGCCGACCGGCACGGGCACGCTCTTCTTGGCCGCCGGAGCAGCGGCGGGCTTTTTCGGAGGCTTGGCGAACGCATCGGCAGCGCAAAGAACCACCAGCGCTGAAACAGCAAAGAGAATCGGGCGCATGAATTGCCTCAGATGAAAGCGAACGCTGTGCCACAGCGTCAAGGATTAGCGGAGCCTTCCATGGCGATAGGAGCGGGGGGTGGACACCACGAACTGCGGAGGACTCTCAACCCCTGTGTTACTCCAGCGTACGTGAAACGACATGGGCCGATCCTCTTTCTGACAGCCCTCGCGTGCGGCTGCGCGAAGCCTGACACGGCGGCAGCAGTTCAGGTTCCTGATGCGGGGGCCGCGGTGAAGTTGCTCACGGTCGGGCCTCGCCTGCTCTCGAACCAGACGAGCCAGCCGATCTCGGTCACCGGAGAAGGGCTGGCGCCCGGCATGTCGCTCAAGCTGGGCCCGCCGCTCTCGCTCGAGGTGCCCTTGAAGGTGCTCGACCCCAGGCACGCGTTCGCCCGCCTTCCCGCGGGGCTCGCGGTCGGCACGTTTCCCGAAGCGGTGATCGAGACCACCATCGCCGGAGCCGAAGGCAAGGTGCCGCTCCGGTTCATCAACGACACGCAGTTTCCCGATCTCACGGCGCTGACGCGCTCGCGTGACTCGACGGTGCTCTTCGCGCTCAGCGGCACCACTGACACCGTCTTCCGAATCGAGCTCGCCACCCGGCAGGTGACCGCGCTCGCGGTCGACGATGGTCCCAGTGCCCTGGCGACCTTCATGGCGGGTGACGAGGAGTGGCTCGCGGTGGTGCACCAGTTCGCCGGCTCGTTGCTGTTGATCAAGGTGAACGATCCCACCGTGCGCCGCAGCTTTCCGGCCCCCGCAAACGCGTCGGGCCTGCTGATTCACGAGGGCAAGGCCTTCGTGGCGGAGCAGGCGCGCGACAGCGTCAGCGCGATCGACTTGTCGACTGGCAAGGAACTCTGGCGCACCCCGGTGGCGCCCAACCCGCGCGAGCTGGTCGTCGCCGGCAAGTCGTTGCTGGTCGGCTCCCTCGCCACCGGCGCGCTCGAGCTGGTCGACCTCGCGACGGGAGCTGTGCAGGGCTCGCTCGAGCCGGGCCCTGGCACGCCCATCATCGGCGGAGGCACCGCGAAGTACGCGGCCTCGGTGATGAACGGCAAGGCGCCTCGCAGCCTCGCCTGGTCGCCGAAGCTCAAGGTCGCGTTCGTCGCCTCCATCGGGCCCAACATCGGCCCCAACGCCGACAAGATGGAGGTCTCGATGAACGGCGGCGTGGGCGTGGTCGACCTTGCGACCGGTCAGAAGCAGGGCTGGCGGCGTCACCTGGGCTTCGGCGCCGGGGTGACCCAGGCGCTCGCGCTCGATGAGGCGCGCGGCCTGCTCTACGCCACCGACGTGGGCCTGGGCCTGGTGCGGGTGCTCGACGCCCAAAAGCTCGCCACGGGCGACGCTTCGAAGGCGCTCTTGCAGGAACTCGCGCTGCGGCCGCCCGCGGCCTTTCCGCTCATTCGCCCGCTGGAAGACTTCAACGTGAAGGGCAGGGCGGGGCCTTCGCTGCACGCCGGCCCCCGCGCCCTGAGTCTCTCGGCCGACGGCAAGCGGCTGTTCGTGCTCGAGCGTTTCACTGGCACCGTCGCGGTGATCGACGTGAAAGAGCCCGGCAAGGCGGTCTGGCTGGAGCAGGTGCCGATCACCGACCCGCTCACGCAGCGCACGCGGCGGCTGGGCCAGGTCCTCTTTTACGCAGACCTCGGGCGCACCGCGATGAGCTGCGATGCCTGCCACATCGATGGCCACGGGGAAGGGGTGTTGTTCGAGAAGACCAACCCGCTGCGCATCTACCGGAGCACCACCGTGCGCGGCAGCCGCGAGACGCCGCCGTACTTCACGCCGGCTTCCACCGAGTCGATGGGCGAGACCTCGAAGATCGTCGGTGGGCGCAACCGCTTTCACAACCCCGACCCGACGCCCACCGAGATCGAGGCGCTCAC
>JAYVNA010000681.1:0-3359 GCA_043758715.1 Archangium sp.
GGTGACCAGCTTGCGTTGATCGGTCGGCAGCTTCGAGGTGAGGATGCTGATGAAGACGAGGTTGTCGAGGCCGAGCACGACCTCCATCGCGGTGAGGGAGACGAGGGCGGTCCAGGTAGAGGCGTGCGTAAAGATTTCGAGCATCGGGAGGGGCTTTTAACCCCGCCGAACTTCCGGCTCATGACTTTGATTTGGCGCAGGCAGGGCGGTGCGTCGGCGTCATTGACGGGCGCGTTCAGGCAAGGCGTTTCAACGCCAGAGTCGCGACCAGGCGGCCTCGAGGTCAGCGCGGGCTTTGTCGGCTCTTCGATGCCGGCGCTCAGCGATAGGGCCGAGGGGAGGCACTTCGATCCCGGGTAGCACGGCGTTGTGGAGATGCAGGTCCCAGTCAGAGTCGGCGCGCGCTTCTTCGGGAACGACGAGGCCTTTTCTCCAGTCACCTCCCCGAGGACGATTGACGAGCCGCTCGACCATTCGACGCAGAGAGGAAGCGACGTCGACGAGATCGACCGTCTCGTTGAGCATCGATTCCCAGGTGGCGAGTCGGGCCTCGAGCCGGCGCGCGAGCACGACCCCCTCGTCGGTGAGAGACCAGGCCTCGGCGCCCCTTCCCGTGGCGTAGGTGGGGTGAACGACGCCGCGCTTCTGCAATGACTTCATCGCGCGCCAGACGTTCTGACGACGGATTCCGGAGAGGAACGGGATCCAGGTCGTGGAGTAGCCGGGTCGGCGTGCGACCTGAAGGAGCACCATCAACTCAGAGCGGTCGAGGCCCAGCTCGCGGGACCAGGTGTGTTCGACTGCTTCGATCATGACCAACGCCTGCCTCACCGCCATCCATGCGCTCATGCGGAGTTTTTTCGCATGCGGGTACGACAGGTGATGCGGCGTCGAGGGAGCGAGGTCAGGGGAATCGCATCATCGGCCTGGGCTCGGAATCGCTACTTTTTTCGGATGCAAACCGCTTCCGGAACAGGCCGCGTCGCCGTCGAGTCGTCGAGCGTGACTTCTGTGGGCTTCGACGCGGCTCTTTCGGCGATGGATGTCGAGTTCGCCGGTGGCGCGGTGTACCGCTACTTCGCGGTGCCCGCTGCGGTGCACGCAGCTTTGATGGACGCCTCCTCAAAGGGCGTCTTCTTCAGTCAGCACGTTCGCGCGAAGTACCCGTTCGCGCGCGTCTGATCAGCTTCGCGGATTCCGCGCCTGTTTCCGCGCGCGCGGCTGGTACAGCCCCTTCACGCCCAGCAGATGCGCGAGGTATTCGTTGCTCCAGCCCGCCATCTTTCTTCGCGTTTTGATGCCGACCTTCGTCGACGTGTCGGCCTTGAGCAGGTTGAGCGCGACGTGGCGTAGCATCGCCATGTTCTGCGGCGCGTTGTCCTTCCGCACCCGGCTTCGGTCTTCGTCGAAGGCCACGTCCAACACCCAGTGCAGGTTGTTCTCCACCGACCAGTGACTGCGCACCGCGCCCGCAAACTTCTCGGCGTTGTCTCCCGGCAGACTGCTGATGAAGTACCGCACCTCTCTGGACGTCTTGCCGTCGAGTTCGCGCGTCGACTCCACCATTCCCACGCTCGTGAGCCCTGCCCATTCCTCGCGCTCACGCAGCCAGTCCATCTTCGAGGTCACCCAGTACCGGCGCGTCTCGAGGCGGCCATGGTCGTTCTCTACGCTCTCCGTGTACTGGTGCTTCACCGTCTCGAAGCGCTCGGCAAGCGCCTCCGTGAAGAAGTCCTCCGTCTTGCTGTGCAGCGTCGGCTGGTTCTTCTTCAAGCTGATGACGTAGTGCGCGCCCTTATCGATGATCGCCTTCACGATCTCCTTCTGCGCGCCGATCGCATCGATCGTCACGATGCAGCCCTCCAGGCGAAGAATTTCCAGCAGCCTGGGGATCGCCGGTATCTCGTTCGACTTCTCGTCTGTCTTCACCTGCCCGAGCACCAGCCCCGTCTTCGAGGCCCAGGCGCTCACCATGTGAATGGCCGCTTTGCTCGACGCCCGGTCGAAGCTGCCTCGCAGCGTCTTCCCGTCCACTGCCACTACCTCGCCCTCCGTCACTTCCCCGATCGCCTGCACCCATCGCGTGAAGCATCGCGAGAATTCTTCGGGGTCGAGTGCGGCGTAGAACCGACCGAAGGTGTCGTGCGACGGAATGCCGTTGGGCAGCTCGAGGAACTCCTTGAACCAGTCCTTCTTAATTCTTCCGAACTCTTCGAGTTCGACCCAGTTGTCGATGCCGCAGATGAAGCCGCAGATGCTGATGACGAGCAGATCCGTCATCGAGTGCTTCTTCGTCCGCTCGATTCGCGGGTCCACGAGCGTCGAGAACTTCTCCATCAGCGCGGAGGTCGCCGGGGCGGGCTTCTTCATCCCCACCGTCGATCAGACCTGCCACTCGCAATCAAGCCGGATGCCGCAGCCCGCAGCGCTAAGCGATCGGATTCACGCGCGAGCGCTCAAATTTAGATGCGATCGCCCTGGGAGCGAGGTGTCGCTCAAGCGGGGCGTGGTCGATGGCAGACTTACCGCCCAGCTCTTCTCGAGCAGGCCCTCTGCGCGAAATTTCTGATTCGGGGTGAGCGTAGCGATGTGGTGGTGACACTGCGTGAACTCGCGGCTGAGCACGTGACCAGGGGCGCCGGGCCGACCGCAGGTCCGAGCAGCGTGATCCGATGATTACCGCCAAGCCCGGCAGCACTCAGAAGCACCGACGAAGCCGTGTGAGGGAGCGCCCGAGAGCGAGCTTCGATGACGTAATCGGGCGATTACGTTTGCGCCGCCGCAGTGCCGCGTCTCTCCGTTCGGGGACGACTTCCTTGAAGCAACCCACTGCGAACGCGCTTCGGCCCGACCAGACGAATGGACCCCGCCGAGCCCGCGCGCCAAATTCGCTGCATATCTCTCCCTGCGTTCATTCCTGAAGGAGCCAGGTGGTTCGTCGCTGACCTGGTGATCGCGATTCGGGTCGGCAAACGAAAGCGCGTGACGGTTCACGTTCCTCGGTCTCAAGAACCTCGACGTCGTGCACGATGAACTCGAGCACGGGTGCGAGCGCCGCAGCACTTGGTTCACCCTGTATGGACTTCCGGCGCATCTCCGCTGGGAAAGGGCCAGTACTCAGGCGGAGGGTCCCAGAGTCGGTTCGCCAGTCCCAAAGTGAGCAGGCCCAACAGCGTCGAGAGAATTCGAATCGCCCAATTGGGTCCGGTCCAGACATACGGCAGATCAGTTTCGAGGAACTTTGCGCAGCGAATGAGACCGAGAGCGGAGGCACCGTCGCCCCTGAAGTGGTGAGTCGTAAGATCGTCGTAGTGGGCCCACACGAACCGGAAGATCCCGTTCAATGCCGGATCACCGGG
>JAYVNA010000682.1:0-10379 GCA_043758715.1 Archangium sp.
ACTTCTTTGAGTTCCCGGGTGAGCCGCTCGGTCTCTTCGGCCTCGATCTCTTCGATGGCGCGATCACCGCGCAATTTCACCGCATCGAGGCGGCGCATCATCGAGGCCATCTGGCGATCTTTGCGGGCGATGTCGAAGCGCTGCTTGAGCACCTCGAGTTCGTGCGGATACAGCTTCTCGGCCTTCACCAGCACCGGCTCGCGCACGCCGATCTTCCCGAAGTCGTGCAGCAGCGACGCGTAGCGGATTTCCTGAATCTGCTCGGAGGTGAACTTCAGCTCCTTGAACGGCCCGGTTTGCGTCTGCTCGGTGGCTTCGGCGAGAGAGACGGTGAGCGACGCCACCCGGCCCGAGTGACCTGCGGTGGTCGGGTCTCGCGACTCGATCGCCATCACCGAGGCCTGCACGAAGCCCTCGAACAGGCGGCTGATGTCTTCGTGCAGCATCGCGTTTTCGATCGCCTGTGCCGCCTGGCCGCCCAGCGCGATCAGCAGCTCGACGTCTTCATCGTCGAAGGCGCCGTCGACCGCGTTGAGCGCCTGAATGACGCCGGTCACCTCGCCGTGGGTGTCCTTCATCGGCACGCAGAGAATGGCCTTGGTGCGGTAGTCGGTCTTGACGTCCCAGTCGCGGTTGAAGCGGGGGTCGTCGTAGGCGTCGCGCAGGTTCACCACTTCGCCAGACTGCGCCACCGAGCCCGCGATGCCCTGGCCCAGCGGCACGCGGATCTCCTGCTTGGCGCCCTGGGCCACGCGGCTCCACAGCTCGTTGCGTTGGCGATCGAGGATGAAGAGCGAGCAGCGATCGGCTTCGACCACGCGCGCCGCTTCCCGAAGAATCAGGGGGAGCAGGGCGTCGAGGCTGTGGGCCGCCGCCATCGCCTTGGCCACCTCGAGGATCGCCTGGAGCTTGTCGACGCGCCGGAGGGCTTGCTTCAGGGGGGACATCGACGGCTTGGTCGGCTCATCCTTGTCGTGATCCACGGGCGCGATGTTCCTCCCTCGGGGCTATGGGAGCAACCGCCCTGTATGTTGATGCAAGGATCGCCTGCCCGGGGTACCAAGGTGGGCATGAGCAACCGCGTGCGCATCGCGCCGTCGATTCTCTCGGCGGACTTTGGCCGGCTTCACGATGAGGTGAAGGCCATCGAGGCGGCTGGGGCTGACTACGTGCACGTCGACGTGATGGACGGGCGCTTCGTGCCCAACATCACCATCGGTCCGTTGGTGGTGGAGGCGGTCAGGAAGGCCACCACGCTCCCACTCGACGTTCACCTGATGATCGTCGAACCCGAGAAGTACATCGCCGACTTTGCGAAGGCGGGCGCGTCGATCATCACCGTGCACCAGGAGGCGTGTCCGCACCTGCATCGCACCCTGCAGCAGATTCGCGCGGCGGGGGCGAAGCCGGCGGTGGTGCTCAACCCGTCGACCTCGCTGACCACGATCGAAGAGGTGCTCACCGAGGTGACGCAGGTGTTGTTGATGTCGGTGAACCCCGGCTTTGGGGGGCAGGCGTTCATTGCGTCGACGGTCGACAAGGTTCGGCGGCTGCGCGCGATGCTCGATGCGCGGGGGCTGCACGCGGTCGACATCGAGGTCGATGGCGGCATCAACGCGACGACGGCGAAGCAGGTGGTGGCGGCGGGGGCGAACGTGTTGGTCGCGGGGAATGCGGTGTTCAAGCAGGCCGATTACCGGGCCGCGATCGCCGCGCTGCGCTGACTGCGGCGGGTCACCACGTTCCTTCGGGCGAGTCCGTCGACTTCTTCAGCGAACGACGACCTGCTGCACTTCGCCCTCAGCCGTACGCACTTCGATCACATGGTCGCCGCCGAGCAGCAGCCGGGGGTGCTGCACCACCAGGTTCCCCCGCGTATCGGCCTTCTGCCAGGTCGACCACAGCCCGCGATCCACGCGCCACGAGTACGGCACGCCGACCTTCGCCTCGAGCGTCGCAACGTCCTTCGACTTCAGCGCCGAGCGAACCAGCTCCGACGAGACGCGCTTCGTCTTCGCCTTGCAGGTCATGCCGCCGGACAGCAGGTCGGCGTAGAGGCCGACGTGGTTGTACGTCTGCGTGCCGGAGACCCGGCCGACGCCGCGTGCCCCCACCATCTGCAGCTGGAACCCGTTGAACTCGGGAATGGTGAACCCCGTCAGCCCGGTCGCCAGCTGCGGCTCGGCGAGCGTGAGCAGCGAAGGCACCAGGTTCTGCAGCACGCTCAGCGGCTCGGCGAGCATCTCTGAGTTCTTCACCCGCACGTTGGTGACCGCGCCCATCAAGCTGCCGATCACCGGCGTCACTCCGGAGCACCCATCGAGCGTCACGCCCAAAGGCAGCGAGAGATCAGCGGCGACAGTGAACAGCCGCGCCTGGCGATCATCGATGAGCGCGTACGCGTCGATCTCCACTCCACGCCAATCAAGCCGCACCAGCGGGTCGAGCGGCTTGCCATCAGCGTCGATGGTGCCTTCGCCCACCACCGCCGTCGGTGGATTCACCGGACGAATCACGATGCGCAGCGGCACATTTTTCCCGTCCGTGAGCTTGCCTAACGAAGGGAGCAGGGTGGCGAGCAGGCTCGACTCGAGCGCGCTCACCGTCTCGTTCCCGAGCTCGAGGCACAACGCACCCGACTGCTGCGCGCGGAAGAGCACTTCACTGATCATCTGACCCGACACCGAGATGCCCACGTCGTACGGCCCGGGCGCATCGAGATCGAAGTCCGGCAACGACAGCGTCGGAGGCGCCGGCCGCATCGCCGGGGCCACGCAGTCGGCTACGAAGACTTCCTTCGCGCCGCCCCGCAGGCCCACGGTGAGCCCGGCGTCGCTGGCCTGCGAATTCCCACCGGCGCCGAACGACAGCTCGATCGCCGCGCCTTCCTGGGCGCCGAGGGCCGCGAGGGCCTGGCCGACTTCGAGCCGGCCTTCGGCGCCGAGCAAACCCGGCACGCACTTGTGGGTGACGGAGTCGAGGCACACGCCGGCGTCAGGTTCGCAGCTCGACGTCGCCACGCCCGCGCCACCATCGAACGAGGGGCACTCGCCGGCAGGGCCGCAGGGCGCGCAGTTCGCTTCAGCCAACGCGTCGGTGATCTGCGTCTTCAACGAGTCGGTCAGCTGGTTGATGATCACCGACTTCACCGCCCCGATGCTCGCGATGTTCAGCGTCGAGCAGCCCTCGTTGAGGATCTGCATGTCGTTCGGGTCGATGCAGTTGGGCGGCATCACGCTGCCCGCGCACGCCTGCGCGTTGCCGATGTCGGAGACCTGCAGCGCGAGCAACTGATCCCACTTCGTGTCGATGGCGAACTTGATGTCGAGGTTGAGGTCGGTGCTCGGAGGCGCCGCGCGCGCGGTGTCGAGATCGACCGTGAACTTCGCCCGGCCGGCGGGGAACAGGCACAGCAGCGAGTTGCTCGAGCCCGCGGAGGAGATCGGGATGGGGCCCGTGGTGACGGTGGCCGTCACCTTCGCCTCGAGAATGTCGGGCCCCTTGGGCGCGAAGGTGAGCGAGGTGAAGGTGATCGTCACCGCCTGGCCCACGTCGATGTTCGGGTCGCACGCGCCGTTCATTCGCCCGCAGCTCTCGGCGGTGCAGCCGATGCTGCCGGTGTCGGCGACCGCCAGTCGCACCAACGGAATGCCCGCGAGGCTCGTCTGCTGAATGGTGCACGGCACCGGCACCTGCATCACGCCACCGGGCGCGAAGAAGGACAGGATGGTCGAGGCGTTCGCGTTGAGGCTCGAGAAACCCCGCGCCGAGAGCCGCGCGGCGCCCGCGGTGTTCATCTTGGTGCCGGTGTACGAGCCCTGGGGCAGCGGGGTGAAGCCGCCGCACGCACAGCCCGACGGCCCGGTGCAGGCCCACAGACCCGCCATGCACCACGCGAACATCCACGAGCGACGAAGCATCAGGCGCGTGTAGCAGGAGACGCGGGTCTGCGTCGCGTGACAGGGGCCGAAACCTCGGGTTCGAAATCGTCCGCCAACGGGTACAAGCCGAAGGCATGAGCGACGTCTTTCTCCTCACCGGCTGCGCCAGCGGCATCGGCCGTCACCTCACCCGCGCGTTGTCGAACCTGGGTCACCAGGTGCTCGCGACCGACGTCAACGAAGAGGGCCTCTCGAGCGCGGCGAAAGCCGACGGCTGGAGCGAGGCCCTGGTGCACCGCCGCAGACTCGACGTGCGCGACGGCGCCGACTGGCAACGCGCGCTGGATCAGGCCCTCGCCGACTTCGGCCGGCTCGACGTGCTGATGAACATCGCGGGTTACCTGCTCCCCGGTTGGTCGTGGGAACTCGACGGCACGCAGATCGATCGCCACCTCGACATCAACGTGAAGGGCGTGATGCACGGGGTCAACGTGGTGGGGAAGTACTTCGTGGGGCAGGGCCGGGGGCACGTGATCAACATCGGCTCGCTGGCGTCGCTCGCGCCGGTGCCGGGGCTGAGCCTGTATTCCGCCAGCAAGTTCGCGGTGCGCGGCTTTACGCTCGCCGTGGCGCAGGAGCTCATTCCCCAGGGCGTGAAGGTGACGCTGGTGATGCCTGACGCGGTGCAGACGCCGATGCTCGATTTGCAGGTCGGCTACGAGCAGGCCGCGATGACGTTCTCGGGTCCGCGGGCGCTCACCGTGGAAGATCTCGAGCGAGCCATCATCGATGAGGTGCTACCGAACGCGCCGCTCGAGCTGCCGATTCCGTTCGTGCGGGGAGCGGTGGCGCGCTTGGCCACCTTCCTGCCCGCGGCGGCCATCACCCTGGGGCCCCTCTTCACCCGGAAGGGCAAAGAGGAGCAGGCCCGACGGAAGAAGAAATAACCCTCAGCGCTTCTTCTTGGCGCCCGCGGCCTTCTTCTTAGGGGCCGGCTTCGCGCGCGCCTTCACTTTCAACCTGGGCTTGGCCTTCACCTTCACCTTCGCGCGGGCGGGCGTCTTCTTCGGAGCAGGAGCAGGAGCAGGCTTGCGCTTCACGAACGCCTGCACCTTCTTGCCGACCGCCTTGAGCTGAGCCGACGCTTTCTTCTGCACCTGCTTCACGGCTTTGACCGCCTTCACGGCCTGCTTGCGCGCGTTAGAGCGGGCCTTGTCAACTACCTGCATGGCGTCTGCGGTCGCGGCCTCGAACTGCTCCGTCACGTCTTCCATGGCGTGCGTGATCCGCTCGCCTACCTCTCTCACCTGTTCCATCGGGGAGCCGAAATACTTCTTCATTGGTGCGAAGTAGTGCTCGTGCCAGCCCTGCTCGTAGGCGTCGCCCTGACCCGCCGGAATGTTCTCGTGCACGAAGGTCAATTTCGTTCCGCCGTCGGCCGCTTCGAACGAAATCTTGAGAACGGAGTCGGGGAGATCGTCGGGAAACTCCGTGGTGCGCCACGCCTGAACCACCTTGGTGTGCGGCACGGCGGACACGGTCCTTCCGGTGATGTAGCCATCCCATGCGGTGAACCGGCCATCCCCTTCGTTGGTCGCCGCACCGCCGGTCATCTTCGTGTGCTCAGCGGCATCGAGCCACGCCGTGTACACGCGCTCCGGTGGAGCGGGGATGATGTCGGACACTTTGATGTTCTCTGCCATGTGTGGGTCCCTCCCGGAAAGTGGCGCCAGCATTTCGCGCCGACGCTGAAACGCAGTTAACTCCACTCACCCCGATGCGTTCCAGACAACTCGCAGGACTCTTCTTCATCGCATCTCTTTCGGCCTTCGCTGCCGCGCCCCGTTCTGCCGAACGGGAAGCGCTGCGCAAGACGATGGAATCGGTCATCGAACGCACCACCCTCAAGAACGCGCGGGTCAGCGTGATGGTGCGCAGCCTGGAGGACGGGGCGATCGTGTTCTCGCGCGACCCCGACGAGCTGCTCAACCCCGCCTCGAACGTGAAGCTCTTCACCGCCGCCACCGCCATCTCGCGCCTGGGGCCCGAGTACCGCTTCGAGACCGAGTTCCTCGTCGATCAGGAGTTCAAGGACGGCAAGGCGAAGACCCTCTACATCCGCGGGCGGGGTGACCCGAGCATCAACACCGATCGCCTCTACGGCATGGTCAGCGAGCTGATGCACGCAGGCCTCAAGGAGGTCGGTGACATCGTGGTCGACGACTCCTGGTTCGACGGCGAGCGGTCGGCCCCCGGCTTCGATCAGGAATACGGCGACAAGGCGTACCTGGCGCCCACCGGAGCGCTCTCGCTCAACTGGAACACCGTGGGCGTCTACCTGCGCCCTGCGGAGAGCCCCGGCGGTAAGGCGAGCATCGAGATTGAACCGCCTTCTGACTACTTCGTCGTCGAAGGCGACGTCACCACCGGTACCAAGACGCAGCGCCGCTTCACGGTGACCTCGACCGTCGACAAGGATCGCGTTCGCCAGAAGATCGAAGCCAACGGCGTGGTGCCCACCGACAAGGGCGTGTGGTCGGCGTGGAAGAAGATCGACCAGCCCGCGCTCTACTTCGGCTTCACCACCAAGGCCCTGCTGCTGCAGCGGGGCATCAAGGTGAAGGGCAAGCTGCGCGGGGGCCTCGTGCCCTACGGCCAGAAGCTGCTCTACACCTCGCAGAGCGACACCCTCGACATCGTGCTCAAGAAGCTCAACAAGCACTCGTCGAACTTCATCGCCGAGCAGCTGATCAAGACGCTGGGGGCCGAGGGCCGCGGCGTGCCCGGCAGTCACGCCAAGGGCATCGACGTGGTGGAAGACTTTCTCGAGCGCGAGGTCGGCATTCCGCGCGGCACCTACGTGATGAAGAACGGCTCGGGCTTGAACGACGCCAACCGGTTCTCCGCGGCGCAGACCACCCGGCTGCTCGTCTACATGATGGACAAGTTCCAGGTGATGCCGGAATTCATCTCGTCGGTCGGCATCGCCGGCAAGGACGGCACCTTGAAGTACCGCTTCGAGGGCACCGACGCGGCCGGCAAGCTGCGCGCGAAGACAGGCACGCTCGAGACGGTGTCGGCGCTCTCGGGCTACGTCGAATCGGTCGGCAAAGAACGGTTCGTCTTCTCCATCATGGTCAACGACTTCACCGGGCGCGCGGGCACGGTGGTGCCGAACATCGACGCGCTCGGAGCGGCGATCGCGGCCTCTGGTTCTCGCGGTGGTCCTTCGGCGGCCGTCGCCGCCCTCACGCCGCCCACGGTGGTGGGCCCGTTCGAGGAACTGAAGGTTCGGCTGCAGACCTACGTGGGCCTCGCGCAGAAGGGCGAGAAGCGCAACGTGGCCCTGCTGCGCACCGCCTGGCGCAGCGAGAAGGACCCCGCGGTGCGGGCGATCATCGCCGACGCGCTCTACCAGTCCGACCCCCGCGAGGGCGCCAACGTGCGCACGCTGCTCGACAGCGCGCTGGCCAGTGAAGACGTGTACGGCCGCATCAAGAAGGCCTCCGCCGAAGCCGGGTTCGATCTGCCCGTGCTGCCCTCGCTGGTCGAGCTCGCCTCGGCCGGCAACGTCGACGCGGCCGCGCGGTTGTTCGAGTTCGTGCGCGTCGACGCCAGCGACGAGCGCGCTTCGGCGTGGCTCTCGGAGCAGCTCGCAGTGGTAGCCACCGACGCGCCGCAGGAAATCTTGTTGGCGCTCAAGTCGACCGCCGAAAACGATCGCCCGGTGGTGATCGACAGCCTGGTGCGCGGCATGGTGAAGGCCGCCCAGCCCGAGGCGCCGCTGTGGGGCGTGCTCCGCCAGTCGCAAGGCGCCGCTGATCCGTCGATGGTGGCCTTCGCGAAGGCCCTCGAGGCCACGCTCTCTCTGAAGATCGCCGAGGCCAAGGCGCCGGGCGTTCCCGCGGTGGTGGCGATGCCGCCCATCAGCCCGCAGCCGAGCAGCTCCAGCACCTCGACCGCGCCCGGCGGGTGAAGCTGATCAGTTGATCATGAGGGCGTTTGCCTTCCGCCCTCACTTTGTTCAGCGGCTAAATGCGCGGAACGACGCCCGCTCAGCACACATGTCGGTGGCCCATGCTAGAGGTTGCGCTCCACACACAACCGCCCCGCAACGGGGTGGTTCTCGAAAGGAGCAACACATGGCAGGCGGAATCAACAAGGTCATTCTCATCGGCAACCTGGGCAAGGATCCCGAGGTGCGCTTCACGCCCGGTGGTCAGGCGGTCGCGAACTTCAACATCGCCACCAGCGAGTCGTGGAATGACAAGACCAGCGGTCAGAAGGTCGAAAAGACCGAATGGCACCGCATCGTGGTCTGGGGAAAGCTCGCGGAACTCTGCGGCGAGTACTTGAAGAAGGGCCGGCAGTGCTACGTGGAAGGCCGGCTGCAGACCCGCGAGTGGACCGACAAAGAAGGCCAGAAGAAGTACACCACCGAGGTGGTCGCCAACACCGTGCAGTTCCTCGGCGGTGGCCCCGGTCGGGCCGAGGGCGCGGGTGGTTACCAGCCCAAGACAGAGACCGCCCCCGCGGGTGGAAACAGTAACGACTCGGGTCCGGACGACATGGGCGGCCCGCCTCCGGCAGATGACATCCCATTCTGAGCTGAAGTAGGCTTTTGCCCCGAAAGGCAGAAGCGAGCCGGCGCTTCGAGTCAGCACTTGACGAAGCGGCCGGCTTTCTGTTTTGTGCGCCGCCTTTCACCGCAACACCTTTCACGACATCAGAGCAGAGCCCGGTCTGCGCTGGTTCCACCGCCGTACGGAGTCACACCGATGAACGTTAGAGCCATCGCGCTCGGAGCCCTGGTTGGCTTCGTGGTCGCATTCGCCCCCGCCTGTAGTCCCCCCAAGTGTGGCCCGCAGAACTGCGACGGCTGCTGTGACGCGAAGAACGCCTGCGTCAAGAAGCCGAACAACAACAACAACACCACCTGCGGCTCGGCCGGCAACACCTGCACCGACTGCGCGGCGGCGGGCTCGACCTGTAACCCCTCCACCTCGACCTGCGGCACGGTCGGCGGCGGCGGCGGTGGCGGCAGCACCGGCGGCGGCACCGGCACCGGCGGTGGCGGCGTGGCGTGCGACGGTTGCCAGCTCCCCAGCGGCGCCTGCAGCCCCAGCCAGCTCTCGGCGACCTCGACCAGCAACTGCGGCCTCAACAACGTGCGCTGCGTGGCGTGCGCCATGGGCGAGCTCTGCACGGCGGGCGTGTGCGGCGTGCCTGACTCTGGCGTCGCCAGCGTCGGCTCGGCCTGCAACACCAACGCTGACTGCTCGACCATCGTGCTGACCGCTCGTGACTCGCAGCTCGGGGTCAAGGCGTTCTGCAAGAAGGCCGCGACCGACGTCACCGCGGCCAATGGCCAGGGCGTTGCGTACACCGGCGGTTACTGCACCAAGCGCTGCGCGTTCGAAGAGACCCCGGCTCCCGGCAGCTGCGGCACCGGCAACACCTGCAGCTTCCTGCTCGGCGACATCGGCGAAGCCGACAACGTCTGCTTCCACAACTGCCAGACCGACGCCGAGTGCCGCCCTGAGTACTTCTGCCTGGGCTACAGCCAGACCACCGGCATCTGCCTGCCGCGCACCCTGCTCAAGGACCTGCCGGACGGTGGCCAGAGCATCTCGCAGCTCGACGCCGGCCCGGGCCGCCCTGGCGAAGCCGGAGCGCCCTGCGCAATGGACACCGCGTGCCAGCCCCCGAACAATGGCGTGTGCATCGAAGAGAGCCTGGACGCCGGCTTCTTCGGCGGCGCCTGCACCTCGGAGTGCACGGCCACCTGGAGCGATGACACCTGGTGCGGCACGGGCGGCGTCTGCTCGCCCGCCTTCGCCGGCCGCGACTCGCTCAACGCCCCGGTCGTTCGCTGGTTCTGCGAGCGCGGCTGCGGCCCCCTGTCGGACGGTGGCATCGTCGGCATGTGCCGCGACGGCTATGCGTGCGAGGGCACCAACCAGTTCGCTACCTGCGTGCCCAAGTGCACCAGCGTGGGCGTGACCTGCGGCACCGGTCAGACCTGCAACATGACCACGGGCCTCTGCCAGTAAGGTCGGGTTCGTCGTTTCGCGGGGCGGGAGGGCTTTGGCCCCCCGCCCCGTTTTCTTTTGTGTGAGGTAGCACGCACCATGGCTGACGCGATCGCCCGAGCCCTCCTGCAGGACAGCAACTTGAAGATCTCGGTCGCGGTGCTCACTCAGACTGCGCGTGAAGGGCGGGCCCGGCACCACCTCAAGACGGCCTCGGCGGCGCTCTTCGCTCAAGGGCTGGTGGGCGCTGCGTTGATGGCCTCGCTGCAGAAGGGCGAGACGCGCATCAACCTGCAGCTCGAGTGCGATGGCCCGATGCGCGGCTTCTTCGTCGACGCGGCGGCCGACGGCCAGATTCGCGGCTACGTGAAGAACCCCGACGTCGAGGTCGAGCTGTCCGAAGGCGTCTTTCAGTGGCGCGCGGCGCTGGGTAACTCGGGCTTCATCTCGGTGCTGCGCGACGTGG
>JAYVNA010000683.1:0-10373 GCA_043758715.1 Archangium sp.
ACGTCACCCAGGGTAGCGAGCAGATCGAGCGCGGTGGCGTGGAAGAGCGGCAGGCGGGTGCGGGTCTTGCCCGGCATCGCGCCCGCTTCTTCGAGCAGGGTGGCGACGCGCTTGAGCTCTTCGACGTCGGCCTCGGCGAAGCTGCCGTCCTTGAGGGGAATGAACTTGCGGCCCGTCTCGAGGAACATGCGCACGGCGCCCAGGTCGACGCTCTGATCTTCAGAGGTGAACTCGGCGTCGAGATCGAACCAGTTCACCGCGGTCATGTGGACGCGGATCTTCGGCTTGAGCTTCGCGCGCATCGTCACCTTCGGAGGTGAGGCGGCGAAGATCTCCCATTCCTTCGGAAGCTCGCTGCGGCCCCGGCCCCAGAAGTCGATCGCCGCGTCACCCGAGGCCTCGAAGGACATCGTCGCTTCGTCGAAGCGGAAGCGGCGCGAGAGCAACTCCCGGGCGGCGGAGCGCTCGCCCACTTCCTGGCGCAGGTAGAGCTTGCGGCCTTCTTCGGTCAACCCGCTGGCGTAGCCGAGGTGGGCGGCGCTGGCCGAGACCGGCACCGTCACTGCCTTGCCGTAGCGCGCGGCCAACTGGCCCTTCACGAAGTCGGCCCGGCCCTCGACGGTGAAGAGGAACTGGGGCTGGGTGGTGTCATCGACCTCGATGCCATCGGCCTGCAGCGCGAGCCGGAACCGCGGCAGGTGCGCTGCGAAGAACGAGAGCACCCGATCGAGCTGCGCGGGCGGGAACGACATCGACGGCTCGAGCAGCCACTTGCGCAGCAGGCGCGGCGGGAAGTCGGGCTCCAGCACGTACGCGTTCTGGCCGATCAACGCCCAGGTGCGCTGACCGCAGAGGATCACCGTTTCTTTGAGCGGCACCGAAGACTCGTCGGGCAGCGCGATCTCGATGCGCGCGACCGCTCCGTCCGGCGCGTTGTGCAGGCGAATGATCGGGCGCGCGGGCTCGGCGGGGAACTGCAACGCGGTGCCGCGGTACACCACCCGGCGCTGGCGCATCACGTCGAAGAGGTCGGCGAGCTCTTCGTCGTTGAGCACCACTTTCGAGTCGTAGCGGACTTCGTGGTCGGCCAGCTTCGAGAGCACCCGCTCGTCGGCAGGGGCGATGCGCGTGCCCGCGGTGAGAATGCGTTTGACCTGCACCGGCCCCTTGGCCGCCTGATCGGCGCGGCGCACATCGATGATCCACACCCGGCCACCGGTGGCAGAAGGCGTGGGGGTCAGGCGGTAGTGGAACTCGATGTCCGGCAGCGCCGAGAGGCCCAACCAGTTTTCCAGCTTGGCCAACGCGGGGAGCGGCACCGCGTCAGCCGGGGCGGCCCCTTCTGCCGTGTCGTCAGAGACCTGATCGTTCGCGGGGGCCGGGTTCGCGGCGAGTGCCTCACTCTCGGCCTTGGCGCGGACGCGAGCGAGATAGACGAGACCTGCGGCCACCACGTGCTTGCAGTGCGCGCCGTACTTGTTCCACGACTCGCAGTTGCACATCGACTCGAGGCCACCCTCTTCGAGGGGCGCGAGCTGAACCTGGTACTTCTGCCCTTCACTGCCCGCCACGGTCGCCGCGATGCCAACGTCGGTGCGAGAGAGGCCTGAAACCCGGCGCGCTTCGGCGTACTGCCGGCCCTTCTTGAACGTCATCGGCTGAACGTCAGACTTCAGCGTCTTGAGCCAGGAACCGTCGTCGGGGGGCAACGGCGTCACAACGGGAGTCACAGCGGAGTCGGTCACTGAGGGGCGCTCGGGGAAACGGGGATCGAATGAGTGGCACTAACACGCCACGACCTCCCCTGCACGCGTCGACTGGGACGATCACCCGCCAAAACTGGCATTCAGGCTGACCATTTTCGGGCTTGCAGCTGTCGCCCGCGGCCTCCCGCTGATAACGATCGCGCGCCATGTCCGAGACCCGGCTCGCAGACCTCGAAGTGAAGTGCGCCCACCTCGAAAAGATGGTGTCCGACTTGTCGGAGGTGATGTGGCGCCAGCAGAAAGAGCTCGACGCCCTCAAGGACGCGTACCGCGTGGTGCGCGAGAAGCTGGGCAACGATCCCGGGATCGTCGACGCCAGCATCCATGAGCGGCCGCCTCACTACTGAACGTTGAGGCTGAAGCGGCCGAAGGTGTTCGGCATCTCCCGGTTGTAGCTGTCGACCACGAGAAAATAGGTCTGCCCCGCGGTGACCGCGAATGAGAAGGCCTCCGGAACGCCGGGCCCCGCACCATCGGCGAAGCGGGCGCATTGCGCGGCGCCGCAGGTCGGCTGCAGCAACAACAACGCGGCGTCGAAGCTCGCTTCGGGGGAAACCGTGGCGGTGACCGTGCCCGTGGCCGCCGCGGTGTACTGGTAGACGAGATCGCGCGCGTCGAAGAAGCCGCGGCCGCGGCATGCCGCTGAGTAGGTGAGCGCCGAGTACGTATCGGTCGCCGCGGTGGTGTCACCCGTCACGCCCGCAGGTCCGGCGATGATCGTCATGGGCGCCGAGCAGGAATCATTGGACGGCGGCAAGGTGGCTGCCCGGCGGGTGACGTTCAGCGTGTACGCTCCGGTCGCGTAGGAGTTCGAGTCGACGAAGAGGAAGTACGTCCCCGCGGGTTGGTTCGGGAGCGTGATGCGCAGCGGCTTGACCACCGACTCCGCGACGCAGGCGAGTTCGAAGCCGGCGCTGAAGCTGGCGCACTGGGTGGGCGCGCGAACGTAGAGCGTGGGCACCAGGCCGCTGCCGGCCGAAGGAGCGACGGTGATGTCCAGGTCCTGCGCGGTGGCCAGGGTGTACGAGTAGACGAGATCGCGGCCGAAGCGCCGGGGCAGGAAGTCGGTGCCGCAGGCGGGCGCGTTGTCGGTGGGCGAGTTCGAGTTGCTCGCACCGAACGTGCTGCCGGACGCCGTCGCCACCCCGTTCACGAAGACCAGCGATTGTGCACCCGCACAAGTGTCGTTCGCAGGTGCGGGAGTGGGCGCGCTGAGCGTCACGCGCAGACCGAACGCGCCCGAGGTCCCGCCCGAAGAATCGACGAAGACGAAGTAGGTTCCGGCGGCGAGGTTGGTGAGCGGGGCGGTCACGCCTCCGACCTGGTTGAGGCACACCACTTCGTCGGACAACAACTGGCTCGTGCAGTTGGTGCGGCGCACATAGAGCGCGGGAATGAGTGACGACCCCGTCGCAGGCGTGAGCGCGAGGTTCACGTCTTGCGGTTGGGTGAGCGTGAATTGGTACACCACGTCGCGGCCGCTCTGTTTCGCGCTCGGGCTGCAGGTCGGCGAGACGTCGCCGGCATAGTTGTCGTTGGCTGCCTGCAGGGTCGAACTGCTGACCGCGGCCACGCCGTTGGTGAAGACCAGCGTCTCAGGCGAGGCACACGAGTCGTTCGCCGGCGGAGGCGTGGGCGCCGCGGTCACCACCTCGAGCTGAAACGGCCCGCTGCTGTCGGCCGCCGAGTCGACCCAGACGAAGTACGTGCCCGCGGGCTGGTTCACCAGCGAGAGGGTGCCGGAGACGGCGGCCAGCGGAGAAACACAGCCTCGCTCGGCAGTTCGCGTTCCATCAGCGCAGGTGGCCGACCGCACGGAGACGACCGGAAAATACGTGGCGCTCGGGCCTGTCGGCGTGACGGCGATGGTCACGTCGGCCGGGGCGCCGAGCACGTAGCTGAAGACCACGTCGCGCCCGGTGCCTCGGGCGGAATCACTGCAGCTGGGCGTCAGATCACCCAGCACGTTGCCGTTGCTGGCCCAGGTGGTGTCTCCCACGGCGTTGGCGGTGGTGCCGTTGAAGACGAGCGGCGCGGGTGCACCGCAGCTGTCGTTGTCGACCGTGGGGTTGGCGTTCACCTCGAGTTGGAAGGCGCCCGTGGTGCCGTCGGCTGAATCGACGGTGACGAAGTACGTGCCCGCCTGCTGCCCCGGCACGCTCGCCTGCACGGCCACCGCGGCAGAAGCGGCCTGACAGGCGCTCTCGACGTTGGGCGAAGTACAGGGGGAACGAATGGAGACGACCGGATGCAGGGCGGAGCCCGAGATCGGGCGCGCGATGACGGTGACGTTGCTGCGGGTGGTGAGCGTGTACGCGTAGACGAGATCGGCCCCGGCGCTGCGGGCGGTGGCGCTGCACGACGGCTCGGTGGTGTTGTCGTTGGTCGCGATCGTGGTGTTCCCGACCACGACCGATCGGGTGACGCTGGCCCCGTTGACGGAGAGCGCGGTGCCCCCGGCGCAGCTGTCATTGGTGGCGCTCGTCGGCGGCGGCTGCAACGACACCGTCAATGTCACCCGGCCGGGGGCGCCGTTCGCCGTTTCCACGAAGAGGAAGTAGCCGCCGACGGCCATTGAAGGAACAGCCAGCCCCGCGGCGCCGCTCACCGGAGCATCACAGGCGAGTTGGCCGGTGCTGCAGGCGGAGCGAAGGTAGACGACCGGGCGGGCACTGCTCCCGGAGGAGGGCGTGACGGAGACCGTCAGGCTCTGCACCGACGTGGTGGTGAAGCTGTAGACGAGCTCGGGGCCGGTGGCGTTGCAGGAGCCCGCGGTGTCGTCGATCGCCTGTCCCGGCTCGGCCGACAGCGAGCTGGTGCCGGTGCCCGCGGGCAGAATCGCGCGAGCCGTGGCGCAGGTGTCGTTGAGCGGATCGCACTGGCCAGTGGCAAACGAGCACTCGCGGCCCTGGCCACATTCTGCGCTGGTGTTGCAGGGCACGCATTGCTGGGTCGGGTCGCAGATCGGCAGCGGGTTGAGGCAGTGGGCGTTGCTGACGCAGCCCACACAGCGGGTGATGCGAAGGTCGCAGATCGGCACCACCGACGAGAGGCACTGCGCGTCGGAGAAACACTCGACGCAGTTGCGGGTGGTGGGGTCGCAGTGCTCGATGCCCGAGCACTCGAGATCAGAGCCACACCCGGCGTCGATCGCCGGTCCCGCATCAGGAATCCCCGAATCAGGCGCGCCCGCGTCGATGCCGGCGTCGACCCCCGCATCGATCCCGGCGTCGCGGCCCGCATCGGGTTGACCTGCATCTTGGCCCGCGTCAGTTCCGGCGTCGCGACCGGCATCGACGACGCCGACCTCGCACTGTCCGTTGAGTTCGTTGCAGAGCTGGGTGCCCATGCACCGCACGCCGGCGCAGCGGCTCGCAGGAGGATTTTCGACGGGACCCGGACAGGCGCTCAACAGTCCGAAAAAACTCAGCAACACGACGCGACGCATGGGGCGGCGCACTGTAGCTGCTCTTGACGCAACTCACCGGGAGCGAGGTGCGACAATGTGTTCAAGCATTCAAACGCGAAGAAGTGAGGGCAGAAGGCAAACGCCCTCATGAAGACCTGCTGCTATTTTCGCCACCCTCCCCGGGAGCCCCACCCCATGCCTACGAAGATCGGCGATTCGATCGCCCGCGCCCTCCGCGACAACACGGTGTCGATCAAAGAGGTCCAGACGCTGATCACGCAGGCCAGGTCGCAACCGCTCACGGCGGAGACGAAGGCCGAGCTCCAGGCGTTCCTCACCCAGCACGGCGACAAGTTCGGCGGCACCGCGAAGAGTGATCTGCAGCGCTTCCTCGGCACCGCGACGGTGACGCAGCCCCCCGCGCCTGCGACGCCCCGATCGATCGACGACCCGGCGGTGCTGACCAAGCACGCCACCGACATCTCGTGGAAGCCGGTTCAGGACGGAAAGCTCTTCGTCGATGGCGTGAGCTTCGATGACGTCGTGCAGGGCTCGATCGCCAACTGCTTCCTCGTCAGCGCGTTCTCGGCCGTCGCGCAGGCAAACCCCGACACCATCAAGAACGCGATGAAGGAAAACGCAGACGGCACCGTGACCGTGCGCTTCTACGAGAAGAGCGCCTCCGGCACGATGAAGCCGGTCGACGTCACCATCGACAAGGATCTCCCGCAGACCAGCTTCGGCGGCGCGCGCTATGCGAAGTCCCGCGACGGCAAGGAACTCTGGGTTGGGTTGCTCGAGAAGGCCTGGGCGCAGTGGAAGGGCGGCTACGAGCCCATGGGCAACGGCGGCTACCCTGGCGAGGTGATTGCAGCGCTCACCGGCAAGAGCACCACCTACTCGTCCAACAAGTACACCGACGAGAACGTGCTCTTCACCAACATCAAGAACGGCGCCTCGAATCACCGGGCGATGACCTCTCCGACGTTCGGCGAGGACGCGGGCGTGAACTACAGCGGCACCGGCGTGCACGCGTGGCACGTCTACACGGTGCTCGGCGCGCTCGAAGAAGGCGGCACCAAGTACGTTCAGCTGCGCAACCCCTGGGGCAACAACGAGCCGGGGAGCGATGGCAAGGACGACGGCATCTTCAAGATGAAGCTCACCGACTTCACCAAGCTCTATCAGGGCGTCGACATCGGTAACTGAGATGGAACTCGCTCAAGCCGTTCGCGACGCGAAAGCCAACGAGACGGTGAAGGTCCCCGCGGGCCGGTACACCGTCAATCTCGAGATCACCAGGCCGGTGACGCTGCTCGCCATGGGGCAGGTCGTGCTCGACGGCGTGCACGGCGGGTCGGTGGTGCGCATCACGACCGACGGGTTGGTGCGGCTGTCCGGCTTCATCATGGTCGGTGGCAATGCGTCTGAAGCCGGCGGCGCGGTCTGCCTGATCGAGGGAGCGCTGGAGCTCACCGACTGCACCCTGCGCTTCAACAAGGCGCCCCTGTACGGCGGCGGCGGGCTCTACGTGCGCGACGGGAAGGCGAAGGTCACGCGCTGCCGCTTCGAGGCGAACACCGGGCGTCAGGGCGGCGCGATTCTCGTCGATGGCGTGGGAGAGCTCAGGCTCGAAGATTCCACGGTCATTCAGAACGCGGCAGTTGAAGGCGGCGGAATCAAGGTAAAGGAAGCGGCGAAGCTCGAGGTTTTCGGCTGCACCATCGCGGACAACAAGGTGGTCGGTGATGGTTCGGCGGGGGGCGCGCTGCATGCCGCGGCCACCACCACGCGGGCGCCGATGGTGAGCATCACCAACACGATCATTTCTGAGCGCGCGGAAGGCGCTGCGTGCGTGTTCAATTTCCCAGCGCACCCCGCCACGCTCACGATCTCGAACTCGCTGTTGCCGGAGTGGTGCAAGTCACTCGGCGGCACCGGAAATAGGTTCGCGGCTGCGGGCTTCGTGATGGCCGGCAGCGAGCCCTACCTGCTCAGTGAACGATCCCTCGCGGTCGGCGCGGCTGACACGTCGGTGATCACGGCGAGCAGTAAGGATTCAGCGGGACGGGCTCGGCTGCGGGGCGGGAAAGCGGACCTGGGCGCGTTCGCGTTTGCTGCCGGCGGTTCGGGCGCCCTGCCTTACTGAGCTAGGGCTAACGCTCGCCCCAGTGGAGCTTCTGGCGGAGGATCGCGAAGTAATCGAGTTTCTGATTTCTCACGAGCAGCAGCCGGTGCGCCGACTTCTGCACCTCGATGCGATCGCCCTTCTTCAGCGCGTGCCCGACCTGGCCATCGACCGTCAGGTAGACGTCCTGCAGATCGCTCGCGAGCCGCACTGACATCACCTGGTCGCCGGGCACCACGATCGGCCGCTGCGTGAGCGCATGCGGACAAATGGGCGTCACCACGACACAGTCGACCGAGGGATGAACGATCGGCCCACCGGCAGAGAGCGAGTAGGCGGTCGACCCGGTGGGCGTGCTGAAGATGACGCCGTCGGCGAGGTAGGTGGCGACGAACGCACCATCGAGCCACGTCTCGTGCGCGGAGATCTTCGCGAGCGCGCTCTTGTTGATCACGACGTCGTTGAGCACCTCGTCTTCGAGGATGAGCTCTTCTTCGCGATAGAGCCGGCAATCGAGCTTCATGCGCGAGTCGATCATCGCCTTGCCCTCGAGCACCTGGCGCAGCGTGCTGACGGCTTCGGCCACCGGGATCTCGGTCATGAAGCCGAGTGCCCCGAGGTTCACTCCGAGGATCGGCACCGGGCGCCCTCGCAGCACACGCGCGCCGTGAATCAGGGTGCCGTCACCACCGAGCACGATCGCCAACTCAGCCGTCTGGCAGATCTCGTCGTTGTTGGTGGGCGCCATGCCGAGCGGCTCGCCCAGGTGCGGCTCCACGAGGAAACGTCGATCGGGGAACGCGGCGATCAGCTCACGCGCGACGGCGATTGCCTCTTCTTTCTTCGGCCGCGCAATGAGGGCGATGGTCTTCACTTGGAAACTCCGCACGCTAGTACCGCGCTCAGGGAACGGGCCGAAATACCGTTCGTCGGTGAACTGCATGCCCTCGATGCGACCCATTCGATACGGCTAGGGGACCGGCGGCCCAAGCACGGCCGCGTGTTCCCCCGTCGATCGCCGGGACGCGACCTCGACCACCATCGTCTTGAGCTGCCGTGACAACACCCGGAACATGCCGGCGAGCAACTCAGGGCGATCGGCCAGCAGATCCAGGAAGTCGCGGCGATCGATGACCAGCGCCTTGCTGTCCATCGTGGCCACCACTTCGTTGATGCGCGGCGCGCCATCGAACAGTGACGTCTCGCCGAACGACTCCTTCGCCTTCATGCGCAGCACCACTTCACCGTCGCGCCGCGCTTCCATCGCGCCCTCGACGATCACGTAGAGCGCGTCGCCGGGATCACCTTCCGAGTACACCTGCGCGCCCTTGCGAAAGGTCAGTTCCTTCGCGACCGCGGCGACCGCCGCCACGTCGTCCACGTCACTGCGCGCGAAGATCTCCACGCCTTCGAGTGCGAAGAGCCGCTTCACCGTCGTCTCGTTCATGTCGTCCTCCCGATGAGGGGCGGTCCACGCGCCCATCCCACGGCCCAGCTGACGGGCGCAGGCCTTCAAGATGAAATCGTCCGAGGTGCACAACTCCGGCAGGTGTTCGGCCAGCCGCGCCGCCGCCCCGAACGGTAGCGTGCGGTGGTGGGAGTCGACGTGGTGAGCGACCAGCTCGCGTTCTTCCGGGCTGACCACGTTGTCGACCAACTCCATCGCCCAGGCCCGGCGCCGGGTGTCCGAGCCCAGCAACAGCGTGTGCGCGCGCCGCAGACCCCTGGCGTCGCGCCGCAGGCCCAGCAACCAGAAGCTCAGCTCCATCGCCTGATCGAGGCGATCGGCCAGCACGCGCGTCAGCAGCGAGTCTTCGCCCAGCGACGCCCGGCAATCACGATAGGGCTCGATGAGCGCGAGCGAGCCTTCGCGCCGCCGGCGCAACGCTTCGAGCTGGCGCTGTTCGTCGATGGGGAATTCCGGGTGCTCGTCGTGCAACTGCGCCAGCGCGATGCCCACCCGGTAATGGAGCGAGGGATCGTCGTACGCGTTCGAGAAGAGCAGCGCGTCGAGGGCCGCCTGCGTGCCAATCAACCGGAGCACCCTCGGCAGCTGTAGGCGCAACGAGCGCGAGCGGCTGCGATCATCGAGCGCCGAGGCGAGCAGCGGCACCACGGCGTCACCCAACGTCGCCAGCGACCCACGCGCCACCCGGCGATCGTCACGCCACGACAGATACCGAAGCAACCGCGGCGCCAGCTCCACGTACCTGCCGTCACCGGTGGCCTCGATGGCGACGCGCCGCACCGAGACGTCACTGTCATCGAGGTAGGCCACCAGCGCGCGCGAGAGCTGCGGGTCGACGCCGGCCTGACCGAGCCTGCCGAGCAGCCGCGCCATCTCTCGCCGTTCAGCCGGAGGCGCGTCGATGCCACGCGCGAGCAGCCCATCGAGCAGCTTGCGCGCGTCGGGGTGCTTGGGCCCCTCGAGAATCAGCAGGCCGCCGATGGCCGCCGTGAGCACGCCGATGTCCGCCTGCACGAGCAAGGGCGGCAACACCACGCGCGCCCGATCGGGAGCGAGCCGCGCCAACGCCCAGATCGCGCCATCGCGAGGACGCCGGCTGCCCTGCACGATGAGCGCCTCCAGCGGCCTGGCCAACGCGGGCAGGCGCAACGAGTCGGCCAGGGTCACGCCGCGCTCCTGCACCCGCTCCTGCCGATGCGCGAGCAACTGCCGCACGTGCCCCTCGTTGATGAGCCCGGTGCGCTCGAGCAGATCGGCCGCGCGAAGGGCGTGTTCGGGCGAGGCCGAGTTGATCGCTTCCCCCAGCAGCCGCTCCTCGCCTTCGAAGCCACCCTCGGCCTCGAGGCCGGCCACGCGCGCGTGCACCGCCTCGACGTACCGTGGGCGAATCTTGAACAACGCGAAGCCGACGCCCGCGCACACCAGCAGCGAGAGCGCGAACACCCCGGGCAACCCCACCGCGCCCGCCAGCGCCAGAATCGACAGCCCGGCGATCACCATGCCGCCCTTGCGCACCAACCCGTCGATCGTGCGCCGCGCGCCGTCGCGCAGATCGTCAGCCAGCGGGGCGTACATCAGCTGAAGGGCGACGGGCATCAGCGA